>DASXPA010000169.1:0-11403 GCA_036493915.1 Chthoniobacterales bacterium | reverse complement strand
CTTTTCGTCGAGCTGCACGCGCTGGATTTTCTTTTCGCTGCGCTCGCGCTGGTCCTTGCGCGACCTGCGGCGATGCTCATCGCGCTCTGGCGCAGCGAACTCAGCTGGCGTGAACGGCTGACGGCAAGTTGGTTCGGCCCGAAAGGATTCGCCTCGGTTGTCTATGGACTGCTTCTCTTCCAACGCAGCGTGCCTCACGCAGAACGCCTCTTCCGGCTCGTCGCGCTGGTCATTGCGGGATCGATCGTGGCGCACTCCTCGTCCGACACTTTGCTTGCACGTTGGTTCGTGGATAAGGACGGCCGACCGACGGTGCGACCCGAGGAAGAGCCGGCAGCCTAACGAACCTGCATCAGTAGATGTAAGGCGCCGGCAACTGAAACGCGTTGCGGATCAACTCGATCCGCGGTGCGGCATTCTCCGCCGCGACGATCTCTACGACATCGAAACGAAAAGCAATCTCCGGGTTCCCGAGGAGGCGCAGCCAGGCAAATGCGCCTAACGAAATCCGGCGCCGCTTCTGCCGATCGACCGCAGCCGACGGTCGACCGAAATCCTCCCGCGTTCGCGTTTTTACTTCCACGAAAACAAGTGTGTCGCCATCCCGGCAAACGAGATCGATCTCCCCGCCGCGCCGGCCGCGGAAGTTGCGATAGAGGATTTTGAAACCGTGCCGGCGAAGAAAACGCCCAGCCAGTTTCTCCCCGCGCACTCCGAGCCGGAGATGCGCCCGACTAGAAGGCGAAAAGCGGCTGCGCCACTGGCTCAAACGAGCGGCGGTGAATCGGACAAGGCCCGTGCTCATGAAGTTTCTGAAGGTGGAGTTCGGTCCCGTAGCCTTTGTGCTGGCTGAAGCAATACTGCGGGAACTGCGCGCAGAAATCACGCATCAATCGATCGCGCGTGACCTTCGCGATCACGCTCGCGGCCGCGATGCTGAAGCTGAGGCAATCGCCATCGATAATCGCGGTCTGGGGCAGCGGAAAAGGAAAGACCGGGAGGCCATCGATGAGCGCATGTTCCGCCGCCATCGTTAGGCCAGCGACCGCGATGCGCATCGCCTGATGCGAAGCGCGGAGGATATTGATGCGATCGATCTCAAGATTATCGACAATGCCGACGGCCCAGAGGATCTCGCGTCGGCTCGCCAGGTATTCATAAATTTCTTCGCGCCTCTCGGGTGAAAGCTGCTTGGAATCTCTCAGCTTCCATTTCCGTAGGCGAAAACGCTCCGGCAAAATCGCCGCCGCCGCGACCACCGGGCCGGCGAGCGCGCCGCGTCCGGCTTCATCGATGCCCGCGATCCGGACGATGCCTAACGAGCGGAGTCTGTTCTCGTGCCGAAATCCGCAGCGCATCCTGCGGGAAGTTTATCCACAGATTTCGCAGATTTGCACAGATTGATTTCCATCGACCAAAAGGAGGCGCGAGCGCGCCTGCTAAAAATCGGTGAAAATCTGCGAAATCTGTGGACGAAAAACTATTCTCGAACGGCGGTCGCTTCCTTGCCCTTGCGGGTGCGCAGGTAGTTCAACTTCGCGCGCCGGGCTTTGCCTTGTTTCTCCACTTCCACCTTCGCGATGCGCGGAGAATGGATCGGGAAAACCCGCTCAACGCCTTCGCCGTAGGAAATGCGCCGGACCGTGAAGGACTGATTCAAGCCCGTCCCTTTGCGGCCAATAACGATGCCGCTAAAAATCTGAATGCGCTCCTTTTCCCCCTCGCGCACACGGGTATGGACGCGCACCCCGTCGCCGACCTTGAACTTGGTCACGTCGGTTTTCTGCTGCTCTTTAGCGATGGTATCGATGATGTTCATAAGCGTGGTCTCCTCGGGAAGAAGAGGGCCGAATACCTAGCGCGACTGAGGCGGGTTGTAAAGCAACGGGCTGATTTCGGCCTCTGTTCGTAATCGTGCTCGTGATGCTGCTCGCAATGGCAAATCAATCTGCCCGTCGATCATGATCACGAGTACGAGCACGATTACGAGAGGCAGGTTGAGGATTGACGCGGCCCCGTTATAATCACGCCTCCACTGCGCCCGTAGCTCAATTGGATAGAGTGACAGCCTCCGAAGCTGTAGGTTGCGCGTTCGAGCCGCGCCGGGCGCATGGATAACCACTTGATTCCGACGCCCCGGGGAACCTTGCACACCTTCCAGCCAGAATTTGCTTCTTCTCAAATCGCCTCCCACGCGATTTCCTTTCGCTATCGACTCGCCTTAGCCGCGATCGTGATTGGGCTTCTGATTTTACCGTGCGCTTATCTCGGGCTCGCGGTGGCTGTGGCTTGGGCGACCTATTTCCATTTGACCCACGATCTCGCCTCTTGGTCTGAAGGGAGCGAGTTGTGGGGGCTCGTCGCCTACCTCGCCGTGGGCACGATCGGAGTAACTCTGATCTGGTTCATGCTTCGGCCGCTTTTGACTGCCAAGTCGGCGCTCTTGCCCCAGCGTTCCATCGCGCGTGAATCGGAACCGGTCTTCTTTCAGTTCGTCGAGCAGATTTGCGCGCTAATTAAGACGCCGCCGCCCACGCGGATCGTGGTCGATTGGCAGCCGAACGCCAGCGCCAGTCTCGTCCATGGCTTTCGCGGATTATTTCTGCGGGAGCTAACCCTTACGATCGGTTTGCCGCTGGCGACGAAATTAACTGTCGCTGAGTTCGGCGGAGTGCTGGCGCACGAGCTCGGTCATTTCGCACAGGGAACGGGGATGCGCCTCTCCTATCTCATCCGAAAGCTCAACTCCTGGCTCAGCCGGGTCGCCTTTCAGCCAAATGTTATCGAGCAGCGTCTTTCCAGAGGCCCAAGACGTGTAGCTATTTACGGCCGGATCACACTGCTCGGCGCGCAGATGGCTATCTGGCTGACCCGCCGCATCCTTCACGGCCTGCTCCTCGTCGGCCATGCCATGAGTTGTTATTCGCTGCGGCAGATGGAATACGGCGCCGATTGTTACGAGACAAAAATTTCCGGCGTTCAATCCGTCGGCTCCGCCCTTCATTGGATGCGGCATCTCCAAGACGGATTCCAACGCGCGATGATTCTGCTCAACCGTGGCCTCGCCCGTCAGAGATGCGCGGACAATTTTATCGCTTTGATCGAAGCCCGGGCCGATATGGCTGCGCAAAACGAAGCTTGGAATTTGGGGCCGACTTCATCGCCGCGTTCGCGCTGGTTCGACACTCATCCGGGCGACTCTGTGCGAATCGCTCGGGCGACCCAATTCCGCGAGCCCCCTGCGCTGGTTGACTCTCGACCAGCGCGTTTCCTCTTCGCGGATTTCGAAGAGCTGTCTCGTTCCGTGACCAATGACTTTTACGGACGCATTGGAATGCCGATGGCAAAGCTCGCTCGAGTGGACTTGGCGGAGTTTTGTTCCGGCGAGGCACTCAATCCTTCGCAAAACGACGACGTCATCCGCTTCTTCGCGAATCGCGCCCACTATTGCCGCCCCCTCCCGCTCAACTCTTCGGACCTCACCTCGCGGGCTGACCAGCTGCCGGACGAGGTCGCCAAGCTGCGCGAAGAATGGATCGCTCTTCGCGAGGAAACCGAACCTGCGTTCGTGCGGTTTCTCGAAGCTCGCCGGCGCCGTTTCGAGCTTGTGCGAGAACGCGTCTTAAGGGATGCCCGCGCGGGCTTTTCGCTCGCACGGTTTTCGCTTTCTCGCCGCTCCAGATCCCAAATTGAGGCTGAGCTGAAGGCGATCGCAAGAATGAGGGCGGAAGCGGAAGACGCTCTCGCGTATTTCGATCAACTGACTGCGCGGCGGTTGATTCGCTTGATCTGTGCAAGTGAGCGGACTTCAGAAGAGTTGAAGCGAGCGGTGGAAGCCATCGAGCATTTGCAGGCCGTGTGGAAGCGAATGCCACCTCTCGAAGAAAAGCTCTTGGGACTCGCGGAACTCCTGGGCAATCTGCGCATCCGGTCTCCACGCAGTCCGGTCTCCAGGCAAGCGCTAAAGATGGCTTCGGAGCTGCAAAAAGATCTCGCGGAGTTGAAAACGGATCTGGCGATTGAGGATCCATTGGAATCGAAATTCACGATCGCAGATATAGTTGCACAGCGTGTTCCCGCGGAAAAATTGCGCTTCGAACAATCGGTCGCAATCGAAACCCGGGAATGCCTCGGCTATCTGCATGTCCTCTACTTTCAGTTGCTCGCACGCCTCTGCGCTTCGGCGGCTGAGGCGGAAAAGAATGTCAGGACGGCAGAGTCACTTTTAACCTAACGATGTACCCTGCGCTCGTTAGGCGAGCGCTTCGATGCGGCTGAGCAAATCCTTCTTACTCGTCATGCCCGTGACCTGATCGCGCAGCTGGCCATCTTTGAAAAAAAGAAGCGTCGGAATCGCGCGAACGTTGTAGCGCATGGAGAGGCTCTGGTTTTCGTCCACGTTCACCTTCCCCACCTTGACCGAGCCGGCTTTCTCCTTCGCGATCTCGTCGAGGACGGGCGCGATCATTTTGCACGGGCCGCACCATTCGGCCCAGAAATCGACCAGCACCGGTTGCGTGCTCTTGGTCACTTCGTTGTCAAAATTCGCTTCGTCGATTGTTACTGCCGCAGAGTTGTCCATGATTTTTTTAAGAGAAATAAGTCCAGAGTTGAATGAGCAGAGTGAGGCCCGAGACGCCGAGCAGAGCCCAGCAGAACGCCGTCGGGATTCCTTCAACTAACCCTGCCGGACGCGGGCTCGCAACTGGAACCGGCGACGGCCGCACAATTCCCGCGGGCGAAATGCGGGCCGGCGGAATCGGGCTCAAGCGCACGGTCGCTTTCATTGGCCTTTCCGGTGGCGTCTCGATGCGGACAGTTTCTTGGCGAGGACCGAGCGCGCTGGAGAAAGCAGCTGGGGCAAGGAAGTTCGGCAGGCCGGGCTTCAATGGCAGAGCGGGCTGCGGGTCCACGTGCCGCGGCGGCGCCACGGGCCGAAATGGTGGCCCGGGCGGCGGCGTTGGGACCGCGGGTAAAGGAGGAGCGGAGGAAGGAATCGCAGCGGCCGATCGCGCTGCCGCCGGTTTGTTTGGCGAGGGCGGAAGGATGGGCGGCCTCGGTGGCGACGGCGCTGGCTTTGACACGGTTTCCGTCAGGCCCGGCGGCGACGGGGCGACAGTTGGCGGTCGGATTGCTGCCAGAGGCTTTGGCGTTGCTGCCGATGGTGGACCGCCTGACGGCCGGGGCGGTCTCGCTGGCGCTTCAGTCGACATGGCGGCGATGGGCGATCGCCGAAGCATTAGATTGGGGGGCGCCATCGGCTTCGCGGCAGGCGGAGGAATCGTTGCCGCGGATTGCGTTGCCGCTGGCTTGTCTGTCCCAGCTGCGGCCGCGACCGAGAGCGGCGGCGGCGCTGGTATTTCGGGTCTCGCTTCTTTCACCTCAAGCCGCGGCGGTGACGGACTGCCTACGGGCGGAGGCACGGAGACGTGATCAGGGGATAGGATCGGTTTTGGTGCCGGAGGCAGGGGCGCGGAAACCGTGCCGGCTGGCGCGCCAGCCATGGGCGGCGATTCGTTCGCGACGGACAGGCCTGGTGTTGGCCTTGCAGGCGGAGGAACGGGAACGTTTGGCCTTGTCGCCGGGGGTTGCGGCGGCGCTGCCGGTGGATGTGACGGTCCAACCGGTTCCGATGCGGGCGGCACCACAGCGCGCGGGGCCGGCGTTCTTACGCCTGGCGGACTGTGCGGCATCCGGACGCGAACGTTCTCTCTGTGAGTCGAGGTGGAAGCCGGCCGGGGTGTGCGGGGGGGCAACGTGATGCGAAAAGTTCCTTTCTGGGGTTCGTTCAAATCTGACATGACCTGCGCTAAACATCTCTCTCGCAATCCGCCCCATGCTGTCAATGATTCAATCGCCCTGCGAGAGCGATCGAAATCCTTCAGGCGAGCAGATCGTAGCCGCGCGCACCCCGGATTTTTCGCCTAACGAACTCGCCGACCGGCGCCACTTCCGCGAGAATGACGCGCCCATCCACCTCTGGCGCGTCCGCTTCCGTGCGCGCGATTAAGGGTTGCTCGACGAGCAAGGTCAGATCCTCGCCCACTTTCGCCTGCGCGATCTCGCGCGCGATTTTTTGTTGTAGCGTCATCGCGCGACGATAGCGGGAGTGTTTGCGCGCGGCAGAAATTTGCTCCGGCATCTTCGCTGCGCGAGAACCTTCCTCCTGCGAGTATTCGAAAATCCCGAGCCGTTCGAAACGCGCGCGGCCGATAAAGTCCAGCAATGTCTCAAATTCCGCTTCCGCTTCCCCGGGAAACCCGACAATGAACGTAGTCCGCAAGGCCACGCCAGGAATGCCTTTGCGCAGCCTAACGATCAGGTCTTCGATGTGCGCGCGCGACGTTTCCCGCCGCATCCGACCGAGCATCCCTTCGTCGATATGCTGGAGCGGCATGTCGATGTAACGCGCGACTTTGCGGCATTGCGCGATCGTCTCGATCAAGTCGTCGCTCCAATGTGCCGGATGGGTGTAGAGCAAGCGCACCCAAAACTCGCCCTCGATCGCTTCGATCTCGCGCAGCAACGCACTCAGGGTCGGCCCCCGGCTCGAATCGACCGGCTGGCGTGGGCCGGCCTTTTGCGGCCAAAGATCCATTCCGTAGTAAGTGGTGTCCTGGCTGATGAGATTGATCTCCTTCACGCCATCTGCGACGAGGCGACGGACTTCTGCGAGGACAGACTGCGGCGGCCGGCTGCGGTGCCGTCCCCGCATCTGCGGAATGACGCAAAAGCTGCAGGGATGGTTGCAGCCTTCAGCGATTTTCAGATAGGCGCTGTGCGGCGGAGTGAGCCGGAAGCGCGGTGTGTCCCAATCGGGAATGTAAGTCGGCCGGCGAAAGTTGTGGCCGGGGGCGTTGACCCCGGCGAGAGCAGGACGGCCAGGGTCAGCGCGCCCGGTTACGACAACTTTCTCAACGATCCTTCCCAGGTCTCGCACCTGATCGAGCCCGATGAAGGCATCGACTTCCGGCAACTGCTCGCACAACTCCGCCCGGAAACGCTGTGACATGCAGCCACTCACGACCAGTCTTTGATCGGGCCGATTCGTTAGGCGGCGATTGTGCGCTTCGAGAATCGCATCAATCGATTCTTCCTTGGCCGCATCGATGAAGGCGCACGTATTGATCACGAGCACGTCCGCTTCCTCGGCGTGAGGCGTGATCTGCATCCCCTTCTCCAGCACGCTGCCGAGCATGATCTCGGCATCGACCAGATTCTTGGCACAGCCGAGGCTGACCATTCCTACTTTCGTTAGGCGATTTCTCGCCGCGACCGGATCGTTATTCAACTGTCACCGCCTTATCGCCCTCGGCGACAGCCGCTCCGTTCTTCGTCACCTCGATCGCGCCCCGCTCGAGCGCCTTCACGGTCACTTGTTGCGCCTGATAAACGAGCGGCGCATCCGTGGGACTGAGCCAACCGGCGAAGGTCGGATGATCGGCGCCGTTGACCGTGACGGTGACAAACGTTTTTCGAAGCGGAATAATTTGGATGCGATTTGCCGCCACGGGAGCGGCAGCCACCGCCTCGTTAGGCGAAGGGGCCGCGCTGTTCGCCGGCAGGTCTTCCGGATGCACCGGCTCGGCGCGGCGCACCTCGGGCTCGGTCGCATTCGGCGTCGATGTCGGCGTCGGTGTCGCTGGACGCGGCGTGGGCCTGGGCGGCATGACCCCGGCTTCGCTCGCCGGCGTCCCTTGCACAGGCACCGCACGTGGGGCCACAATCCCGGTCGACGTGGGAGTCACGGCAGGCGGCATTGGCGAAACGGTCGCGCCCGCCGCCGGCGTCGCCAGCGCGTTCTCGTGCGGCGGCGAGATGCGCTGGATATCGAGAAATATCTTCACCACATACAGGCCGATCACGAGCACCGCGATGGCGATGAGAAACGGAACCAACCCGGGACGTCTCGTCGGCTGCCGGCGCACGATCGGTAACGGCGTGGTCGGACTGCCATCCTGCAAATACGAATAGCCCTCGACCGTCATCCGGTCGGACGTTTCAAAAGCGTCGAGATAAGGCGTCACATCGACGTCGAGAAACTTGCCGTAGATAAGAAGAAACCCTTTCGCGTAGGCGAGACCGGCGAAGCTGGAGAAATCTTCATCCTCGATCTCTTGGATGCGGGCCGGGCGAATCTTGGTCACGCGCGAGGCTTCTTCGAGCGTGATCTTTCGCGCGAGACGCGCCTGCTTAAGCTTTTGACCGAGAGGTTCCATCGGGATGGCGGGATTCAGACGGCGGCATCGAGATCGACCAGAATCTCGCGCGGCTTCGCCCCTTCGCCGGGGCCCAATATGCCGCGCTGCTCCAGAATATCAACGATCCGGGCGGCGCGGGTGTAGCCGAGGCGCAGCCGGCGTTGCAGGAGCGACGTAGAAGCGCGTTTTTCCTGGCGGATGATCTCAAGGCACTTCTCGACCAGCTCTTCGTCTTCGTCGGTCACGTCGTCATCGGGTGCGGCGGTTGAAGTCATCTGTTCGTGCACGGCGAGATCGAAGGCAGGCGAGCTTTGCGCGGAAACGAAATCGATCAGCCGACCGATTTCGTCGTCGGTCACGAGCACGCCCTGGGCGCGGATGAGGCGTGAAGTGGCCGGCGGCAGATAGAGCATGTCGCCCTGGCCTAACAATCGATCAGCGCCGTTCTCATCAAGGATGACGCGGCTGTCGATCTTGCTCGCGACTTGAAAGGCGATCCGGCTCGGAATGTTCGCCTTGATCACGCCGGTGATGATATCGGCACGCGGCGTCTGCGTCGCGACGATAAGATGAATACCGGCCGCGCGCGCCATCTGGGTGATGCGCGCGATCGCGCTCTCGACATCGGCCGGCGCGGTCTGCATGAGATCGGCCAGCTCATCGATGATGACGACGATGTAGGGCATGTGATCGGGGATGATGACGTCGCCATCACGCGCGTTTGTAGCTGGGGGCGGTGACCCCGGCTGGTCGTTAGGCATGGCATCGTCGCTCTCGCCGGGTTCAGCGCCCCCGGCTACAACTTTTTTCGGCGGTCGCGCGTTGAAGCTGGTGATGTTGCGCACGCCGGCTTTGGCGAAAATTTTGTAGCGCTTCTCCATTTCATCAATCACCCAACGCAGCGCGAGAAGCACCTTTTTTGGATCGGTCACGACCGGGATGACGAGGTGCGGCAGGGTGTTGTAAACCTGCATCTCGACCACCTTCGGATCGATCATGATGAAGCGGAGCTGCTCGGGAGTGAAGCGGTAGAGCATGCTGGCGATGAGTGCGTTGATGCAGACGCTCTTGCCGCTGCCGGTCGTGCCGGCGACGAGGAGGTGCGGCATCTGCGCGAGGTCGGCGATGATGGTTTTGCCGTAAACATCTTTGCCGAGAGCGATGGGAAGCTTCGCGGCGGTCGAGTGCCAATCCTCCGACTGGAGCAGCTCGCGCAGCGTCACCTTGACCTTGCGACTGTTCGCTAGCTCGATGCCGACGGTGTCTTTACCGGGAATGGGCGCGAGGATGTTGATGCGTTCGGCGCGCGTGGCGCGGGCAAGGTCGCGCTCGAGGCTCACGATCTTATCCACCCGCACGCCTTTCGCCGGATAGACTTCGTAACGGGTAATGGTGGGACCTTTGGTGATGTCGCCGGCGGCGACCTGGATGCCGAACTGGCCTAACGTCTCGATGAGCGTTTCCTGAATGTCCTCCAACTCCCGCGGGTCCGCCGCGACGCGGCCTGCGCTGTCGTGTTCCTCGAGGAGATCGATCCCGGGCAGTTCGTAGTTCTCCGCGTCCCAATTCTCCGCCGTCGTTAGGGCAGCCGGAGCCGCGGTTTTCGCTTTTCGTCCGCGCTTCAACTCGGCGAGAGAAGGTTTCTTGTGCTCCGAGGGAAGCGCCGTCGTGTCCACGACCTTGGGCTCGGGACGATCGGCAAATTCTTCCGGCATCGTTAGGCCAGTCGCCGGCTCGGGCAGCGGGCCGCGCTTTTTGAGCAGCTTCTTCTCGAGAAGGCGCGTCTGTTTGTCGATCTGGCGCTGGCTGATCTCGAGCTGTTCTTTCAGATCGGCCCGGCGCATCCGCCGCCGGAGCAACCAAAGCCGGAGGGCGACAAAACTGCGCCGAATCCCGAGAACGCTCTGCCTAACGAGATAAACCGGTCGTAGCCCGGTCATGAGGATTAGACTCGTTAGGTAAATCGCACCGAGGACGATGACGGAGCCTTTGCCGAGAGCGAGGCGAAAAATGTGGCGCCCGAAAAAGTAACCGACCCAGCCGCCGGCGCCTTGGATTTTAAAGAGTCGATGCCAATCGCGCAGAAACCACGGCTGGAGATTGAGCAGACACGCCCCGGAGGCGATAAAGAGAATCATCCACCCGACGCGACGGCTGACTCTCAGTTCGCCGTGAAACAGCTTCGCACCGCCGAAACCGAGCAAGGTCGCCGCGAGCAAATAGGACGCCGCCCCGATGAGGAAGTAACAGATCCCCGCGACGACCGCGCCGATCGGGCCGAGGAAATTTTGCGCGGGATGGTTCGGCGACGAAGTGGAATTTAGGAGGGGAAACCAGGTCGGGATGTCCTTCGGGACGTAAGAGATCAGGGCGAAGAAAAGCAGCGTCCCGCTGAAGAGCAGAAGGAGCGCGTAGACTTCATTCCAGGCATTGTGCTGAGTGCGTTTCGCCACCGCGGCTCATAGTAATCGCGCTCCGCTTCCTTTCAATGCCTCGCATTTCATGCCGCCTAGTTTTGCAGCCGGCTCCCATGCCGGTCAACGGCGCGCGATCAATCGGCTCGACGGCGCAAGTATTCGCTCCTCAATTGCTCCAGCCGCGCGAGATCGGCCAAGTCGTTCTCGCGCGGCTGGCGGCGCGTTTGCTCGCAATGATGTCATCGAGGGAAATTACCGGGAACCGGCCTTCTGCAAGAACTGACCGGCTTTTCGCGGCTGCGAAACTCTCGATACCGTCGGGCGCGTGAATGAGAGCGACTCCGAGCGGTTAACCCCGCGGCCAAGCGCAAAAATGTGGGTCACGTCCGCCTCTGCTAGGCGCCGGTCAGCACGCTCGAGCCTTGCCTGAACGCGACGCTTTTCGCCCAGCAGCCAAGGATAGGACTAAAAGCCGCCAGCGCTATGGCGACATGCCCGCTACTCCAGCTCGGTCGGCGGCACCTCCGCGACGCTCCTCGCCATCTCCGGTTGCTCGACGGTGAAAGTCAGCGCCATCGCGATGAAGAGCATCGTCGCCGCCAGATACCATGGGCCGCCGGGAAGCACCCAGCCTTTTCGCGCGTTGATGAACCAGGCAAAGGTAAACGAAAAGAGCCCCGGCCCGAGCAGCATCGCGATTGCGCGCAGGCTGCTGATCGCCCCCTGCAACTCTCCTTGCTCTGACGGTCCGACGCGGTGCGTCATCATACCTTGAGTCGCCGGGC
>DASXPA010000168.1:0-12006 GCA_036493915.1 Chthoniobacterales bacterium | reverse complement strand
AAGATCGATCGCTTTGTCCCAATTTTTGTCTTTGGCGGCGGCAACGGCTTCCCTGCTGTACTTATAAGCTTCGGCTTTGGCATCGGCGCGGGCGCCGGTGGGCAAGGTCGCCGCTGCAAGGAAAAGCAAAGCGCTGCTGGTCAGACTTCGTTTCAAGATTTTCATAAGCATTCTTTACAATAACATCGGGTGCGTGGGGACTTTGGTTGCAACAATTTCGCCGCGCAAGCGCAAGCTGCCATCCTCGGGCCGCGCTCAACCTTCCGCGGCCGCCTCCTCCGGGCCGGGCTCGTCGACGCGTTCGATGCGGCTAGCGCGGCCGGTCGTTTCATCGATCTCGAGGAGCACTCCCCGGAGACGCACTGGGCCGCGGGCGATTGGAAAAGGCGTCGGCAGATTCGAAATGAAACGCCCCACAATCGGCTCGATCGCGCGCCCGAGAATCGAATGCGTCGGGCCGCACATGCCCGCGTCGCAGATGAAGGCAGTGCCGTTCTCGAAGATTTGTTCATCGGCGGTCTGGACGTGCGTATGCGTGCCGAGCACGGCCGAAACGCGGCCGTCGAGATGGCGTCCGATCGCGATTTTTTCGCTTGTCGTCTCGCCGTGCGCATCGACCACGATGACCGGCGTCTCCGCGCGCATCTCCTCGACAGCTGTATCAAGAATCGGAAAGGGGTTTTCCAAAATCGGCTGCATGAAAGTGCGCGCCTGCACGTTGATGACGCCCACTTTTCCTTTCGCCGTCTCGAGCACGATTGTGCCCGCGCCAGGCGCGCCGAGCGGGTAATTGATCGGCCGCAACAGCCGCGGCTCTGTCTCGAGGAAAGGCGCGATCTCCTTTTGGTCCCAGATGTGATCCCCAGTCGTGATCACCGAGACGCCGGCGCGTAAGAGATCGATCGTAATTTTGGGCGTAATCCCGCGCCCCGCAGCGGCGTTCTCGCCATTCACAATCGCGAAATCGAGGTTCCACTCCTGCTTCCATTCCGGCAGTCGCGCGATCACCGCGTTGCGTCCCGGCTCGCCGACGACGTCGCCGAGGAAAAGAATCGTGAGCATCGCCGATCATCGTATTAAACTAAAGAATCCCAAGACGATGTTTCGCCTTCTCCTCACGCTCGTCGGCGTCCTGCTTCTTAGTGCAGCGCCGGCGCAGGCAGTGGATGAGCAATCGCCTAACGAAATCGCGACCAATCTGAGCACGCTCGGGCGCAAACCCGATTGGAGCGAGCTAGAGAAATATCAGGGCACGATCACGCACGACGAGTTTGTTCACCTGCTCAACGACGTCTATTGCACCCACGGGATCAGCTCCGGCCTGATCGAGGTGCAAGCCGGTGGCGCGCGAATTTTGCGCGCGGAAGGGACCCGCGATTACTTCACCCTTCGCTTCGCGGAAAGCGCCGCCGAACGCCTGCCGGTCGATCGCAGCTGGACGCCGGTGAAGGCGCTGCCTGCGCATGCGCCGGCAGCGGGTCCGCTTGCCGGTTTTCACATCGCGCTCGATCCCGGCCATCTCGGCGGGAAATGGGCGAAGATGGAGGAACGTTGGTATCAAATCGGAAAAGCGCCGCCGATCGAGGAAGGCGAAATGACCTTGGAGGTGGCGAAGATGCTTGCGCCGCGGCTGCAATCGTTAGGCGCGAAAGTCTCTTTCGTCCGCGCGACGACTGAGCCGATCACGCCTTATCGCCCGTCGGACTTTCGCGAGATCGCGCGGCAATTTCTCGAGTGCGCCGGCATCACCGATCCGCGCGAAGATTTCGACGGCCCGGCCGATCCGGAGAAGGAAAAAACGATACGCTGGCAGGAGGAGTTGATGTTTTACCGCAACAGCGAAATCCGCCGGCGCGCCGATCGGGTGAACTACCGGTTGCAGCCCGATCTCGTGATCTGCCTGCATTTCAACGCGGAGCCATGGGGCGACCCGACCAACCCGACACTGATCGATAAAGATCATCTCCATCTTCTCGTCAACGGCTCCTATCTCAAGAGCGAGCTCGATCTCGATGACGAGCGCTGCGAGATGTTGCACAAGCTGCTCAGCCGTTCTTATCCGGAGGAGCTGGATCTTTCCGACACGATCGCCCTAACGATGGCGAAAGCGACTGGTCTCCCGCCTTACCATTACAAAACCGAGAACGTCACCCCGGTCGGGACGAGCGGTTATGTCTACGCGCGTAACCTAATGGCGACACGGCTCTATCGCTGCCCGACGGTCTATCTCGAGCCTTATGTGATGAACAGCCAGCTGATCTACGACCGGCTGCAGGCGGGCGATTACCAAGGCGAACGCACGATCGAGGGCGAAAAGCGACCGAGCATTTATCGCGAATATGTCGAGGGCGTGGTCGAGGGATTGGTCGCGTATTTCAAGAAGACGCGCCCCTAGTTACAACTCCGCAACGGCTGTGCGCAGATCGCCCATCGTCACTTCATTCGAAACGCTCGCGCGGCCGATCCCGTGCGCGACGACGAATCGCACGCGGCTATCTTTGAATTTCTTATCGCGCTCCACCGACTCGAGAATTTTCTCGCGCGAAATATCGGCCGGCAGAACCGTCGGCAACTCGTGCGCCTTCAGCGTGGCAACGATGCGCACGCATTCGCCTGATGACAAGCCGGCGCGCTGCACCGAAATCCGCGCCGCCGCCACGATCCCGAGACTGAGCGCTTCACCATGGAGCAACCTGCCATAACCAGCCGCGTATTCGGCGGCGTGTCCGATGGTGTGACCGAAATTGAGGAGCGCGCGCAGGTTTTTTTCCTCGCGTTCATCCTCCTCCACGATGGCCGCTTTGATCGCCATGTTTCGCGCCACGAAGTCGGCGGGATTTTCGCGGTCGAGCGTTGCGACCGCGTCGAAGAGTTTGCGGTCGCGAATGATTCCGTGCTTGATCGCTTCCGCAAGGCCTTCGTTCCAAATCCGCTCCGGCAGCGTGCGCAAGGTTCCTGAATCGGCGAGTACGAGCGCTGGATGATGGAAAGTGCCAATCAAATTCTTACCGGCGCCCGAGTTGACTCCCGTCTTCCCACCGATGCAGCTGTCGATCTGCGCGAGCAGCGTGGTCGGGACCGAGACGTAGGGAATTCCGCGCAAAAATATCGCTGCGACGAAGCCGGCCAGATCTCCGACGACGCCACCGCCTAACGACACGAGGAACGACGAGCGATCGAGATCGGCCGCACTTAGCTGCTCACAAAGCGCCTCGACTTGGCTCATCGATTTCGACTCTTCACCGACGGGCACGGTCAGCATCGTGGTTCCGAAGCCTGCCCCTTGCAGACTCGCCACCGCCGCCTGGCCGAAGAGCGGCGCGACATTCGCATCCGTGAGAATCGCGCAGCGTTTTCCAAGAGATTGGCGCGCGCACAATTCGCCGAGCTGGGGGAGAAGGCCATCGCCAATCAAGACCTCGTAGGATGGCGCCGGCCCTCGACAACGAACCGCGATCTTCTTCACAAACTCGGATTCGCCGGGTCGGGATGCCACCGGGCTGACTGAGAGGCGCCGCTGCCCGGCGCGGGCGCGTCACTGTGGAAGGTGGTCCACGGGAGATTTTCCACATGCAGATCGGCAAAACAGGCGTCGATGTGCGAGCCGTTTGAGTGTGTCCCGCCGGCGTTCGGACCTCCCGGCCCGGTGCTATCTGGCGAAACCGTCGCCGAAGCGTCGCCGGCAGTTTTGGTGAAAGGCCGGGCCGGAGCGAAGAGAATGAATTCGCTCGGCTTGACGATTTGATCGATCGAGAGCGCCCCCTTGGAAGTCTGGGCGTTAGCATTGAGTCCGTAACTGATCGGCGCGCTGGTATCACTCTCAGAAGGCGATCGCCGATCGAAGGGCGAGAGAAAAACTTTCCACGAGCCGAGATACTTCGGATGCAGATCTGTCATCCAATCGTCAGTCGGGAGAAAGAGAAGGTCGTCGTGGTCGTTCAGGAAGGCTTGGGTGGCGATGCCGATCTGGCGAAGATTGTTCAGGTCCTTGGTGACCCGGGCGCGCTCCTGCACGTGACTAAAAACCGGCACCGCGATGCTGGCGAGGATCGCAATCGTCGCGATCACGACCAGCAGCTCGATCAAAGTGAAGCCGCGGGTGGGTTCTTCGGCTCGCGTCCTTTCCATCTCGCGCACGCTAGCATTGGCGCTGCGCCGAACGGTAGCGAAATCGGCGTTCCCGAGCACGAGCAGGAGTAGGAGCAACGAGGGAAGTGCCACGTGCGCTAAAGCGCAGACTTGCTAAAAGTTCGCGCCGTTGTCTTAATTCCCTCATGCCTGATCCAGTCGATCCGATCGATCCCGTCCAGCCGGCTGCGGCGCCCGCGCCCGAAATCCCGACGACAACGCATCCCACGTCCACCGGTCTGCCCTCCAACGTAGCTGCCGCGCTCGCCTGTTTCCCACTCATTGGCGGCATCATTTTCTACATCCTCGAGAAGCGCGACTCTTTCGTTCGCTTTTACGCAATGCAATCGATCATCTTCGGCGCGATTTGGATTTTGTTTAACATCCTCTCCGGCATCATTCATGAAATCTTCTGGTCGGTTCCGGGGATCGGGCATTTGCTCGCGGCGCTTTGGGCGTTCGTTTCCGCGCTGGCGCAAATCGCGTTTCTGGTCGTTCTCATCATCGCGATCGTGAAAGCGTTCAGCGGCGTGCGCTGGGACATCCCATGGGTTGGCCCGATCGCGCGCAAGCAGACCGACGAGCGCTTGTAGTCGCGGCCTGTTGCGGCGAGCGTGCTGCTGCCTGACGAGCGCGGCGGCGATTCCGGATGCGCAGCCGGAAGAGCTTGTGGAATAGCCCGAGCAGTTCGTTAGGCAAACGACTTGGGTTCGCAAGGTGGCTTGCTCTTGGCGCAGGAAAAGATCCGTCTGCAATCTCATTTTTCCTCTAGACTGACGCGTGACAGAGTTGGCAACGGCCAGAAGCAAAGGGCAGATTCTGCGCAGTCGCGGGATTGGCGCTGGCGTCGGCACTCTCATCGGCGGGTGCTGGATGGCCTACGGTCTGCTCTGGTTCCCCGCTTTCGTTCGCGTGCTTGTCGCTCTCCTCGGTTTGACGATCATTTTGCCGTTGCTGCTCGGAGCGCGCCGTCTGGTCACGGCGAGTCATACTCTGCCTCCGCCCGACGCGGCCGCGAAGGCTGCCAGCCGCCGCGTTTGGATGTTGTTCTGGCTCAATTTTGCCTTGGAAATTGTGCTCCTGAACATCGCGATCAATCTGCTCAATCATCCTTCGCTGCAGGTCTATTGGATCCCGGCCATCTCCTTCGTGGTCGGCCTCCATTTTCTGCCGATGGCGAAGTTCTTCGGCACACCCGCCTACTGGCTCTGCGGCGGCGCGATGATCGCAGTGGCGATCGTGACCACCGTTGCGATTCGGTATGGTATAGTCATGCCCTCTGCGGCCGTCGCTATGGAAGCGCTCGGGAACGCGTTGATCCTTTGGCTCACCGCGGCCAAAGGTATTCGTTCTATCCCCTTTTAGGCGACTTCATGAGTGACAATAAATGTCTGTCATCCTGAGCGAGGCGAAGGATCTCACAAGGCACACCCTGTGCGTTCCGCCGCGGTCTAACGCCGAACAACGCTCGCGAAATTCTTCGCTGCGCTCAGAATGATGATCTTTCTTATGTGATGCCGCTTAGTCATTCCGGTGCGCCGGCCGTCTCCGGTTGTTCAATTCACGGGGCCACTTGGTTGATTCGCCCACGGAACTCCCGCATGCAAAACGGGCAGTGCTGCGCCAGAATACCTCCCCGATGCTTCGGTTCATCGCCATTCGTGTCGCGCAAGCGGTCCCGGTTCTGTTCGTCGTCGCGACGCTCACGTTCTTCATGCTGAAGCTCGCGCCGGGCGGGCCGTTTTCGGCCGAAAAGAGCACCACGCCGGAGATCCAAAAACATCTCGAAGCGCACTACGGCTTGAACCAGCCGCTCTTCCAACAGTATCTTACCTATCTTGGCAACCTCGTTAGGGGAGATCTCGGGCCTTCGTTCAAATATCCCAACCGCACTGTCAATGAGCTCATCGGTCAGGCCTTTCCCGTCTCCGCGGAACTCGGCTTTTGGTCGCTCCTGGTCGCGCTTTCGTTAGGCTTGAGCGCCGGAATTATCGCCTCGCTCCGTCCAAACTCTCTGAGCGATTACATCCCAAGCAGCCTCGCGCTCGTCGGCATCTGCATTCCGGTATTTGTCCTCGGTCCGCTGCTCGTTCTCATCTTCGCGCTCAAGCTCGATTGGGTGCGCGTCTCCGGTTGGGATGACTGGCGCGATCGCATTCTGCCGGCGCTGACGTTAGGCGGCTTCTACGCCGCGTATATCGCGCGGCTCACCCGCGGCGGTATGCTCGAAGTGCTGTCGCAGGATTTCATCCGCACCGCGCGCGCGAAAGGCGCGTCACCGAGTCGGGTGATTCTGCGGCATTCGCTGCGTGGCGGTTTGATCCCGGTAGTGAGCTACCTTGGCCCGACGGTCGCGGGCTTGCTTACCGGCTCGTTTGTGGTGGAAACGATCTTTCAAATCCCGGGGCTCGGCCGCTACTTTGTCACCGCGGCTTTTAATCGCGACTACACGATGGTCGTCGGAACGGTGCTCTTCTACGCCGGCTTTATCATCGTCTTTAACTTGCTCGTCGATCTCGTGCTGGTGCGAATGAATCCGCGGCTGCGCTTCGAATGAGACCGTTGCCCGACGACAAGCAGGAAGATGTGCACGAGGCACATGCGCTCCCCGGACGGGAGTGCGGGAGCTCGCTTTGGCAGGATGCCTGGCTGCGGCTGGCGAAGAATAAGCTCGCGCTGGTCGGCGCAGGCTTGTTGCTCCTTCTCACTCTCGCTTCGGCCTTCGGTCCGTTTTTTGTTCGCCAATCCTATTTCGCACAGAATTTAAAACTCGGAGCGACGCCGCCGAGCGCGCAACATTGGCTCGGAACGGATACGCTCGGCCGCGATCTCTTCACGCGGCTGCTTTACGGCGGGCGCATCTCTCTTGCGGTCGGAGTGTGCGCGACGGGCGTGGCGCTCACGATTGGCGTTCTTTACGGCACCGTCTCCGGCTTTCTCGGCGGAAAGGTCGACGCGGTGATGATGCGAATTGTCGATGTCATCTTCGCGCTTCCTTTTACTGTCTTTGTCATTCTGCTCATGGTGCTTTTCGGGCGGCGATTCGTGCTTCTCTTCGCCGCGATCGGCGCGGTGCAATGGCTGACGATGGCGCGGATCGTCCGGGGACAGGTCCTATCGCTGCGGCGGACGGAATTCATCGAGGCCGCTGAGGCCCTCGGCCTGACGAAGATGCGAATCATCTTTCGCCACATGATCCCAAACGCGCTCGGGCCGATCATCGTTTACGCCACTCTGACGGTGCCGAGCGTGATGTTGCTCGAGGCGTTCTTGAGCTTCCTCGGGCTCGGGGTGCAGCCGCCGATGAGCTCGTGGGGCGTGCTCATCAAGGAAGGCGCGGAGACGATGGAGGAATATCCGTGGCTCCTGATTTATCCCGGCCTCGCGCTCGCGCTCACGCTCTTCGCGCTCAACTTTCTGGGAGATGGTCTGCGCGACGCGCTCGATCCGCGGACGGCTAAGGGTTGAAGCGGCGAGCATTTGTAGCCGGGGGCGATGAACCCGGCGGAGAATGAAGCTCTTCGTTTGCCGGGGTCGGCGCCCCCGGCTACAACACTTCTCGTGGAGCCGCTTCTTCAGGTCGAAAACCTGCGAACTTATTTTCACACCCGCAGCGGTGTCGTTAGGGCGGTCGATAATGTTTCGTTTTCGATCCGAGCGGGCGAGACGTTAGGCATCGTGGGCGAGTCCGGCTCGGGCAAATCGGTCGCGTGTTCTTCGCTCCTCCGCCTGATTCCGCAGCCGCCCGGCCGGATCGAAAGCGGGCGCGCCCTTTTTCACGATCTCGATCTGCTCCATTGCCCGGAGAAGGAGCTGCGCGCGATTCGCGGCGAACGCATCGCGATGATTTTTCAGGACCCGATGACTTCGCTCAATCCCTACATGCGCGTCGGCGATCAAGTGGTTGAGCCACTTGTCATTCATCGAAAGATTTCGCCTAACGACGCGTTTGATCTCGGGGTGGCGGCTTTGCGGGAAGTGGGAATTCAGGATCCGGCGCGGCGGATGCGGGCGTACCCGCACGAGTTTTCGGGAGGAATGCGACAGCGCGTGATGATCGCGATGGCGCTGATTACGAAACCGGAACTGCTCCTCGCCGACGAACCGACGACCGCGCTCGATGTCACCGTGCAGGCGCAAATTCTCGAGTTGATCGGCAAAATGCAGGAGGAGCTGGGGACCGCGGTTGTTTTTGTGACTCACGATATCGGGGTCGTGGCCGGGTTCTGCGATCGCGTGCTCGTGATGTACGCCGGGCGAATTCTGGAGAGCGCGCCGACGGCACAAATTTTCTACGCGCCGAAGCATCCCTACAATCAGGCGCTGCAGAAATCGATTCCGGCGCTGCATGAGCGCGGCGCGGAGTTACACACCATTCCAGGCGCGCCGCCGGATATATCGGAGCCGATCCGTGGCTGCCCGTTCGCGCCGCGTTGCGAGTTCGCGCAGGAAAAATGTGTCACCTCCCAGATCAGGTTGGAGGAAGTCGGACCGGACCACGCCTCGGCCTGTCTCCGCGTCCAGCTCCGAGAGATCGAACTCTCGCCCGCGACGCCCCTCGTTGCCCGGGAATAATTACGACCTTATCTCCTCTTCCTTGCGATGAATGAATCGTCTCTTTATCGGCAAACTCTCCTCCGCGGGAGCGGACATTCTTCGTTCTGGATCGGTGCGATGATCGTGGCGGTGATCGCAGCGACTTCGCTCTACCTTGGCTACGCCGGCCAGCAGAAGGATCCGACCGCCCAAGTCCAAGCCGCGTCCACACAGACGGTGGCAGCGGCCAATTTCCACTATCCAACAACAACCAGCATCAAAGACATGTCCGACTCCGAACTGCGCCAGAAATTGACTCCGGAACAATACAACGTGACTCGCGAAAACGGGACCGAGCCTGCGTTTCACAACGCTTACTGGGATAATCACAAGCCCGGCATTTACGTCGACCTCATCTGCGGCGAACCGCTTTTTTCTTCGACCGATAAGTTCGAGAGCGGGACGGGCTGGCCGAGTTTTACGAAACCGATCGATAAGGGAAACATCGTGGAGAAGAGCGATCGCACTCTCTTCATGACCCGCACGGAGGTGCGTTCGAAGAAGGACGACGCGCATCTGGGGCATCTCTTCGACGATGGTCCCGCGCCGACCGGCATGCGCTATTGCTTGAATTCGGCGTCGCTGCGTTTCGTGCCGAAGGAGAAGATGGAAGCGGAAGGCTATGGCCAATATCTTTATCTGTTTGAAGACACCGCGAAAAACGAACAAGCAAAGAAGTAGCCTAACGAATAGCTTCGAGATCTGCTGAGGTCTCCGAGCAGGATGGGCAGTCAAGCCCGTCGTTCGGCGCAGGTTGCGCGAACAGCTGGCTTGGTCACGCCAGAGGAAGCGTTTGCGCCACGGGGTGCGCTTCGCGGAAATTTGCATCCGGCGGTCTGCCGGATGCGACGGGCTTCCAGCCCGTCCTTCCCGGAAAAGAAGCACGGCTATGGCTTATTGAGGAATTGGTTCGCGCCTCACGCGTGCGGAGGATTGCCGCCTAACGAATGAGAACGCCGAGGCCAGACTTCATCTGGCGGCCGAGGAGGTTGAAAGTTGCGGCCCAGGTGAACTGAGAGCGGACCATTTTGCCACTGCGAAAACCGGGAATGAACGAAGCGCCGAGGATGCGCCCGACCACTTCGGGGCCGAAACGTTTGCCGGGCGGGTATTCGTAAACGAGCTTCGACCCCCGCACTTTTCTCTCCGTATCCACATCCAGCTTCAGGGTGGTAAACAGGGGGGACGAATTGGTCGTGGTCGATGCGTTCCACCACTTCGCGGCCGAGCTTTTCCGAATCGGAACGGTCGCGATAAAACTCTCCCGCGCCCGCGAAGCCGAGTTCGTTCACGCCGCAACTAAACATGACGACGGCATCGCGTTGCCCGCGTTTCATGAGCGACTGTTCGTCGATCAAATTGACTAACGAACGCGAGCCGGAGCCGGTCAGCGTCGGTCGCATTTCGGGAAGATTTTCCGCTGGTAAACGACTGGCCGCGCAGAGCAGAAGGAAGGGAAGCAGGGCGAGGGTACGGGTTTTCATAAGGAGGCGGGTGTCGGAACTTCCGGACTGGAGTTATCGGGGAACGAACGGAAGGCGGCCAAAATTGGGAGGATCAGTGGGCGGGATTTCAAATTGCTAACTATGTCTCTCAGCAAATTTGGCTATCGGCGGTCAAGCCGGATCAAGCTCGGCGGGTGCAGGACAGCCCGGGCACGCTAAGCTTCTCCTCCATTCAATGAGCGCGCCGTTTCTGGAGGTGAATAACCTCAAGACTTATTTCCCGGTCGAGGGCCGCGCGTTTCTGCGGCGCGATAGGGGGATCGTGCGCGCTGTCGATAACGTCAGCTTTTCCCTCGCGCAGGGTGAAGCGCTGGGATTGGTGGGCGAGTCGGGGTGCGGCAAATCCACTCTTGGCCGCACGATCTTACAACTCATTCCTCCCACGGCCGGCAGCGTCGTGCTGGCCGGGCGGCATCTCGAGGAGTTACGCGGTCGGGAGCTGCGCGAGGCACGCGCGGATTTCCAAATGATCTTTCAAGATCCTTACGCGTCGCTCAATCCGCGCATGAGCGTGTTTGATGCCCTTGCAGAAGCGATTCGGAGTCATCGCAGGGTGCCGCGCCGTGAGCTGCCCGGGCGGGTCAGCTTGCTCATGACGATGGTCGGTTTGCTGCCGGCGGCGCGGAACAAATATCCTCATGAATTTTCTGGCGGTCAGCGTCAACGGATTGCGATCGCGCGCGCTCTCGCGGTCGAGCCGAAGCTGGTGATCGCGGATGAACCGGTCTCGGCGCTCGATGTTTCGATTCAGGCGCAGATCATTAACCTTCTCGCCAAAATCCGTCGTGAGCTCGGCCTCGCTCTCATCTTTATCTCACACGATCTTTCAGTCGTTAGGCACATCGCCGATCGGATCGCGGTGATGTACCTCGGAAAGATCGTTGAGCTGGGGCCGCCGGACGCGCTGATGAAAAAACCGCTCCATCCCTACACCAAAGCCCTTCTCAGCGCGGTACCCATCGCTGATCCGAAACGGGAAGGCCAGCGGCGACGGGTCGTTCTCGGCGGCGATCCGCCTTCGCCGCTCGCGCCACCCATTGGCTGCCCTTTTCATCTGCGCTGTCCCTACGGCATTCCCGCCTGCACGGAGGCGGTGCCGCCTCTGAAGGAATGGCAGCCGGGCCATTACGCAGCCTGCATTCGCGTCCCGGAGATTGAAGAAAAGGATGAAGAGTGAGGGCGGAGGGCTGAAGATAGTTGGATGAAACTATCCGCTGCTGAACGCGAAGCGGCCTGGCCCGCGTTGCCTTTTCCGGAATGGCAGGCGACCGCCGAGACCCTGCACATGTGGACGCAGATCGTGGGGAAAATTCGCCTCACTCTCACGCCTTGGACGAATCATTCCTGGCACGTGACGCTCTATCTCACGTCGCGTGGCCTAACGACTTCGCCGATCCCGCACGGGCTGGACACGTTTGAGTTGCGCTTCGATTTTGCCGATCATCACTTGCGGATAATCAAAAGCAACGGCCGCCAGGGTCTGATCATGCTGCGCGCGCAATCGGTCGCGCATTTTTACCAGGCGGTGATGGGCGGCCTTAACGCGCTCGATCTGCCGGTGAAGATTGATCTCGTGCCTAACGAAATCGCGGACGCGATTCCCTTCAATGAGGACGAGACTCATTGCACCTACGACCCCGCATATGCGAATCGTTTCTGGCGCGCGCTCGTGCAGTCCGATCGCGTTTTCAAGAAATTTCGGGCGCGTTTCTGTGGGAAGTGCAGCCCGGTACATTTCTTTTGGGGAAGCTTCGATCTCGCGGTGACGCGGTTCTCC
>DASXPA010000167.1:0-6428 GCA_036493915.1 Chthoniobacterales bacterium | reverse complement strand
GCCTTTTCAGCTAGATCAATTGCGCGGGAAGCTCGTGCTTCTTTCTTTTGGCTTTACCCATTGTCCCAACATCTGTCCCACCACTCTGGGAAACCTCGCCGCGATGTATCGGGAATTGCCTCCGACTGTGCAGGGCCGTGTCCAGGTGACATTTGTTAGCGTCGATCCGGAGCGGGACACACCAAAAGTGCTGAAGGATTACGTTCCTGCTTTCGACGAGCACTTTATCGGTTTGACTGGCGCCCCAGATCAAATCCGGAAGGCGGCTAAGGCCTACGGGGTGGTTTATGAGCGGCAGAAGCAGCCGAACGGTGACGCCGGTGACGATTACACGATCAACCATTCCGCTTATCTTTACGTTATCGGACCGAAGGGAAAATGGCTGGCGGTTTATGATTACGACCAGATCGCCAACTCAGAGAAGATTGCGAAGGATGTGCAACGCTTTCTTGGTTCTGGTTAACGGATGAGTCGTCGCGTTCCAGCTCTAGCATTGGCCGCTCTTATCGGCGTTGCAGCGGCCGGATGTCATGCGCGATCGAGTAACTCTCAAGCGAACGGTCGCCGGAGCAATCGGATTGTGACTGGACAACGAATTTATCTCGAAAAATGCGCCGCCTGTCATGGCCGGAATGGAAACGGCCTCGAAGGCAAATTCCCGCCGCTCTCGGGCGTTCCGTGGGTGAACGGTTCGCCCACTCGACTCGCTGCACTGACGCTCGATGGATTGACCGGAAAACGGAAAGTTGACGGCCTTGAATATGACGGAGTGATGCCAGCCTGGCGCGGCGTGCTAACGGCGCCCGAGATCGCCGCCGTTCTCACTTACCTTCGGCAGACATGGAGGAATCACGCCTCCGCAGTTTCAACCGACCTTGTGCATAGAGTTAGCGACCGATTCCAGGAGCGGCGCCGCTTCTGGACGAGCGACGAACTTCAAGCCTTGACCCGCTAGTAGGTCTCTGCGCGCGAAGGCTCGGAGAAGAAAGTTTCCTCGGTGCCACAAGGGAGGGTCCAAAAGGCGGGCCAGGAGCGATTTTCACTACGGAATGATGGCAACAATACCGTGGTGAAAACGACCACGCTTGAGTTAAAGGAACTCCCGTCGTTAGGCAGTGAACCTATAATCGAAGATGCGTTGCGCGTAATCCGGGGTGTGCACGAGGTCAAGGTCGCGCTCGATGCTCGGCGCGTGACGGTCGGGCACGACGAGAACGTTGCCGAAGAGGAACTTGCGCAGGCAGTGCGGACGACGGGTGTCAAGACGGAGGTGGTTTCGCCGGAACGAGCGGAGGGGGCATCATGAGTCCGACGTTGCAGATCGTCGCGATCATCTGTCTGCTCGTCGCTGGCGCTTGCTTTTTGATCATATCGGTCGACGAGCTCGTCGGTCACCCGCAGCACATGTGGATCATGAATGTGGTCTGGCCGATCACCGCGCTTTACGCGGGGCCGTTCGCGCTCTGGGGCTACTTCACGGTTGGCCGACTCTCGACCAAGCGGGCCGTGACCGAAGCAAAGGAGCGAAACGAAGAGCCGCCGGGGAAAAAGAAACCGTTCTGGCAAATGGTCGCGCTTGGCGCGACGCATTGCGGGAGTGGTTGCACACTTGCGGATATCGTTGGCGAATGGCTCCTCTTTGCGTTCCCGCTCGCGCTTTTTGGGCACAAGATTTTCGGCTCCTGGCTGGTCGATTACTTCATCGCGCTCGCCTTCGGGATCGTCTTTCAATACTTCACGATCGCGCCGATGCGCGGCCTGTCGTTAGGCGAAGGACTGGTGCAGGCGTCGAAAGCGGATTTCCTTTCCCTCACCGCCTGGCAGATTGGCATGTATGGCTGGATGGCAGTTGCGACTTTCACAATCTTTGGTCACGAGATCGAGAAAACGAATCCGGTGTTTTGGTTCATGATGCAGGTCGCGACGCTGGTTGGCTTCCTCACGGCTTATCCGGTGAATTGGTGGTTGTTGCGGGCCGGGATTAAAGAGAAGATGTAAGGGCGCGCTTTCAAGGTCCCACGCGGCCCTTAAGGCTGTCTGATTATCCGCGGAAGGGGAATGACTCCTGCTCCTGAAGAGGGGCTAAATGAACTTCCATCGCAGGAATGTTTTCGTCACGTTCTGTTTCGGCGTCACCTGGGTGGTCGCTGTAGCCGTTGGCTGGCGCTTCGTTCTCAACTATGACAGCGCGGCCGGCGCCGTCGGAACGGTGCCACAAAAATGGCCGGCGCACTCAGCAATTCATCGCGCCTCGGACCGGATGACGCTGGTGATGTTGGCGCATCCGCGTTGCCCCTGCACGCGCGCGACGATGGGGGAGCTGGCGCGAATCATGGCCAGCGCGCAAGGGAAGGTGAATGCCTACGTGCTCTTCTTTCGGCCGAAAAATTCGAAGCCCGACTGGGATAACACGGACCTGCGCCGGAGCGCCGCCGCGATTCCGGGAGTGACGGCGATATCCGATGTCGAAGGCGTGGAGGCGCATCTTTTTGGCGCGGAGACTTCCGGTCACACGCTCCTCTTCGGCCGCGACGGGAGCCTGTTGTTCAGCGGTGGCATCACGGATTCTCGCGGACACGCCGGCGGGAACAAAGGCGAGAGCGCAATCGTGGCTCTGGTGAACAACCAGCGGCCGGCTTTGAACCGCACGATGGTCTTCGGCTGCCGCATCGCCGATCAGATGAAAACAATGAAGGACGCCATATGCTCGAAATAGTTGACCACGCCTGGGAGGGCCGCACATCGACGGGAAGGGCGGATGAGCTTTTCCAGCAACATCGCAAGGAAATTTACGAAGACACCGACCGGCTCTTCGGTCGCTTCATGGCGATTCAATGGGTCGGCGGGATTCTTTTTGCTCTCATCGTCTCGCCGCACACTTGGGTCGGGCAGACGAGTCACATCCATCTTCACGTCTGGGCGGCGATTTTTGTCGGCGGCGCGATCAGCGCCTTCCCGATTTGGATGACACGTGTCTGGCCGGGCGCAGTCGCCACCCGGCACGCCGTGGCGACGGCGCAGATGCTGATGTCGGCGCTGCTCATTTGCCTAACAGGTGGCCGGATCGAGACGCACTTCCATGTTTTCGGGTCACTTGTTATTCTCTCCTTCTATCGTGACTGGAAGGTCTTCATTCCCGCGACGCTGGTAATCGCGCTCGATCATTTCCTGCGCGGGATTTATTGGCCGTTGTCGGTTTACGGCGTTCTCACGGCGAGTCCTTGGCGCTCCGTCGAACACGGGGCCTGGGTGGTCTTTGAAAATGTTTTCCTCGTCATGTCGTGTCTGCGAAGCATTCGCGAGATGCGCTTCATCGCCAACCGCACCGCAGCATTGGAAACGAGCGAGCGGAATTCGCGGCAGACGTTTGAGGAAGCTCCTATCGGTATGGCCGTGATCGGGCTCGACGATCGCTTTCGTCAGGTCAACACGGCCTTCTGCAAGATGATTGGTTATTCCGAGGAAGAGCTGCTTAGCCGTTCCCCGGTCGATCTGACGTACCCCGATGATCGTGCGGAAACGCGCCGGATTGCTGCCGCCATGCTGGAGAGCAACGCGCATTGTTCCGCTGAGAAACGCTTCGTGTGCAAGAATGGCGAAGTGCTTTGGGCGATGCGGACCGGCTGCCTGATTCGCGACGGCGCTGGCAACCCGCGGCATTTCCTCATTATGGTGGAGGACATCACGCAGCGGAAAAAAGCGGCTGCCGCTTTGCAGGAAGCGAAAGAGGAAGCCGACCGCGCGAACAACGCCAAGAGCGAATTCCTGTCGCGGATGAGTCACGAATTGCGCACGCCGCTCAACGCGATCATTGGTTTCGGGCAGCTTCTCGATCGCCAGAATCCCACCGGCCAACAGCGCGGCCATCTCCGTCACATCATTGCCGGCGGGCGGCATCTGCTCGATTTGATCAACGAAGTGCTCGACATCAGCCGGATCGAATCGGGCCGGCTGCAACTCTCACTCGAGCCGGTCTGCGTGAGCGAAGCGGTGCAGGAAGCCTTTGACCTCATGCGGCCGGCGGCGGTGGAACGGGCGATTGATCTCTCTGTGCAACCCTGCCCCGAGCTCCATTGTTACGTCCTCGCCGATAAGCAGCGTTTCAAACAGGTCGCGCTCAATCTGCTGACCAATGCGGTGAAGTACACGCCGATTGGCGGCGAAGTGACGATCTCCTATGACGTGTCGAATGGCGGACGGCTGCGCCTGCTTGTGAGCGACACCGGAGTGGGCATTCCGGCGGAAAAATTGTCCCGTCTCTTCACGCCCTTCGATCGCCTCGGCGCGGAGCAATCGGAAGTGCAAGGCACCGGACTCGGTCTCGCCGTTTGCCGTCGTCTCATGGAAGCGATGGGCGGCTCCATCGGCGTCGAGAGCATCCCGGGGCAGGGGAGCAGGTTTTGGATCGAGCTGCCGCGAAGTGCGCCCGCTTTTGGCGGCATGGTCTTGCGCAGCGTCGGCCGCTTTCGCGCGCCGGACGCGAACAATGGCAAGCGCAGCATTCTCTATATCGAGGACAACCGCTCCAACGTGATGTTGGTCGAAGAAATTCTCGCCGATCAAGCGGAGATGGAATTGATCGTCGCTTTCAATGGCGAGAGCGGACTCGCGCTCGCACGGCAACATACTCCCGACCTTATCCTGCTCGACCTGCACCTCCCCGATCTCTCCGGCCCCGAGGTACTCACAGAGTTGAAGTCGGACGAAATCATGCGGCGCATTCCTGTCGTCGTCGTGAGCGCCGATGCAACGACCCGGCAGATCGAAAGACTCAAGGCAGCGGGCGCACATTCTTATTTAACGAAACCGCTCGATGTTGAAAAATTTCTGCGCGCGATCGAGGAAGCCGCCACTCCCTCCGAGGAAACCAAAGAATGCGTCGCCGCCTGAATAGCTGAAACAAAATGAACGAAGCCCAATTGTATCCGGAGGAACTTTATCCCGGCGATTTCGCCGCACTCAGCCGGATGAAAATTCTCGTGATCGACAACGAGCCGGCGAACGTCGCCTTGCTCAAGGCGCTTCTCTCCGAGCGCGGTTTCACGCGCCTGGAACTTGTCACCGATTCGCGACTCGTGCTCGACGCCTGCCGCGACTTCAATCCCGATCTTATCTTGCTCGATCTCATGATGCCGCCGCCGGATGGGTTCAGCATTCTGCAATCGTTGCGCGAGACCGACAGCGAGGTATTTCTGCCAGTCATCGTGCTCACCGCGGATGTTGACAAGAAAGCGAAGATCCGAGCCCTGCGCGCGGGCGCGAATGACTTTCTGCTCAAGCCTTTCGATCACCTTGAGGTGCTTCTGCGTATCATTAACTTGCTCGAAACTCGACGCCTTCATCTCCAGCTTGATATGGACCGTGCCGCGCTCGCCGACGCGGTCTATGCGCGGACTTCCGAGCTGAGCAGCGCCGAGTCGGAGTTGCAAAAGACGCAATCTTAGCCTGAACTAAGCGGCCGTTCCGGCGCGCCGCCTTCACTCGCGCGCTTGCCGCATCGCGCAAATCCGTCGCGACCGCGACCGGGCTCGGCGCAGCGAGCGGCTCGTGTTTCTATGCTGCAGCGGCCGCGGATCGGAGCGCGATTCAGCAAGGCGCGGCGATATTTCCGCGCTCGCCTTCATGTTCGCTTCGACCAATCTCGTGACCGAGCTGGGATCATTCTTTGGATTTTGATGGGCTGGCAATTTCTCCTCGCGGAGTTTGTCGGATCGGTTGTGCTCATCGCGCTCCTGGCTCTTTCATCCGCTTCATGATGCCAAAACGTGTGCGCAAGGACATGCGGCAACACGCCGAGAAAAAAGGCGGCGATGCAAGTTGTCATCACTGCGGCCATGACAGTGAGAGCATGAGCACGAAACGAAGTGGACAGCGATGGCCCATGCCTTCGTCATGGATCTGATGATGCTCTGGAAAGAAGTGCTCGGCGGCTTTCTCATCGCCGGCTTCATCGCCACACTTGTTCCGGCGACCTGGTGGCAAAAGCTTTCCCTGCAGAGCGGTCCGCCTGCGCTTCGCCTGATCGAAAACGCGCTCGTCGGCCCGATCATTGCGATCATTTCCTTTGTCTGTTCGGTTGGAAATATTCCGCTCGCGAGTCAGCTTTGGGCCAACGGCATCAGCTTCGGCGGCGAGGTCGCTTTCATCTATGGCGGTCTCCTCGTCTTGCCGCTCATTCTGATCTATGCCAAATATTACGGCGCGCGCGTGACCATCTGGATCGTGGGAATTCTCTACCTACCGATGGTGCTTGCAGGCATCGCCATCGATCTCCTCTTTAGCGCTCTCGGTATCGTTCCGACCGGGTCGCGTCCGCCGAGCGCGGTCTCGCACGCGATGATTAAGTGGAACTACCCCATCTGGCTCGATTGCATCGCGGTGGTTGTCTTTGCCTTTCTGCTTTATCTGCACCTCCAGAAGTCAGATCG
>DASXPA010000166.1:0-10362 GCA_036493915.1 Chthoniobacterales bacterium | reverse complement strand
TGGCGGCGTGAAAAGCCGAAGCTCCTGATCTCGTCAGGCGTTTTCTTTTTTCTTCCGCTGCTGGTGTCGATCGCGGTGCTCTGGCCGGAGTTGGGCACGAGTTATCAAGGCTGGCCGATTCGGCCGGCGACCTTCATTACTTGCCTCGGTCTGGCGGTTTCTTTTCTCACCTTCGAGCGCACGCTCGTGCTTGGGTTTCGCTTTCTCACGACACCACTTCATCAGCCTGACGAACTCGAATACTCGCCGCAGATCGGCCGGCGCGCTTTTGTCCTCGGCGGTCTCGGTCTGATCGCCGCAGGCAGCGGCGCGGCAATCGTCCGGCGGCTCTGCCAGCTCGCGAGCTTCAGTTACGACGGCACGCAGTACAAAGGGACCGAAGTCCAAGCGATCACGCCTAACGACAAGTTCTATTGCGTAACGAAGAACGTGATCGACCCGCGCATCGATCCGTCGCTCTGGCGGCTCGAAGTCACGGGGCGCATTAGGCATCGCCAAACCTACAATCTTCACCGCTTCAAATCGCTTCCCGCCGTTTCGCAAGAGACGACGCTCATGTGCATCAGCAACGGCCTCGGGGCTGGGCTGATGAGCAATGCGCTCTGGCGCGGCGTCCCGCTGAGCACATTGCTCCGCGCCGCCGGTCCGCTTCCCGGCGCGGCTAAAGTCCGCCTCCACTGCGTCGATAATTACACCGACACATTTCCCCTATCGAAAGCGATGGACCCGAGCACGCTCGTCGCCTACGAGATGAACGGCGAGCGGCTGCCAGATCGCCACGGCTTCCCTGCGCGCGTTGTCGTTCCCGGTTACTTCGGCGAGAAAAACGTGAAGTGGCTCACTCGTATCGAGCTGACCGGAGCGGACGCTGAAGGCTTTTACGAGAAACAGGGCTGGGGACCGGACTTCAAGATCCCCACGCGGTCGCGAATCGACGTGCCTGACGAGTGGGCGTGGATGAGTCTCGCGCAGATGCCGAACGGAATTCCGATGAAAGGCGTCGGCTTTGCCGGTGATCGTGGCGTCTCCAAAGTCGAAGTGACGGTCGACGGCGGTAAAACGTGGGAGCAAGCAACGATCGATTACCCGGGGACGAAACTCACCTGGGTGCTCTGGAGCTACGACTGGAATCCGCCCCGACCCGGCGAATACAAATTGAGCGTCCGCGCAACTGATGGTGCTGGAGTCGTGCAACGCGTCGAGAAAGCTCGCGGGCCATTTTCTGGCGTGACCGGCTTCCATCAGGTCACTGTTTACGTCGCGGCCTAACGATTGCTTGGAGGGACGACCGCTGTCTCATCTCGGTTCCGGAGGATGCAACGAAAAGCGCGCAATTCTGTTGACCAGACACGGACGAGACAGCGCCCGCGTCTCCAAACAAGCGGACCTACTTTTGACAGCGCGGACACCACGCCGTCGTGCGGCCGCCAATCGTCGCGCGCTTCAGCGTGATCGCGTGCCGCGGGCATTTTCCGCCGGCCTTCCAACGTTCGTGCAGCAGCCAACTGCGCGGCGGGTCGGTCGAATTTTCGCCGATTGTTTTGAGCGAGGCGCGAACGACGAAACGCGTGCTCCGGAAGAGTGCGTTGAGGTGCGACGCCGTCAGCTTTCCCGCGCGCCTGCGCGGCGCGATGCGGGCGCGCCAGAGAATTTCATCCGCCATCCAGTTGCCGATGCCGGGAAAACCTTGCTGCGAAAGCAGGACCGCCTTGATCGGCGCGCGCCTGTGACGCTTGAGAAAAGCGGTCAGCGCCAGCTTCGTCCATTCGCGCGAATTGATTTCGGGCGAACTCGCCTGCCACCAATCCGGCGGCGTTTCGCCATGATGAAATCGGACTCGACCAAACTGCCGTGCATCGCGAAAAACAAGCGCCCGCTTTTTCTGCTCGAGGACGAGATGATCGTGCTTCTCCGCGCCAAATCCGGGCGGCTCAACCCGCAACTGACCGGACATGCCGAGATGAATCCCGATCCAGTTGTTATTGCTCAAGTGAAAGAGCATCTGCTTCCCCCGGGCGACAGAGCGGAGCAGCTTTTGCCTAACGATTCGCCGTTTGAGCGCACGCGGATCCGATCCGCGGAAGACGCGCTTCTCGGCATGTAATTGCACGCCCGTAATCGCTTCACCGAGACCGGGGTCCCAGCGTTTCCGAAAATATTCGACCTCCGCTAATTCCGGCATCGGGTGGAAATTAGATCGGCCCATGCCTCCGTGCTACCCTTGGCCCGCGTGGAAAAAGTCATCATTGTCGGGAGTGGTTGCGCAGGTCTGACGGCGGCGATTTATGCCGCGCGCGCGAATCTGAGTCCGCTCGTGCTCGAAGGTCGCCAGCCGGGCGGTCAGCTCTCGACGACCACGATGGTGGAAAATTTTCCCGGCTTTCCCGAGGGAATCGACGGCCCCCAGCTCGTCCTCAACATGCACAAACAGGCGGAGAATTTCGGGGCGCGTTTCTCCTATGCTGAAGCGACCAATCTCGGCCTAACGAACAAGCACATTCGTCTCGAAGCAGACGACGAATGGCTCGAGACGCAGTCGCTCATTATCGCGAGCGGCGCCTCCGCGCGATACCTCGGACTCGAGAATGAAGAGAAACTGATCGGCCATGGCCTAACGAGTTGTGCGACCTGCGATGGCGCCTTTTATCGCAACGTGCCTGTCTGCGTGGTGGGCGGCGGCGATTCCGCGGCGGAGGAGGCACTCTTTCTCACCCGCTTCGCTTCGAAGGTTTATCTCATCCATCGCCGCGATCAGCTCCGCGCCTCGAAGATCATGGCCGATCGCGTCCTCGCCTGCGATCTGATCGAACCGATCTGGAACACGATCGTGACGAAATACGTCACCGACGAGAAAGGCGAGATGTGTGCCGTGATGCTGCGCAACGTCGCGACGAAAGAGGAGCGGCAGCTCGAGATCGCCTGTGTTTTTGTCGCCATTGGTCACGATCCAAACACGAAGGCATTCGCCGGAAGATTGGAGACCGATCCGGATGGTTATCTGCTCGCGAGGCACTTGGTCGAAAGCAAGCATCCCGGCATTTTCATCGCCGGCGACGTGGCGGATCGGGAATACCGACAAGCGATCACGGCCGCCGGTTCCGGCTGTGCGGCAGCGATCGAGGCCGAACGGTATCTCAGCGGGCTGAAGGCTTAGAGCGTTTCATGCACGTCTTTCGTAGTGCCTCGAAGGCGGTCCCACAGGCAAGATGCCTGTGCTACCTCTCTTGAAGGTCTGCGATCTCACTCAATTTTACTCGCCGCTCAGCGGCGGGGTGAAACGCTACGTGCACGAGAAGATTCGCTACATTCAATCGACGCCTGACGACGAGCACGTTCTGGTCATTCCGGACGCGAAAACGGGATTGGCGGAAGCGCCCCGGTCGCGCATTTACTCGATCCGTTCCCCGCTCCTTTCGCGCACTTCGCGTTACCGCGCTCTTCTCAACCTGCGTGCAATCGAAGAGATCTTGGAGCGCGAGCAGCCGGACCTGATCGAGTCAGGCGATCCGTACCAGGTAGCGTGGAAGGCGATCGCCTCGGGGCACGCGCTCCGAATTCCGGTGGTCGGCTTTTATCACTCGCATTTTCCCGAGGCGTACTTGCGCAGCAGCGCGCGCTTTTTCGGGCGCATGGGCATGGAATTCGTCATGGATATGGCGCGTCGCTACGTCTGCAAAATCTACAATCGATTCGAAGCCACGCTCGTGCCTTCAGCGCGGCTCGGGGAGCTGCTCACCAACTGGGGAGTAAGGAACGTGCGCGCGGTCGACCTCGGAGTGAACGCGGAAATTTTCTCGCCCCGATCAGGGGAACCTGAAGAGACGCGAGCATCGTTAGCCATTCCGGAGGGTTGCTTTCTTCTGCTCTACGTCGGCCGCCTCGCACAGGAAAAAAACACGCAAACGCTTTTTGCTGCCTTTCACCTTCTCGTGAGGCGAAACCCCGGCCGCTTTCATCTCCTCGTCGTCGGCGATGGCTTGCAGCGGCGCGAGTTGCAGCAATTGCAGGACGAGGTGGGGCATGTCACCTGGCGCCAGTATTGCGCCAATTCCGAGGAACTGGCGCGAATCTATCGTGCCGCCGATCTGCTCGTCCATCCGGGGGTGCAGGAAACTTTTGGGCTCACTTCACTCGAAAGTCAGGCTTGCGGCACGCCAGTCGTGGGAATCCGCGGCAGCTACATGGATCGCATCATTTTCGGCGACCAAGGTCTCTGGGCCGATGCGAACGCGCCGGAGGCGCTGGCCGGCGCGATCGAGAACCTGAGCGCGCAGGACCTCCGTTCCTCAGGCGAGGCCGCCTCGCAACGGGCGCGGGAGCATTACGGCTGGCCGCGGGTCTTCGAGCGACTGTTTTGCATTTATCGAGAGGCATGCGCAAACTACCGCAGAATTCCAAGATGAAGACCGACCCCGCGACAATGATTCGCAGCTATCGTCCGACAGATCGCGCGGCGGTGCGCGAGCTTTGTTGCCGCACCGGCTTCCTCGGGAACGCGATCGACCCGGTCTATGAAGATCGCCAGCTCTTCGCCGATTTTCTCACCACCTGGTACACCGATCACGAATCGGAGTCGTCGTTTGTGCTCGAGATCAATGGCGAACTTTGCGGCTATTTGCTCGGCTCGCGGCGTCCGCTTCTGAACCAGCTCTACTCATTTCAACAAAACGTCGTCCTTTTCATCCGTGCCCTCCTGCGTTACCCACGCTACAACCGGCGCTCGCGGCGTTTCATTCGCTGGATGATCATGAACGGCTGGCGGGAAGTGCCGGCGGCGCCAAGTCACACGCCGCATTTTCACATCAACCTGCTCCCCGAAGCGCGCAAAGTCTCCACCACGCGCGCCCTGATGAGTGCGTATCTGAGTTATCTTTACCGCTGCGGCGAGAAGCGCGTTTATGGGCAGATCGTGACCTTCGAAAGCCGGCGCGGCGAGAAGATGTTCGAGCGTTACGGTTTTAAAGTGATGAACCGGGCCGAGATCACGAAATGGCGAGCGTATCATCCCGGGTCCGTCTACCTCAGCACTGTGATCAAAAATTTGGAGACCGCGGAACCGCTTTCGGCTTACTCGCGTTCGCGGAGCTAATTATTCTCACCAGGAAACCGCCGTTGTGGGCGCGGGTCAACGAGCCCGGCGGAACACACCAGCGTCCTTGTTTTTACCGGTCTCCGATTTCCTTTTGTTCGGAGCGTTACATCGCCATCACGTTTTGACTCATTAGTGATCGGCCCGACCGCTTTTCTTACAAACAACTGCGGTCGCGCAGAACTTCTCACTTTCGTGTGTTCCCGATTTGCTTAATCTCTTGCCGTGCAAAAAACGATGAAGGCGCTGGTCAAAAAGGAAGCCAAACCGGGTCTTTGGCTCGAGGAAGTGCCCGTGCCAGAAGTGGGAGATGACGACGTCCTCATTCACATCAAGAAGACGTCGATCTGTGGCACCGACGTTCACATTTATAACTGGGACGCGTGGTCGCAAAAAACCATTCCGGTGCCGATGGTAGTCGGCCACGAATATGTCGGCGTGGTCGAACGTGTGGGGAAGCGGGTGAAAGGCTTTGCGCCGGGCGATCTCGTGACTGGCGAAGGACATATCGTCTGCGGACATTGTCGCAACTGTCTCGCCGGGAGGCGTCATCTCTGCCCGAATACGCAGGGCGTTGGCGTTAATCGCCAAGGGTCGTTCGCGGAGTTTCTCTCCATTCCGATGTCAAACGTCTGGCATGCCGATCCGAAGATCCCCCTCGATGTCCTCTCCTGCTTTGATCCGTTAGGCAACGCCACCCACACCGCTCTTTCGTTCGAGTTGATCGGTGAGGACGTTCTGATCACGGGCGCCGGTCCGATTGGCTGCATGGCCGTCGCCATCTGCAAACACGCGGGTGCCCGCAACGTGGTCATCACCGACGTCAACCCTTACCGTCTCGATCTCGCGAAGAAGCTCGGCGCGACCCTTGCGCTCGACGTCCGTGAATCGACTCTCGCCGATGCAATGAAGCAACTCGAGATGAAGGAAGGCTTTGACGTCGCCCTGGAAATGTCGGGCAGTCCGAAAGCGATGGCCGATCTGCTCCCGGCGATGTTTCACGGCGGCAAGATCGCATTATTGGGCATCATGCCTGATAGCGCTGCCATCGACTGGAATGTGGTTGTCTTTAATGGCCTAACGATTAAAGGAATCTACGGCCGCGAGATGTATGAGACCTGGTATAAGATGACGGCGATGATCCAAAGCGGCCTCAACATTTCTCCGGTGATCACCCACCGCTTTCCGTACACCGAGTTCAAAGAAGCGATCGAGCTAATGAAGTCCGGGAACTCGGGAAAGATCGTGCTCGATTGGAGCGAGGCTTAGGTCAGGGGCGATCGATAACCTTCGGGAGCAATCGAGACATTGGAATAGCCAACGTCCCGTAGCGCGCTGCAGAGCGGATCGGCGATCGTTTCCAACCGGGGCATTTCCTCAGGAGAAACTTCCAACCGAGCGGACGGACGATTTTCTCGAAGGTGATGACGCACGCGAAAAATGCGAAACCCAAACCCGCGGACAACCGCTTCCGCGCGCTCGATCATGTTCAGAGCGGCGACCGTGACCGGAGTGCCGTGGGGAATGCGCGAGCTGAGACAAGGCTGAGCGGGCGCATCGGCGGTCGCCAGCTGCATCACGCGCGAAAACTGGCGAATTTCACTTTTCGTTAGGCCGGCTTCCTTCAGCGGCGCGAACACGTGAAACTCAGAAGCCGCCTGGCGGCCTGGCCGCACTTGATGAGCGTCGTCGGCATTTTCGCCATAAGCGATCGCGCGAAAACCACGTGCCCGAGTGAGTCGATCGAGCGTCGCGAAAAGCTCGGCTTTGCAAAAATAGCAACGATTCGGCGGGTTACTCGCGTAGTTCGCATCCTCCATCTCCCGGGTCTGCACGACTTCGATGCGAGCCTTAATTTCGCGTGCAACCTGCAACGCATCTTGCAGCGCCTGCCGCGGCAGGCTCGGACTGTCGGCGATCACGCCGAGACAACCGGCTCCCAGAGTTTCAGCCGCAACCGCGAGCAAAAAAGCGCTGTCAACTCCGCCGGAATAAGCGATCGCAAGCGGGGCGTGAGCCTGAAGAATCTCGCGCAGCGATTGAAGTTTCTCCTCCGCAGATTCCGGCGGCATCGGCAAAGCTAACCTCCGGTGCCGCGTCCGACAACTTACCGCGCTGCCGGTGCCTCCGGAGCAAGGGCGGCAAGCTCCGCTTTCAGTTCGGCATTTCGTTCGTCCAGCGTCTGGAACCGGAGCTGCCAACGATGAAGCTGGATGTTAAGCTGGTTGATATAACTGGTGATCTCGGTGCGCTGCGATTCATTCTCTCGCAGACGGCGTTTCAAGTCCGCGGTTTTTTCGTCAATCGTCTCCGCCGATAATGTCATCGGTGCGCCGCCGGAATCGAGAGCCGGGACGGCAGTCGGATGTCCGCAACGTTGGCAGGTGAGCCTCATTCCAGCGGCCGCGCGATCTACGACCAGCGGGATCCCGCAATGCTCGCATTTGAAAAAGAGATCCGTGGTTCCCTCTTTGATTGACGCGGAGTCGGCTTCAGACGCAGGTAACATGTTCGGGTAAGAATAGCAGTCGTCATACCAGCGGGGCGGAGACAACATGTCCCCGGTTGTCAAAAGACGACCTGTGATTTGCGCGACATGTTGGCGCTTTCTTACTTGATTGGTTTCGCATCGTAGCTTCGTTACTTGTTGATTCCACGATGATTACAGAACGCTCCTCCCCTTGGAACGATCGTTGCTGAAGAGTCCCCGAAAGGATTTCTATATATAAATGGCTAAGGTTTTAGGTATCGATTTGGGCACCACCAACTCCTGCATGTCTGTCATGGAGGGCGGTGACCCCGTAGTTTTGGAAAACAGCGAAGGCGCGCGCACCACGCCTTCCATCGTCGCCTTTGCGAAAAACGGCGAGCGACTTGTGGGCCAAGCCGCCAAGCGGCAGGCCGTCACCAACCCCGCAAACACCGTTTTCTCGATCAAGCGTTTCATGGGACGCAAGTTTGATGAGGTCCGCGAGGAAGAACACCGCGTTCCTTACAAGATCGTGAAGGCCGCCAACGGCGACGCCCACGTGCAGGTGGAAGTGAACGGCGAGAAGAAGACCTTCAGTCCGCCGGAAGTGTCTGCGATGATCCTCGCGAAACTCAAAGCCGACGCGGAAGCAAAGCTCGGCGAGAAAATCACTCAGGCCGTCATCACCGTGCCGGCTTACTTTAACGATTCTCAGCGCAACGCGACCAAAGACGCGGGCAAGATCGCCGGTCTTGAAGTGTTGCGCATCATCAACGAACCAACTGCAGCCTCGCTCGCCTACGGCCTCGATAAGAAGTCTGACGAAAAGATTGCGGTCTATGACTTGGGCGGCGGCACCTTTGATATCTCTGTCTTGGAAATTGGTGACGGCGTCTTCGAAGTCAAGGCGACTAACGGCGACACGCACCTCGGCGGCGATGACTGGGATAACGTCCTCGTCGATTGGATCGTCAACGAGTTTAAGAAAGACAGCGGCATTGATCTCTCGAAGCAGCCGGATGCGATTCAGCGGATCAAAGAAGAGGCTGAAAAAGCGAAGATCGCTCTCTCTTCTTCTCAGGAATATGAGATCAACTTGCCGTTCATTACCGCGGATGCGAGCGGGCCGAAACACATTCAGAAAAAACTCACCCGCTCGAAGCTTGAGCAGCTGACTGACTCACTTTTCCAGCGCACAATCAAGCCGGTGAAGGATTGCCTCGCCGACGCGAAACTCTCTGAGAAGGACGTCAACGAACTCGTCCTCGTCGGTGGTATGACGCGCATGCCGAAGGTTATCGAAACTGCGCGCGAATTGATCGGGAAAGAGCCTCACAAAGGGGTTAACCCGGACGAAGTTGTGGCCGTTGGGGCAGCTATCCAGGGCGGCGTCCTTAAGGGCGACGTCAAAGATGTTCTTCTGCTCGATGTGACTCCGCTCACCCTTGCGATTGAAACCGCGGGTGGAGTGGCTACGCCGATGATTCCGCGTAACACCACCATCCCGACTCGCAAGTCGCAGATTTTCTCAACTTACAGCGACAACCAGCCGGGGGTGGAGATTAAAGTCCTTCAGGGTGAGCGCCCGCTCTCCCGCGACAACAAGAACCTCGGCACCTTCCACCTCGATGGCATTCCTCCGGCCCCGCGTGGCGTGCCGCAGATCGAAGTGACTTTCGACATTGACGCCAATGGCATTCTCCATGTCTCCGCGAAAGATCTCGGCTCTGGCAAGGAGCAGAAGATTTCCATCACTGGCAGCTCGGGCTTGAGCAAGGAAGAGGTCGAGAAAATGCAGCGTGACGCCGAAGCACACGCCGAAGAAGATAAGAAGGCCAAAGAAGCGATCGAGATCAAGAACAACGCTGACACCCTTGCTTACCAGAGTGAGAAACAGCTCAAGGATCTCGGCGACAAGGTTCCGGAAGACAAACGGAAACCCGTCGAAGACGCGATCAAAGCGGTTCGCGACGCCATCGAGGCAAACGACACCGACGCGATGAAGCGGACCTACGAAGACTTGCAGAACAAGTTCCAGGAGATCAGCGCCGACCTTTATAAACAAGCCGCAGCCAGCGCCGGCCCCGCGCCAGGTGCGGAAGCAGGCGGTCGTCCCGAACAAGGCGCCGAACCGCAGGAAGGGGGGCCGCGTAAGGACCAGGGCGATGTCGTCGACGCAGAGTTTGAAGTGGTCGACGAAGAGAAGAAGTAACTCGATTTAATCGTTTGCCGGTCGCTGCTCGTAAGTCGCGAGCGGCGCCGGCAGCAACCAAACAGAAGGAGTAAGTCAACATATATGGCAATTAATGTAAGACCTCTCGGGGACCGGGTGCTCGTGCAACCGATCGAAGAGAAGGAAACCAAAAAGGGCGGCATCATTATCCCCGATACCGCGAAAGAAAAACCCCAGGAAGGCAACGTCGTCGCCCTCGGCACTGGAAAAGTGGACGACAACGGGAAGAAAGTCGATTTCACCGTCAAGAAGGGCGACAAAGTCCTCATCTCCAAATACGGCGGCACCGAGATCAAAGTGGACGGCGAGTCCTACTTGATCATGCGCGAGGACGACATTCTCGGCATCATCGGCTAATCCCGTCTCTCAACTCTCAACCAAGGACCAACAACATAATTATATGGCAGCTAAACAATTACAATTTGATGAGAGCGCGAGGCACGCGCTTCTCCGCGGCGTCGAGAAACTCTCGAAGGCCGTCAAAGCGACCCTCGGACCGAGCGGCCGCAACGTCATCCTCGACAAGAAATTCGGCAGCCCCACGATCACCAAGGACGGTGTGACTGTGGC
>DASXPA010000165.1:0-22614 GCA_036493915.1 Chthoniobacterales bacterium | reverse complement strand
TCACGAGTTCGCCGCCTGGACGGAGCGAGAGAAGCTTTCCTTCGAAAAGGAACTGCTCGGATTTTATGTCACCGGTCATCCGCTCGATGCCTACGCGAGGCTGTTTGCGAGTGGGAAATACCAGACGATCGCGTCGTTAGGCGATTTGGAGGATCGCGCGCGCTTCACCATCGCCGGCGCGATCACGCAGGTCGATCGCAAGTTCACCAAGCGCGAAGGGAAACCATTCGCGGTTGTCTTCATCGAAGATCTGAGCGGCACGCTCGAGGTCGTGCTTTGGAACGAGACCTACGTGCAGGTGGCGAACCTGCTTGAGCCCGGCACGGTGATTGCGATTCGAGGCACAGTGGATAAGCGCGACGACAATCTGCGCGCGACCGCGCAGAACGTGAAAGTCCTCCGCCCAGAGAACGTCGGGGCCGCGCCGGGCGATGATTTCTTGCCTAACGAGTCGCCGCGCGTCCGCGAGGAGCCGACGCTCACGTTGCGCTTTGGCGCCGGAAGCGCGCCCGAAGAGTTACGCACCGTCCGCGAGATCCTCGCCTCCTCACCTGGTCCGCAGCCGGTGACGCTGATGTTAACGAGTCGGAATGGTGAGACGGTGTGGATCGATGCCGGCGAACGTTGTCGCGTTGCGTTGACTCCCGCAATCGAGGAACAGCTTGCCCCCTGGCTTTAAACGCCGCGGAAGGATCAGCTCCGGATAGCGCGGGGCTGTCGGCCCGCTGGTTGCGGCAGCCTGAAAGCCCGGCCGTTGCTGCTCCTCCGTTGCGGGCCGCGACGAATTTTCGGAGCCGTTACATGTTACTACTGCTTCTGTTGCGGTTCGTTCCGTTCCCGCCGAAGTGATTTTGCCAGACTGCCAAAACCGACGCGTTAGCAACCCGTCCTCCCCGGAGTTCGTAACGCGCTCGTTATCGCGCTTTTCGCTTCTTCCTCAAGCGGCTCGCGATGCGCTACGACAACGCGCTCGAAATCCCAACTCAGTAGCTGCTTCACCGATGCTCGAAACGCTCGCGGGTCCCGAATCATGCGGCGAAAGAAAGCGCTCGTGCCTGACAACCGCGGCAAACGCATGACGTGCCGGACGAAGAAGCGCGCCCAACCGGTCGTCTCCGGGGGAAAGCAAAAGATTAGGTCCGCTACGACCAGGGTGCGCGAGCGACGATGAAAAAAGGCGTGTTCATGCGTTCTTACTCCGCAGATCTCCAGAACATCGATTTCCCCATTCCAATCGCCGGGTGGCGGCTGGAGCGGAGTGGCGTCCGGAAATCCATGAGGGGCAAGATAGGGAACCAGAGGCAAAGCCGCGCGGCCATCTCTTGAGAACGTGTCGTGCATCCGCGTCGCCCCCACGAGCCATGCCGGCTCGCCAAAACTTCGAATCGCGGCCACGTCTTCGGGCGAGAAGGGCGCGGTCGAATGAATCAGGAGCCGGCCATCGGCAAGCCGCAGAAGTGTGACATTGCGCGCGAAGTCGATCCCGAGGACGCGCCAGGGAAACTGGAGGAGCACGACATCGTCGGCGAGCTGGCGCCAACGCATTTCGTTAGGCCACTTCGAAAGCGAGCTTGCCGTCGCGCTCGTCGACTTTGATCCTCTGGCCTTCGTGGAATTTTCCTTCCAGGATCTGCAGGCTGAGCGGGTCGAGGATTTCTTTCTGGATGGCTCGCTTCAGCGGCCGCGCGCCGTAGACCGGGTCGTAACCTTCCTGCGCGATGCGCGCTTTGGCGTCGTCGCTTAATTCCAGCGTGATCTTTTGTGCCTCCAGCCTTTTCGTTAGCCGACCGAGCTGGATTTCGACGATCTTCTTCAGGTCTTCTTCGTTGAGTCGATCGAAGATGATGATCTCGTCGATGCGATTCAAAAATTCCGGCCGGAAGTGCTGACGAAGCGCGTCCATGACCAACCGGGTGCGGCCTTCACTCGACGATTCTTCGGTGATGAACTGCGAGCCGATGTTCGAGGTCATGATTATGACGGTGTTTTTGAAATCGACCGTCCGGCCCTGGCCGTCGGTGATGCGGCCATCGTCGAGCACCTGCAGGAGGACGTTGAAAACGTCCTGATGCGCTTTCTCGATTTCGTCGAAGAGAATAACTGAATACGGCTTGCGTCGAACGGCCTCGCTGAGCTGCCCGCCTTCCTCGTAGCCGACATATCCGGGCGGCGCGCCGATCAACCGCGCGACGGTGTGTTTCTCCATGTATTCGCTCATGTCGATACGGATCATGGCGTTCTCGTCGTCGAACAAAAACTCAGCGAGCGCGCGCGAGAGTTCGGTCTTGCCGACACCGGTCGGGCCGAGAAAAATGAAAGAACCGATCGGACGGTTTTCGTCCTGCAAACCAGCGCGTGCGCGACGGACGGCGTTTGATACGGCGACGATCGCTTCCTTTTGTCCGATGACGCGCTGCATGAGGCGCTCCTCCATTTTTACGAGCTTCTCGCGCTCGCCTTCCTGCAAACGCGAGACCGGAATGTGCGTCCAGCTGGAGACGACTTCGGCGATGTCTTCCTCCGTCACTTCCTCGCGCAAGAGTTGCGGTTTTTCGCCGGAGTCTCCTTTCGCCGTGATCTCCTTCAGCTTGCGCTCGAGTTCGGGAATGCGGCCGTATTGCAACTCGCTCGCGGCGGCGAGTTCGCCGCGACGTTGCGCGCGTTCCAGCTCGGTGCGGGCGGCATCGAGTTGCTCTTTGATCTTGCGCTGGTCATCGATGACCGACTTCTCTTTTTGCCATTCGGCTTTCAACGCCGACGAACGTTCTTTCAGGCTTGCGAGATCTTTTTCCAGCGTCGTTAGGCGTTCCTTGCTCGCGGGATCTTTCTCTTTCTTTAAAGCCTGGCGCTCCATCTCGCGCTGCATCACTTCGCGCTCGATCACGTCGATTTCCGTCGGCATGGAATCGAGCTCGATCTTCAGGCGCGACGCGGCTTCGTCGACCAGATCGACGGCTTTGTCGGGTAAAAAACGATCGCTGATATAGCGATGCGAAAGGACGGCGGCCGCGACAAGCGCCGCATCGCGAATGCGCACACCGTGATGGACTTCGTAGCGTTCCTTTAGTCCGCGCAAAATCGCGATCGTGTCCTCGACACTCGGCTCGTCGACCATTACGGGCTGGAAGCGGCGCTCCAGCGCGGCGTCCTTTTCGATGTACTTGCGATACTCGTTCAGGGTTGTCGCGCCGATCGTGCGCAATTCGCCGCGCGCCAGTTGCGGCTTGAGTAAGTTTGAAGCGTCAACCGAACCTTCCGCCGCGCCCGCACCGACGATCGTATGCAGCTCGTCGATGAACAAAATGATCTGACCTTCAGAGTCAGTCACTTCCTTGAGAAAGGCTTTGAGCCGGTCTTCGAACTCGCCGCGAAATTTGGCGCCCGCGACCATCGCGCCAATGTCCATCGCGATCAGTCGCTTGTTCTTTAGCGACTCCGGAACGTCGCCGGAAATGATGCGGCGCGCGAGGCCTTCGACGATCGCGGTTTTGCCGACACCCGGTTCGCCGATGAGGACGGGATTGTTTTTCGTCCGGCGCGAGAGCACCTGCATGACGCGGCGGATTTCGTTGTCGCGCCCGATGACCGGATCGATCTTCCCACGCCGCGCCATCTGCGTGAGGTCGCGGCCGTATTTCTCCAGTGTCTGATATTTTCCCTCCGGATTTTGATCCGTCACCCGCTGCGAGCCGCGCACTTGCTGCAAAGCCTGCATAAGTTTGTCGCGAGTGACACCGAAGCTTTGCAGCACTTTGGCGGCGGGCACCTTCGAGTTCGTTAGGGCGAGGAGGTAATGCTCTGCGCTGACGAATTCGTCCTTGAGCTTCACCATCTCTTTTTCGGCGCCGTCGAGCACGCTGCGGAGATCGTTGCCGATGCGCACATCGACATTGCCGCCGGTGACGCGCGGGCGACGCTCGATCTCAGTGCGAAGCCGGCTGCGGAGTTCATCCGCCGACAGGCCCATCTTCTCGAGCAGCGGAGTGGTCACTCCTTCCGCCTGATCGAGGAGGGCGAGGAGGAAATGTTCGTTCGTGATTTCCTGCTGATTGAACTCGGAGGCGACGTCCTGCGAAGCCTGCACGGCCTCCTGCATCTTTTGCGTGAACTTGTCGATGCGCATGGTGACAAGTTATGGAACGTGGCGAGGGTCGCAATCAAACGCAACTTTCGCGCCGCTGGACAAAGCAGATCTGTCTTTTTACAATCGCGGCGGTGAAAGGTCGGTTCCCCCGAAGACGGCTCCGGCCCGGGGAAGCGGCGTAACGAGTGACGGCGCGCTCGTCCTTCTCATCGGGCTCGCGATCGTGGGAGTGATTGCCTGGCTGGCCTTGAGTTACAGCGAATCGACCGGGGAAGACGCGCATGCTTTTGCCGAGCAGACCATCCGCCGCCTTGTGCTCGCGCACCCATTTTGTTCCGGCGCGGCAGCAATATACAATTCCAGCCTAACGAATCTGGGAACGCCAACCCAACCCTACAAGGTTGAAGGAGAGGTTTCCTACGGGTCCGACCCAGGGAAACAGGATCCGGAGGGACATTTCCGCGCGCACCTGCTCTACCCAAGCGCGCAGGCGGATCTTTATCTCGGGATCGCCCGGCGAGAGGGGCGCTGGCAGATCGACGGGATCGACCTTTACTGGATGAATAATCAGCCGCTGCCCGCGGCTGTTCCTTCTGTTTGACCGCGCCCGACCCGCCTCCGCTTTGGTTGCAGGCGATCCCCGACCGCGAACTATGGCGGCGCGGGCGCGACATGATCTGCGGGCTTTCTCTTCTTATTCTTCTCGGCCAGCTCGCGCTCATTTTGCTCAGCATTTTGCTCGGCGATGTGAGGACTTTTTTTATCGCCGTCGGGCTCGGGGTGGTGGCCTTTCTGCTCCTCTTCTTCATCTGGATCGGACACAACTGGCCCGTTGGGTTCTCGCGCCACTCTTTGCCTGCTCTGGTTTTGCCAATGTTATCTGGAGTATGACACAGAAGAGCGGGCCGCTGTTTCTTCTCGGGCTCTCTGGCCTGACCATCTTCACCTACCTCGCGCTCGCGCCTTCGGTTTATGCATTTGCCCGGCGTCAACGCGAGCGCGTCAGCCTAACGGAAAGCCTCGTCGTCGGCGGGGTCCTGCTCCTCATGCTCACGAGCGTGGGCTGCGGACTTTATGGCTTCTACATTTACGAGACCGATCTGCAAGAAGAGGCCACACGCTTCCCGAGACGACTTTTAACGAGATCTTCCTGTATCACGACGTGGATTTTCTGCGGGCTAATCTGAAGGACGAGGAGCGCGCGATCAGCCCGCAAGCCTTCCTCGGGAGCATCGGCGATGACCTCGGCCAACCAAGTTGGGTCGGAAAGCCGCGTGGCGTTTTCACGACACGCTTCAGTCGCCGCCGCCTCGTGATGACGGGGCTTTTTCGAGTGCCGGCGCTTTTCAACGACAAGACCGCGCCGATCTAAATTAATATCGACGTTTCGCGGATCGGCGACGCCTGGCAGATCGATCACATCGGCTGGGAATATCAGCCGCGAAAATTCGAACCCGCGAAGTAACTGCGGCGCTGGCAAAAGTTTTCGCTCCGGCTTAGAAATTCCGCGTGCAGCCTCGGCCACAACACTTTCACTTTCTCGGGATTTGCGGAACGGCGATGGGCGCGGTCGCGGCGGCGTTGCGAGATCGCGGCTGCACCGTGACCGGATCGGACGAGCGGGTCTATCCGCCGATGTCGGATTTCCTGCGCGCGAAAGGCATCGCGCTGAGCGAGCCCTATCGGGCGGCGAATTTGCCTAACGACGCCGAAATCGTTGTCGTGGGCAATGCGATCAAGCGCGGAAATCCGGAGGTCGAGGCGGTGCTCAATCGAAAGCTCTATTACCTCTCCTTGCCGGAGGTGTTGAAGGAATTTTTCCTGCGGGGCCGGCATAATCTCGTCGTCAGCGGGACGCACGGGAAGACAACGACAACCGCGCTGCTCGCGTGGATTTTAACCGTCGCGGAAATGGAGCCGAGCTACGTCATCGGCGGGCTGCCGTGCAATCTCGGGCAGGGCGCGCTCTTCAATGATTCAAAGTATTTCGTGATCGAAGGCGACGAATACGATACGGCCTTTTTCGACAAACGTTCGAAGTTTATCCACTATCTCCCCGAGCTGCTGATCGTGAACAATATTGAGTTCGATCACGCCGACATTTTTCCCGATCTCGCTGCCGTGAAACTGAGTTTCCGACGGCTGCTCAACATCGTGCCACAGAGTGGGATGGTGCTCCTGAACGGCGACGATGCCAATTGCGTGGAGGTGGCGCGCGAATGTCTCACGCCGATTGTCGAGGTCGGCTTTTCGGAGAACTGCGCGGAGCGGATTCGCGATGTGACGTATGCCTCGTATGGGTCGCATTTCACTCTCGGCGAAACGCGGTTCCAGCTGCCCCTGATCGGCGAATTCAACGTTCGCAACGCCGCCATGGCGGCGGCAGCAGCACGCTTTTACGGTGTCGCGCCCGAGATCATCCAGACTGCCCTAACGAGTTTCGAAGGGATCGCGCGACGCCAGGAGGTCCGTGGCGAAGCGCGCGGCGTGACGGTGATCGACGACTTCGGGCATCATCCGACGGCCATCCGCGAGACGCTGAGCGCGTTGCGTTATCGGTATCCGGGGCATCGGCTCTGGGCGATTTTTGAACCGCGCTCAAATACCACACGCCGCGCCATTTTTCAGCGGGAATTGCCGGAAGCGTTGCAATTGGCCGACGGAGTCTTCATCGCGGAGATCGCGGCGCTCGAGCAGATCCCGGCAGAGGAACGGTTGCATCCCGAAACAGTCGTTAGGGCGATCATGGACGCCGGGCGGATGGCGTTCTACGAACGCGATGCCGCTGCCATTGTAGAGAAAATCGTGCCGCTGCTTCAGCCTAACGATGTCGTGACAGTCTTCAGTAATGGCGGCTTCGATGGGATTCACGAGAAGCTGCTGGGGGCGCTGCGCGCGTGAATGGCGAATGGTGGATGGCCAATCGTGAATCGAGAACCTGAATCGTCTTCGTCCAAACGCCGCTGGATTTCCGGTAAGATTCGCGATTCACGTCTCTATGAGGTGTGATCGAGGACGATGCGCCAGCCTTCCGGCAGCTTGCGAAAGAGAAGAGTGAACTTGCCGTGCGGCTGATCGCCTTTGCGTCGCAGGCTCCAACTGCCAAGTGCGATCGCCGCATCATCGCAGAGCGGCGTGATCGTTAGGCCGGAGAAGGTGAGCGTGCCCATCTTCGCGCGGCTGTTGTATTTCTTCGCGTAATTGTCGCGCACCGTCTGCCAGCCGTGCGTGACCTTGTCGCCGGAAACGAAAGTGGTTTTCGAGGAGCGCGCGTAGCCGGCCATGAAGCCGTCGATGTCGCCGTGATTCCAAGCGGCGGCCTGCGCGCTGAGAACGGCGCGAATCGAATCGGGCGCGCGGGCAGAAGCGAGCGGCGCGAGCGCGAGGAGCGCGCCCAATGACAGCAGAAAAGGGCGAAGCAAGTTCTTCATCGAGACAGAAGTTGCCGCACTTGACCTTCGGCGTCGAAACGTTTGCGCCCGGTTAAGGTTGACCGCGACTCGCGGAACAACTACATAAGCCCGTGCTTCGCCGCCCTTTGTCTGTCTTGCTGGCGTCGCTTTCGGTCGCGGTGAGCGCCGTCGCTCAAACCGCGCCGACGCCGCCCAGCACTCCCTTCGTCCCTACGCACCGGATCGCCCCGCCATCAGGCCAGAGTTTGCCGCCTGATTCCGATGCGGAGGACATGGTGACGCTGCAATTCCCAAACAGCGACGTCATCGACGTGCTCCATTTTTACGAGAACCTGACCGCGAAAAAGCTCGTCATCGACAACAACGTTCAGGGCAAGGTGAACATTTTCGTCGCGCAAAAAGTGCCGCGCAAAGAGGCGATCGAAATCATTGAAATGAACCTCGCACTGAACGGCTTCTCGCTTGTCCCGGCGGGCGACGATGTCATCGAGGTGGTGGGTGTGAACAAGAATCCGCGGGCCGCGGCGGTGCCGATCATCTCCGATCCGGCGGACATCCCCGAGGGCGCGGAAGTCGTCAGTTATCTCTTTCACCTGAGCTACGCCGACCCGCAGGAGTTGCAGGGCGTGCTCTCGCAATATCTCGCCGGCATCGGAGGGCAGGCGCCGATCCTGGCTTTGCCGAAATCCTCGGCGCTACTCGTGACTCAAAGCTCGGATGTTCTCCGCAAGCTGGTGAAGATGGTCGCGCAACTCGATGTCGCCCCGGCGCAGGTGGAGAGCACCTTCATCAAACTCGAGCGGGCCGATGCCAGCAAAGTCGTCGACATGTTGAAGGACATTTTCGAAAAAGGCAACGACACCGGCGAGAACAATGTCGGGGTGCGCCGCATCCGGGGAGTGCCGGTGCCGCCGGGCGGAGAAGCCGAGACGGATAATGGCGCCGTCCTTTCCGAAGACTCGCTTATCGTCGGGAAGATCAAGCTCGAAGCCGACGTCCGCACCAATCGCATCCATGTCGTGAGCCGTCCGATCAACATGCCGTTTGTCCGGAAGTTGATTTCGGAGTTCGATGCCAACGTCGAGTTCGGCAAACCGGTAACCCGCCCGCTGCAGTATGTTTCGGCGGGGGACGTTTTGCCCGTGCTGGTGCAGGCGCTGACCGAGCCAGGGGCGCAGAATGAGGGGGCGGGCCAGGGGCTTAATCCGAATCAGCAGCACAATAACCCGACGCACCAACCAACTCCCAGCAACCAACCGGGGAACCTCAGCGGCACCGCGAGCGACAGCACCTTGCAGGTGAATGAGGAACTCTCCACAGAACCGGTCGACACCACGCCGCAAGCAGTCACCGTCGGCAACACCAAACTCATTGCCGACTCGCGCGCGAACTCCATCATCATCCTCGGCACGCGTGATGTCGTCGTGAAGGTCGAGAAAATTCTCGACCAGATGGACGTGAAAGCGCCGCAGGTCGCGCTCAGCACGGTGATCGGCGAACTCTCGCTCAACAATAACGAAGAGTTCGGCGTCGATTATTTCCTGCAGTTCAAGAACAAGAATCTGCACGGCGGTGACGCGCCCATCGGAACCGGTATAGCGACGAACAACACGGGCCAACCGATTCTGGATCCGGCCAGTCTCATTAACTTCACGCAGTTAGCCGCGGCAGCTCCGACTGGAGGAGGCGCCAATATTTACCTCGCGGCTGGGAATACGCTTGCCGCCATCGTCCACGCCCTCGATATGACGGGCCGTTTCAAAACCATCTCGCGCCCGACCGTTTTCACGAGCAACAACAAGAAAGCGATCATCGCTTCGGGTCAGGAAATTCCGGTGCCGACGAACACGATTTCATCCTCATCGGGAGGCGGCATTATCAACACCGGCCTGGCGCAGCAAACCAACATCGAGTTTAAGAAAATCGCGCTGCAGCTTGAAGTCGTGCCGCTGATCAACGCCAACCGAGAGGTCTCTCTCGACATCCTGCAGAAACTCGACAGCCTCACCGGACAAGTCACCCGAGTGGACGGCAACGACATTCCGACGATCGCGACGCGCTACATTCGCACGACCGTTTCCGCGCCTAACGGATCCACGATCGTGTTGGGCGGTTTGATTCAAGATGACAAGCGGCGCAGTCGAAGCGGATTTCCGATTCTCGATCGGCTGCCGCTGATTGGCGGATTGTTCGGTGCGACCACGAAGACGGTGGGCCGCACCGAGCTGATTGTTCTGATGCGCCCGGAAGTCAGCCTAACGAATCTCGACCTTTACAAGACGCGAGCGAAGCTTGAGAACAAGACCCACTTTGGGGCGGAGATCGATGAGGATGACGCGCCCCCGCGGACCGAAGGCAAGCAACTCCCGTCGCCCGATCTCCCGCCGGATAAGTAACGCAACTTGTCGAAGTGGCGAAGGCGTCTCGCGCGCAGAACGAGACGGCGCTCGTCCGATGACAATTGCTCTTTACTCTGATAACTTCGCCACGTGAATCGCACGTCGATTTTGCTTTTCCTTTCGTTTAGTGTTCTGCCCGTTTCTTCCTGGGCTGATCCTTGTTCTTACTCGACGGATCCGCTGGCCCAGCGCGATGACCATGGACTTCTGCACCAGATGCCGTGGCCTGAACCATCTGACTTTGAACCGCGCTACTCATCTCGTTTCGAATATTACCTGCAGTCTGGAGAGGCTCTTTCCACCGATCCCGCCTATGTCGGCGCGGTCCAGACGGCTTTGCGTCGGCGCGGCTATTACGGCGGTCGAAGCGACGGTGTCTTCTCCGAGGAAGTCAGATTCGCGATCGAGCGGCTGCAGAAAAATCACTCTCAGCCGGTCACTGGAACCTTAACTGTTTCGGTACGCAGAGCCTTGCATTTGCCTTAGCCGTTCCAAAACATGAGTCCTGCGCTGAACAACTCTCTTATTCAGATCCTTCTCGCCAGCGGCGCGCCTTCCCGCGAAGAAGCCGCCGCCCTCGTCAGCAACCTCAACGGTAGCTCCTGGACGGCCGAAGTCCTGAACTCGGGCAAGGTCGATGAGCAAAGATTCCTCAGCGAGATCGGCAACTTCTTCGGCGTGCCCGTCATCTCCATCGATGCCAAGACCATCGAGCGCTCAACGTTAGGCGCGCTCCCCAGCCGCTTCGTTTTTCAGCACCACATTTTGCCGATCGAGATCAAGCCGCACGCGGTTGTTCTTGCCACCTACGATTTATTTAACTCAACCGGCCGAGAACTCGCCGCGCAGCTCCTCGACAGGCCGGCCGAATGGGTCCTCGTCCCGCGTGGTCAGCTCCTCCGCGCCATGAAAACGCTTTACGGCGTCGGCGCCGAGACGTTCGACGAAATCCTCAAAACCAATCGCTCGTTCGAGACCCTCCAGGATATGGAGGCGAGCACCGATCTCAACGCCGATGATCCCGAAGCGTCGGTCGTGAAATTCGTGAACCAAATCATCCGCGAAGCGATCACCGAGCGCGCGACCGATATTCACGTCGAGCCGCTCGAAAACGACCTCCGCATTCGTTACCGGATCGACGGCATTCTTCATGAAGTTGCCGTCCCGCCGCAGTTGCGCCTCCTCCAGTCGGCCATCATTTCACGCCTGAAAGTGATGGCGCACATGGATATCGCCGAGCGCCGGTTGCCCCAGGACGGCCGGATCAATCTCGAAGCGGCCAATCAAAAAATCGACGTTCGCGTTTCCACCATTCCGACCGTCAACGGCGAATCGATCAGCTTGCGTTTGCTCAGCCGCGATCAGCAACAGGCTTTCGGTTTCGAGCGACTCGATCTCAGCCCGCAGCAGACGCGGATCATGAAATCGCTCCTCGCTCAGCCTAACGGAATCGTCCTCGTCACCGGCCCGACCGGTTCCGGCAAGTCGACCTCGCTTTACTGCTTCCTCAGCAGCATCAACAGCGTCCAGCGCCGCATCATTACGATCGAAGAACCGGTGGAGTATCGACTCCCCGGCGTTTCGCAGATCGATGTGAAACCAGAGATTGACCTCACTTTCGCGAAAGGGCTGCGACATATTTTGCGGCAGGATCCGAATGTCGTCATGGTCGGGGAAATTCGCGACGTCGAGACGGCCGACATCGCCATCCGCGCGGCCATGACCGGTCACCTCGTCTTCAGCACCCTGCACACAAACGATGCGGTCGGCGGCATCACCCGACTCATCGACATGGACGTCGAGCCGTTTCTCCTCGCCTCGGTTGTGAAAGCGTTTCTTGCCCAGCGCCTCGTCCGCACCATTTGCCCCGATTGCAAAGAGGTCGTCGGTTATCCCGTCGAGTACCTCAAAGAAATCGGCGCCGACATCCCGCCCGACTTCAAGTTCTATCGCGGCGCTGGATGCGAAAATTGCCGACACACGGGCTATCAGGGGCGCCTTGCCATCTATGAAATCTGTCTCATCACCGAGCCTCTCAAGCGGCTCATCATGCAAAAGGCGGACGGCGGTGAGCTGAAGAAAGCGGCCATCCGCGAAGGTATGATCACCTTGCGGCAGGACGGCTGGCGCCGCGTCACCGAAGGCAAAACGACGATCGAAGAGGTCGTTAGGGTGACGCAGACGGATGACGTCATGGCCGAGACCAGCCGCTTCGCCGAGCCAGTCGTAGGATAGAACGAGCGTTGCGAGAACGTTCCCTCCGAACCTTCACCTCGAGCAAGCACGGCCTCGTATTACGAGGTGGCGGTTTAGCGAGCGCGCCTTTTTGTGCTACCCGCGCAGCGCGCGGATCTCCTCCGCATAATCGGCAGCATGGAAAACCGAGGTGCCGGCGACGAGCACGTTGGCGCCATTCTCGATTGCAATCCGCGCCGTCTCCGGTGTGATGCCGCCGTCGACTTCGATGTCGTAGTGCGAGCGTAACGAGTCCCGCAATTCCCGGGCTCGTCGCACTTTTTCCATCATCTCGGCGCGAAACGTTTGGCCGCCGAAACCTGGCTGCACGGTCATGATGAGAACCAGATCAACGTTAGGCAAATGCGGCTCGAGTAACTCAAAAGGCGTCGCGGGGTTCAACGTGAGGCCGGCGCGGCAGCCGCTCCCGCAGATTTGCTGGAGCGTCTTCGAGACATCGTGTTTCGCCTCTGCTTCGACATGGACGGTGATGGAATTGGCGCCCGCCTCGACAAACCGCGGCACGTAATGATCAGCGCGTTCGATCATGAGATGGACGTCGAGCGGCAGACTCGTTAGGCCACGAATCGTCTGCACGACCGCCGGCCCGAAGGAAATGTTATCGACGAACTGTCCATCCATGATGTCGAGGTGCAGCCAATCCGCGCCCGCAGCCGCGACTTTGGCCACCTCGTCGGCAAGATGTGCGAAATTCGCAGCCAGGATGGAAGGGGCGACGAGGATGGGCAACGCGGACATGGAGTGCGAGAGTTTTGACCGGCAGTAGACGTAAGGTCAACTCGGATGACGCTCTCGAGAAAGAGGGCGAATATTCCGCCGCAACTTTGTCACCCTGGGTGCAGAGAAGAACCTCACGGGTATTTTGTAGACCCTGCCTGAAAAAGAAGACGAAGTTGTGAGATCGTTCGCTCCGTTCACGATGATGGTCTTGCATCCGAGCGCCCAAGTGCTGGCTCACATCACGCAAATCCCTTGACGCAACGACGGGCCGTTCCAAGATACTACGGTTTTTCGCCCGGCCGACTGTACGGCATGTCTTTCGCTTCTCCAGAAGCCGGCCGGTGTGACCTCATTCTAGAAATTTCCTCATGTTAAACAGACTTCTTGGCTGGTTCTCCAGCGATATTGGCATCGATCTCGGGACCGCGAATACGCTCGTCTACGTCAAGGACCAAGGGGTCGTGTTGCGCGAGCCGTCGGTCGTCGCCGTGCAGGCCGGCACCTCGAAAGTGCTCGCGGTGGGCGACGAAGCGAAACGCATGCTCGGGCGCACGCCGGCAAACATCGTCGCTGTGCGGCCCTTAAAAGATGGCGTCATCGCCGACTTCGAAGTGACCGAAGCGATGCTCCGGCATTTCATTTCCAAAGTGCATAACAGTCGGGTGCGCGCGCGGCCGCGGGTTGTGATCGCGGTGCCCTCCGGTATTACCGAAGTTGAAAAGCGGGCCGTCCGCGAGTCGGCGACGCATGCGGGGGCGCGCGAAGTTTATCTCATCGAAGAACCAATGGCGGCGGCCATCGGCGTGGGACTGCCGGTGCAGGATCCGGCGGGCAACATGATCATCGACATCGGCGGCGGCACGACCGAAGTGGCGTTGATTTCCCTCTCTGGCATCGTCTTCAGCCGCAGCGTGCGCGTCGCGGGCGACGAGCTGGACGAAGCGATCGTGCAATACATGAAGCGCGCCTACAATTTGATGATCGGCGAGCGCACCGCCGAAGAAATCAAGATTAAAATCGGCTCCGCGTATCCGAGCGACAAGGAAACGAGTGTGGAGGTAAAAGGCCGCGACCTAGTCGCCGGTCTGCCGAAGACCCTAACGATTACTTCGCAGGAGGTGCGTGAAGCGTTACTCGAGCCGATCTCGACGATTGTCGATTCCGTGCGCATCACTCTTGAACGATGCCCGCCGGAACTGTCGGCCGACCTTGTCGATCGCGGGCTCGTGCTCGCAGGCGGCGGCGCGCTCCTGCGCGGCTTTGATCGTTTGTTAAGCGAAGAAACCGGCCTGCCGGTGCACGTGGCGGAGGATCCACTCAGCGCGGTCGCGGAAGGCACGGGCAAATGCCTGAACGAAATCAAATTCCTCCGCCAGGTCGCGACCGCCGATCGCCAATGGCGACAGTGAGGCCAATCCGGAATGCGGCTGTAACACAGCCTGCGAAGCAGGCGAGGTCCGGCTTTCAATTTGGGACGCGGTATGAAGTAATCGCTGAGCCTTCGGCCTTGCCACGTTCCGCAATCCGCGCTCGGCAATTTCGATGAGTCGCACCGGCATCGTTGCGCTCGTTGTTTTCGTCGCCGCGCTGCTCGCGCTTTTCAGCATGGGGCCGAAGGCGACGCGGAAGATTCAGGCGACATTTTATCAAACGATTTCGCCCTTTCTAAAAACCGGCTCCGGCCTCGAGCGGCAGATCACTTCGGTGCGGAGCGGGCTGAAGTCGCTGGAAGAACTGGAGCGCGAGAACACGCAGTTGCGGGTGGAGAATCGCTCGCTCAAGGCAACCAACGGAGCGCTCCGCGATGTCGAACACGAAGTGAACCGGCTGCGGCACGCGCTCGCTTATCGCGAGCGTTCGGTTTTCCGGCTCGTGCCGGCGGAAATCGTCTCGCGCGATTCGTCGACCTGGTGGCGCACCGTTACGATCAATCGCGGCCAATCCGATGGCCTCGCGCCGGAAATGCCCGTGCTCACCGACGAAGGACTCGTCGGCCGGACGACCACGGTGAGCGATAACATTTCGGTCGTTCTGCTCGTTTCCGACGAAAATTGCAAAGTCGCGGCGACGGTGGAAGGCACGCGCGAACAGGGGATCGTCACGGGCGAACGCGTCGCGGGAAGTGTGGCGCCGCTCCTCGATCTCAATTACCTATCGAAACAAGCGCAGCTGAAGCCCGGCCAGAAGGTTTACACGTCCGGCGTCGGCGGCGTTTTCCCTTCCGGCCTCTACGTCGGCACGGTGAAAAGCTTCCAAGTCCGCGCGCTCGATAGCCAGGCAAAGCTGACGCCTGCGGTCGACCTCGCGAAGCTCGAAGACGTCTTCGTCGTGATCGGAAGAAAATGACCGGAGGAAAACTCAAAATCCGAATATCGAAGCTCGACAAAACTCCCGAATTTTTAGATCTAATGACCCAAACTTTATTCGTTAGGCGGCGCGTTTCGAGCCTTCGAGCCTTCGAATTTGTTTCGAATTTCGATATTCGTGCTTCGGATTTTCCGGCATGATTCTTTTCCTCCTCCTCGTCGTCTTCGTTTTCGTCGCGCAGATCGTCGAGATCTTCCTCCCACCGCTCGACTGGATGTTTGGGGCGCACATTTACATCGTGCCCGTGATCGTTTTCTACGGCGCGATCACCCTGCCGTTTCCGCTCATGCTCGCGCTCGCGTTTTTCGCTGGTTTTCTCATGGACGCGCTCACCGTGCAGGTGCTGGCCACGCGGGTTGAAATTTCTTTCGGATGGTCAATACTCCTCTACGCGGTGCTCGCCGCCATCATGCACGGTCTCAAGCCCTTGTTTAATCGCGGGCGTTGGGAAGTGCATTGTGTCCTCAGCGGGGTCTGCACCTCTCTCATTCTCCTCTCCCAATATCTCATGATTTCGTTTCGCCGCGGCTCGCTCGTTTTTAATCGCGAGGTCTGGTGGCAAATCGGCGGGCCGGGTCTGCTCGCCATGCTCATGGCGCCGCTCGTCTTTTGGTCCCTCCATTGGATCACTGGCCTAACGAATCCAAGCTACACCGCGTCGTCGGATCGCTTTGATGAATACGCGTCGCGCTAGGCCGACTCTGCGCATCCAGTTTCTCGGGCTCTGCATGTTGCTCGGCCTGAGCGCGCTCGTTTTGCGCCTCTGGTGGGTGCAGGTGGCGCGCGGCGCGGAATGGACGGCGCGAATTCGCGGCAGCTCGGAGGCGACCGTGCGCATCCCCTCGATCCGCGGCGAGATTCGCGATCGCAACGGCGTCGCCCTTGTCCAAAACCGCGCCAGCTACGAAGTCGACTTTTACCTTCCGGAGATGGTTAAGGGTTATCGCGAACGCTATGGCCGACCGCCGGAAACGGAGTATCGCGCGACGATCAGCGGGATGCCGAAAAACATGACCGAGCCTGACATCGTCAAGATCGTGAACAACGGCATCGTCCCGCGGCTCGAAGACCTTGATTTGGCGCGCGATTACAACGCCAGCCAGCTGCAGAAACATTATCGCAACGACACTGAGGTGCCGTATTCCTACATCAAAGACATCGATTTCCCGACGATGGCGAAATTCTCCGAACACGATGTCGGATTGCCGGGAGTTGATATCGCGATCAAGCCGGTGCGCTCCTACGTTTTCGGCGCGCTCGCTTCGCACTTGTTAGGCTACGTCGGCGCGCCCAACGACATCAACCCGGAGGAAGCGCGCAAGTACACCTTCTATCAGGGCGACGTGGAGGGGAAATCGAATATCGAGAAAACGATGAACGAATACCTGCGCGGCAAACCCGGCATCCGCGTCATGCGGCGCAACGCCAAGGGCGCAATCGACGGCATGCTTCGCGAAGAACCGCCGAAGCAAGGCGCCGACGTTTACCTGACGATCGATGCGCGCATCCAGGCGATTGCCGACGAAGCGCTTCGTGCGGTTGCTCGCGGCGCTGCCGTCGTCGTCGATCCTAACAATGGCAAGATTCTCGCGATGGCTTCGGTGCCGTCTTTCGATCCGAACACTTTCATCCCGAGCATCAAGGCGAAAGATTGGAAACAATTGCGCAACGACAAGGCGCACCCTCTCGTCAATCGCGCCATCAGCGGCTTTCCGCCCGGCTCCACTTTCAAGATCGTGACCGCGTTCGCCGGTCTGCGGAAGAACATGGGCAAGGACAAATTTAACTGCAGTGGTGGCGTCACCTACGGCGATCATTATTTCCATTGCTGGATCGGGTTTAAAGGCGGAGGCCACGGCACGATCGGACTGGAAGACGCGATCAAGGTTTCCTGCGACGCCTATTTTTACCAATACGGGAACGCTGCGGGCATCGATTCGATTGACGCCACCGGCGCGCTCCTCGGGCTCGGCCAGGAATCTGGGATTCGCCTCACGGGCGAACAAGCGGGCGTTATGCCCGGCCCCGAATGGATGGCGATTCACAGTCCGCAAGAGAAATGGTCGTCGGCTTACACCGCCAACGTCTCCATTGGCCAGGGATACGTTCTGGCGTCGCCGCTGCAGATGGCGATGGCTTACGTGGCCGTCGCGAACGGCGGCATCTCCTACTATCCGCGGATCGTCGAAAAGGTCTTGAATCAGGATGGAACGCCCGCGCTCGACGAAGACGGCAAGATCGCGTTTCCCGATACACCGAAAGTGCGCGCCGACTTGCGCAACGACTTCACCCGGGACCAAATTGAACTCGTTAGGCACGGACTTTGGGAAGTGGTGAACGAAGACGGCGGCACCGGTCGTGTCGCGCGGATGAAGGATGTGGAGGTCGCGGGCAAGACTGGCACCGCGGAGGTGACGTCGAATGGCAAAAACGAAAACGTTGCCTGGTTCTGCTGCTTCGCCCCCTACGATCATCCGAAATATGTTGTCGCCGTGGCGGTGCAGGGCGCCTCCGGGCACGGCGGTTCGATTGCCGGCCCGATCGCCGATCGCATTCTCGAGCGCACGCTCGCGATGGACGCCGGAAAATTTGAACCGCAGCTCGCCTGGGTCGCGCCGGCGCACAAGAATGATCCTTTCAAACTGATCGCCGCCGTTTCCTACAGAGATGAAATGGTCCCGTCGAAAGATAACGACGAGGAGGACGCCAACGGGAAACCGGCTGCGAAAAATACTCAGATGGCGCAACCCGGTGACTCTCCCGATGTCGAACCCGAAGCCGACGCGCGCGGCAAAGTAAAAAACGTTAATCGCCCGAAGCGCGCCCTCCGGGCGGTACCGGTCGCGCCCCCCGCGCCTCGGCGGCCACGTAACTTCTTCGAGCGCATCTTCGGAAACCATTCCCGCCCTGCGCCTACGTCCATCCCCGCACGCCGCGGCCGGCCGGCCGGCCAATGACAAAAATCCACCCCGGAGTCCCGCAATGACTTCAACAATTTTCCAGCACCATGATAGAAAAAGTGAAAAAAATTCTCGGGCTGTCGCGTCGCAGGACCGGCAACAAATTGATCATCAGCGTCGAAAAACTCGAACGACGCGTCGCCTTGCTCGAGGACGGGCAGCTCGAAGAATATAGCGTCGAGCGCGAGAGCAACCGCAACATCGCGGGCAGCGTTTACAAAGGGCGCGTCAAGAATATCGAGCCCGGCCTGAAGGCGATGTTTGTCGACATCGGCCTCGAGAAAAATGCCTTCCTCCATTTTTGGGATGCCATCCCCGCAGCGCTCGACAGCGGCGTCGAAGAGATCGAACGCGGCACGCGCAAGCAATCGAAAAAGCGCCTGACGGCGAAGGATATTCCGAACATCTATCCCGTCGGCTCGGAGGTGATCGTGCAGGTGACGAAAGGTCCAATCGGCACGAAAGGCCCGCGCGTTTCCACGAATCTCAGCTTCGCCGGACGTTATCTCGTCCTCATGCCCTATAGCGACCGCAGCGGCGTCTCGCGCAAGATCGAATCGCAAAAAGAGCGCGTCCGGCTGCGGAAGATTTTGCGCGAACTCGACATCCCCGAAGGCATCGGCGTGATCATCCGCACCGTCGGCGAATGCCAGCGCGCCCGCTACTTCGTTCGCGACCTCCGTTTTCTCCTCGAGCAATGGGCGCGCATCGAGCAGCAGATCAAAGAGCTCCCCGCGCCCGCGCGTGTTTTCGAGGAGCCCGACCTCGTCGAGCGCACCGTGCGCGATTTTCTCACCGACGAAATCGACGAAGTCGTCTGCGATGATCAGGGATCGGTCGATCGCATGGTCGAACTTGTGGGTCAAATCTCCCGGCGCGCGAAGAGCCGGGTGAAGCATTACGATGGCACCGCGCCGATTTTCGAAACGTTCGGGGTGCAGAAACAAATCGACGACGCGTTTCATCGTCAGGTTTGGTTGAAATGCGGCGGCTACATCGTGATCGATGAGACCGAAGCGCTCGTCGCTGTGGACGTGAACACGGGTCGTAACAAAGGCGGCCGCGACGTCGAGAAAACAATCCTGCAAACCAACCTCGAAGCGGCCGACGAGATCTCGCGCCAACTCCGTCTCCGCAACATCGGCGGGCTGATTATCGGTGATTTCATCGACATGAAGAGCCGCAAGGATCAGCAGATGATTTACAGCCGGATGCGTGACCGCCTCAAGCGCGACAAAGCGAAGACGCACGTCCTGCCCCTTTCATCGTTAGGCCTGATGGAGATGACGCGACAGCGCGCTCAGGAAAGCCTCAACGATTCGATCTACGAAAACTGTCCCTATTGCGAAGGCCGCGGCGTCGTCAAAACCGCCATGAGCACGAGCGTGGAGGTGCATCGCGCACTCAACAGCGTCATGCGCAAATATCAGGACACGATCCACGAGTTCCGCGTCATCCTGAATCCCGAAGTGTTGAAGCGCTTGAAGGAAGAGGACGAGGAACTGCTAATCGAGTTGGAGCGTCGTTATGCCGGCCGGTTGATGTTTCGCGCGGATCCGAGTTTTCACCACGAGAAGTTCGTCCTCACCGACGCCAGCACCGGCGCGGAATTGAAGATGTAGTTTTCGTATTTCGAACTTCCTTGTAACCGGCGCTGCCAGTCGTTGTCTTTTCTGTAGGGACCAAATGCGTTTGGACGCTTTTTGGGACTCAACAGGGAAGAAAAGGGTAATGAAGAAATTCATCGTCAGCTTGTTCAGCCTAATGACACTCGTCGCACCCGCCTTCGCTGGCCCGCCGGAAATCTCGAGCAAGGAAGAGCAAACCTACCATGCGCCCGCCGAACAATTTTACGACGATCGGGAATGGAATCTCGATCTCTTCGGCGCCTACGCTTTCACTGGCAACGAGTATCGAAATGATCGTTACCTGAACACCGACCACGCCTTCGGTGGCGGCCTCGACGTGAACTATATGTTCACCCGCTATCTCGGCGCCGGCCTCGAAGGTTATGCGCTCGATGCGGACAATGTCATTGGCCAGGCCTCGGGCAACCTCGTTTTTCGATATCCTATTCCTAATACCCGCTTTGCACCTTATGGCTATGCCGGCGGCGGCGTCCTCTTCAATGGCTCACGCGTCGAAGATCTGGTCGCCAGCGGCGAGAGCCCGGCCTCAGTCCGCCGAAACAGCGACGCGGAAGGCCTCGGGCAGCTGGGAGTCGGCTTTGAGGTCCGCATCACGCCGCACATCGGTATCATCAATGACTTCAGTTGGAACATCGTCGATGGGCCGGATAACAACTTCGGCATGCTGCGCAGCGGCCTTCGTTTTGCCTTCTGAGTTCTGAGCAAGTTGCCTAACGAATGCTGGTCGTTTAGGCGGCTCGCTCGTGCACGACTTTGTAAACGCGCCCCTTCCATTCGACGCCCGCGCCGGACGAGCGCCGCCAGCTGTTGAGGGCGATGAGCAGACCGATGATCTCGCCTAACGGATGGAGGAGCGCGCCGACAATCGTGCTCCTGTAGCGCGCCGCGTAAAGAAAGCGCAGGCCGTAAATTGCCAGCACCTCCGAGAGCGCGAGCCAACGTTGCCGGCCGGGGACAAACAGGAGCGCGAAAGGCACCAGAAAAACCGTCACCTGCAGAAGGCCCGCCCCGATAAAGGAAGGGAGGGAGGCTTCAAAGGCGGCACGGCAATTTTTCGTAAAACCCAGCCAGACGTCACGCACGTTCTCATACATTCGGCAGCGCACGAGCAAGGTGCCATCCGCGTTCACAAGCCGAAAACCCTCGACCGTGCGCATCGCGATCTGGCGTCCGAGCGCGACGTCTTCCACCAGATGATTCCGCACCGCCGCGTGACCACCAAGCGCGAAGTAATCGGCTTTGCGGAAAAGCAAAAACTGGCCATTTGCCATTCCGTAACTGCGGAGAACCGATCGCGGAAGAATCGCAGCGAAGCGCGGAAAAGATTGCGCCGCCCGGAGGATGAAGTGAGGCACCATCCCGGCGGCCGCAAGGTAGAGCAGGGGAATAACTGCTTTTTCGCCTAAAGATCGCGTGATTTGCCGCGGCCAAAGTGAAAGCAAACTCGCCCGCGTGCGCAGCGCTTCGCGCATCGCGGTCACCAGCATCGCGGGCTCATGGACGGTGTCGGCGTCGGTGAAGAGAAGATAATCGCCGGCCGCATTCTCCGCGAGCTGGTGACACGCCCACGCTTTTCCCGTCCAGCCCCGCGGCAAGGGCCGCCCGCGCAGGATCCGACGTTTGCCCGCGGCGGCGAAGCCAAGTTCTTCCGCCAGCGCGGCGGTCGTATCCTCCGAGGCATCATCCAGTAGTATCACTTCGAAATGCGGATAATTCTGCGCGCCTAACGAGCGCAGACACGGCGCGATCCGCCGCGCTTCATTCCGCGCCGGCACGAGAATGGAAACGAAGGGCGTGTCTGCAGCAGCTTTCCGCTCCGGGCGCAATCGCCTAACGAGAAACAAATTGGCGAGCGAATTCAGCCAGACAAAAAACAGGACCGCGCCGACGAAGGCGTGAAGGAGGACCAGCCCCGCGTTCATCTACAGATAAATGAACTGATCTCCGCGAGCGGCTTGCGTTCGATGTTCGGGACGACGGCGTTTGGCGTGGGATAACCGACGACGAGGAGGAGAAACGGCTTCTCATGCGCCGGACGGTCGAGCAGTTTATTCAAGAATCCCATCGGGCTCGGCGTGTGCGTGAGTGACGCCAGACCCGCGAGATGCAGCGCCGCGATGAGAAAGCCGGTCGCGATCCCGACCGATTCGGTCGCGTAATAGTGCTTCAGCTTTCGGCCGTCGGGTCGAATTTCGTAGGGCTGCGAGAAAATCGCGATCAACCAAGGCGCCGCCTCGAGAAACGGTTTCTCCGCGGTCGTGCCGAGCGCCGCGAGCGCTTCCAGCCATTCGTTAGGCGCGCGGTGCTCGTAAAATTCTCGCTCTTCCTCCTCGGCCGCGATCCGGATCTCGTGTTGCAAAGCGGGGTCGCTCACCGCGACAAAATGCCAGGGCTGGAGATTGGCACCGTTCGGTGCGCTGCCCGCGGTGCGCAGGCAACTCTCGATCACTTCCCGCGGCACCGGCCGATTGGAAAAATCACGCACCGTGCGGCGGCTCGCCATTTTTTCCTGGAATGCCAGGGCGAGGGCGAAAACTTCATCGGGCGACAGGTTCTCACGTGGCGGAAGCGGGATGAAGCGAGGTCTGCTCACGGGGCAAAACTACAACGCCGCTTCCGCAATTGCGATCCGCGCCTGAGCCGCGAAATTATGGAGATGTCTTTTGCTCCGATTCTCGATCAGCTGCCGCTCGGCAAGTCATCGCTTCTGCGGCGTTTTGAGAGTCTGCTCGCGCCGAAGAATGATGCGCAATTCGAAGCTATGGC
>DASXPA010000164.1:0-22658 GCA_036493915.1 Chthoniobacterales bacterium | reverse complement strand
GCAAACTTACGTGCCCACCCTCCTCGCCGGGGATGAAGTGCTCGCGAATTTCGACACCCACCAGCTCGATAAATTCCTCCGCGCGCACGATATCGTCCCCTAAATGCTGTTCGGCCTTTTCATCACTCTAGGGGTCGCTGTGCTCAGCGTGGCCCTGCGCAGTTATGAATCCTCCTTCTCCCAGAAAATCGGCGCGCTCGGCATTCTTACCGCGTCGTTTCTCGCGATCTACTACATCACCGACAGCTGGCTGCTCGGTCTCCTCAGTGCGCTCAGCTGGCTCTTCCTCCCGTGGGTGGAAATCCTCACTCGCATTCGCGCCCTCCGCCTGCCCCGCGAAAAAGCGCTCCGGCCGAAGAGCCCGCCTTCCGCCGAAGTCTTTCCGACCCTCGAAGAGATTTCGACCCAGATCGAAAACGAAGGCTTCCGACACATCAACGACGCGGGCTGGGATTGGGCGGATTACCAGCAATTCTTTCGGCTTTATTACAAAGAGGAAGACCGCGCGCAGGCTGCGATCTGTCTGAACGAGCAACACGATCTTTCCTTCTACTACCTGCGCATCTCCTCGCGCACGCGGGAGGGCATTATCTGGACGACGTGGAATTACCCGCTCTCCTACGGCCTAAAGTTGACGCCGCAATTTCGAATCAACCGGCAACGGCCTGATCAATCGTTCTGGCAACTTTATCAAAGCCACAAAGGTTTTCTTCGCGAGCACCAGGTCGAGACCGCGGTGATTGAACCCCTCGACGAGGAGCAAATTCAACAAGAGATGGAGAAGGACCTGCGCGATCAGATTGCGCACAATCTCTCCGAGGGAGTCCTCACTCAGACGAACGGCGGCGAGATCAAGTATTCCTGGCGGGGGATGGTATATCTTTGGTGCCAGTTTCTCCTCGATCTCGTGCGGATGTAAGAGGAAAAATCCGTATGCCGAATCTCGAGGACCGGATGAAATCCGAATGATCAAGACTGGAAAAGGCTCAAAACAGCACCGTCTTAGGCCTTACTTATTTCAACTTTTTGAGCATTCCTTCGGGCTTCGTTATTCGCCATGCGGATTTCCGGCACGCCGTGGCACTGGCGCCGCGACGGAAGAGTGACCGTCCAATGACAGCCCAAACGGTGCCTCGGATCCAAACCGAAGTGCAGGTGATGTTCTTCGACACCGATTGCGCCGCGGTCGTGCATAACATCGCCTACCTGCGTTTTATTGAAATCGCACGCACCCTTCTGGCCGAACGGCTCGGAATGAAACTGAGCGAGATGGCGGCGACGCGACGCTATCCCGTGGTCGTGCGCACCGAGATCGATTACCGCCGCGCCGCTCAACTCGGCGATTGCCTAACGATCCACGGCTGGCTCGATCGCGTCGAGCGGGTGCGTTTCTGGTGCGCTTTTCAGATCAAGCGTCCGGCGGATAACGCGCTCATCGCAGAATGCCGGCAAATGCTCGCCGTCATTCAAATGCCGGAAGCGAAGCTCTTGCGTTTGCCGGAAGAATGGGAACGGCACCGGCAGAGCACGCGGGTCAACCGAGCCTAGCGATGACTCCCTCTGGCAATCCTGCCCTCAGTCTCGACGAGATTTTCTTCGCACCCGGCGCGGTGCAACCGCCACCGGTGCGACGCGCTCTCCTCATTTTTCTCGTTTGCCTGACGGCGCTCCTCCACATCGCGACGGTCGGCTGGGGCGATCTCTACAACGAAACCGAGGGCCAATACGCCGGCGCCGCGCGCGAGATGCTGGAGAGCCATCAGTGGCTCACCCCGACCAACGACGGCGTCCCACGTTTGCAAAAGCCGCCCCTGCTCTACTGGATGATCGCGATCTCGCTCAAGACTTGTGGCCTGACGACCGCCGCCGTGCGCCTTCCCATCGCACTCGCCATCCTCGCCTCGGTCGTGCTCACTTTTCTCATCGGCGAACGCCTCGGCGGGCCGTGGCGCGGATTCCTCGCGGCGCTCATTCAGCTGTCTTGTTGCGGGACATTTCTGCTCGGGCGCATCGTCATGCCGGAGCCGGTTTTCAGCGCCCTCATCGCCGGCGCAATCTACTGCGCGATCCGCGGCTACGAGCGACGCGCTGGCCGCCGCGGTTGGTTCGTCGGCTTCTGGATTTGCGCCGCGATCGCTTGCATGACGAAGAGCTTGCACGGCTTGCTTTATCCGGCGGCGACGCTCGGTTTGCTCGCCTGTTTCTATCGAGAGGCGCGCATCCGTTTTCGGGGATTGCTCCGCTGGGAAGGCATTCTGGTTTTTCTGCTCATCGCGCTCCCTTGGCACATTTGGATCGAATGGCAGTATCCGGGATTTCTCGCACACGTCACGGAGCAGGAATGGTTCGTGCACTTGACCGGCGCGGCCGATCGCGCGCACACCTACGATAGTGTGGCGCGCGGTACTTTTTGCGCGCTTCATCTCGCCTGGTGGTTTCCCTGGACCTTTCTCATTTTTCCGGGCGTGATCCTCACGGCACGGCGCGTCTTTCGTCCTCGAGAGATCGAATTTGCCGACGCGCTGCCGCTTTGCTGGATGGGGGTGGTGCTCGTCCCGCTCTTCTTTATCGGTCAACGGCAAGACTATTACTCGATGAGCATGTGGGGCGCGTTCGCCATTTTCGCCGCGAGCGCCTGGGAACGAATGCCGCGCTGGACTCAAATCGTCGGCGTCGTCGCGGTGTTCCTGATCGGACTCCTCGCGCTCATCATGGCTTGGCGGTTACCTTCACTTTTCCACGGCGTCGACGGCCAATGGGGGACGACCGCCAGCCGTTCGACCGCCTGGCGAACGCTCAAGGGCATTCCGCTTTCCACCTGGATGAACTTTCGGCCGATGTGCGCGATTGTTGGTTTCGCGCTCGTGCTTTTCTCCGCGATCGCCCTTTGGTTCGTCAGGCAAAATCGCCCTCGCATCGCTCTCGTTGCGATCGCCGCCGCGATGGTCCCGATCGGCTTCAGCATGATCGACGGCGTCGCCCGGATGGCGCCTTATTTTTCGCTCGCCGATGCCGCCCGGTTCATCGACGCCAGTCTCGCGCCTAACGACAAGATCATCTACGAAGGCCCAATGCACGTCGGGAGCAGCCTGCTCTTTTATCTCGGGCGAAAATTTTATCTCGTGAATCAGGATCCCTTCGCCGGCCCCGGCGCCAAACCTGCTCCAGTGCCGGATGTTTTTCTCGATGAGCCGACAGTCCTTCAGGCTTGGAGCGGATCGGATCGCATCTTTCTCTTGCTCGAGAAAAACCGGGTGCCGCATTGGCAAAAAGTGCTTCACGAAAAAGGCCTTCCAACAGAGGACCTGGCCACCTGCGGCACGACCGTCCTCCTCAGCAACCATCGTTAGTCGTTAGCCGGGAGCCGCGCCCACACCTCTGGCTGCAGCAGCCGGCTCCAAAACGCGTCGTATGGATGCACCTGCGTCGCCGGTTTGCCCCCGTGCACCAATGGCCGGTGTTCGTTCCCCCATTCAAAGATGGAGCCCTCGAGATTCCGCACACGGGTGAAGCCGGCCGCGCGCAAACGCCGCGCCATTTCGCCGGAGCGATAACCGACCGAACAATAGGTCACGATCGGTGCGCTCTTTGCCGTCGCGCCGGCGACGGCCTCAGCCGACGCCGCGGGATCAACCTGACGCGCACCTGGCAGGTGGCTCACCTTCCACTCCGCCGGCGTCCGCACATCGAGCAGCATCGGCGCCGGGTGATCCTTGTCGGCGAGCCAGTCGGCAAGTTGCTCCGTCGTGATCCAGCGTTCGTCGCCGAATTTCGCGCGGAGCGAACGCTTCAAGACAAACCAGTCGACGCTCCGACAGGAAAGAAGAGCGCCCGTACCGATCAGGAGGGCGAGCAAACCAAGAGTGAGCTTGAAATGCGGAGTCTTCCTTAACATTTGAAAAATCGGCGAGGCCGGTTACTGTGCCCGCTCATTTTCCGATCCACAACCCGGAGCATTTTCCTATGTCGCAGCATCGCAGTCTCAAAGGCGCCAGCACCATCACCGCGAAGCGAAACGTCCTGAAACGTTTCGAGCGGGTCGAGCTGCTGAAAAAGCGTGGCCAGTGGAAAGAGACGAGCAAAGTCGTCGGCTTGCCGAAGACCAAGCCGGACGTTTAGAAGAAAGTTGAGAGTTTGTGGTTGAGAGCCGGCGGCTCTCAACCAAGAACTCTCAACTTCTCCATGCGCCTCAATCGTTTTCTCGCCGCGGCCGGTCTCGGTTCGCGCCGGCAATGCGACGAGCTGATCGCGGCCGGTCGCGTCACGGTGAACGGCCGGGCATGCACCAATTTCGGCACTCAGGTTGAACCGAGCGATCACGTCAAGGTCGGCAGCCGACTCGTTAGGCCAGCGGAAAGCCTGACCATCCTGCTGCACAAGCCGGCCGGTTTTGTTTGCACCCGCCGCGACCCGCACGCCACGGATACGATCTACGATCTGCTGCCGGCGAAGTTTTCCCGGCTCTTCAACGTCGGGCGGCTCGATGCGCAGAGCGAAGGTCTGCTCCTTCTCACCAGCGATGGCGATCTCGCGCAGCGGCTCACCCATCCGCGTCACAAGGCGGAGAAGGAATATGAAGTCACCCTCGACAAACTTTGGGAACCGAAGCTCGCGGAAAAGCTGCGCGCCGGGATTTTTCTCGACGGCAAACGGGCGAAGCTCATGCGCGTGCAGCCGTTTGCCCCGACCCGGCTGCGCGTTGTCCTCCTGCAGGGAATGAATCGCCAGATTCGACGCATGTTTTACGACATCGGCTATGAAGTGGAACGGCTTGTCCGCATCCGTCTCGGCCATTTGCGCCTCGGCGATCTGCCGCGCGGCAGTTGGCGTCCCCTAACGAAAAGCGAGCTGGCCAGCCTGCGTGCTTAGTCGAGTTCTTCGCGCAAAATGGCGAGCGGTGGCGTGCTCCCCACACCGTAGCTCGTAAGTAAACCGACGGCGACAGTTAACGAGCTCACCGCCGCCGCCGCGACGAGGACGGGCCAGAACGACGGCGCGTAATCGAGCTTAAAAGCGAAGACCGCCAGCGCCCAGCTGGCGAGGAGCGCGAGCACGATCCCGGTCGCGCTCGCGAGCAATCCGAGAAATAAATATTCCGCGCCGAGAATTTCCCAAATCTGCCGGCGCGATGCGCCTAACGTTCGCAGGAGCACACTCTCCTTCAGCCGCTGATACCGCCCGCTCCAGATCGTACTCGCAAGCACGATCAGCCCGGTGCCAACGATGAAAAGCGACATGATGCGAATGACGAGCGCGACTTTGGTGAGGATGGAGTCGACTGTCTGAATCACCGAAGTAAGATCAACCGCCGAGACATTTGGAAACTTCGCGACGACCGCATTTTGCAATCGCGCCGATGCGGCCGGGGTTGGCACCCGACTCACGAGCACATTGAAAGTCGGCGCTTTTTCCAGCACGCCCATCGGGAAGACAATGAAAAAGTTGGTCTGAAAGCGTTTCCAGTCGACCTCGCGCAAACTGGCCACGCGCGTTTTGATCGGCACCCCTTGGACATCAAAAACGAGCGTGTCGCCGATCGTTAGGCCAAGGTCCTTCGCGATGTCCTGCTCGACCGAGACCGGCACCGTTTCGTCCGGATGATAATCGACCTGCCCGATCCACTTCCCAGCCGTGAGCTTCTCTGTCTCGCTCAAATCCGCGCGATAAGTCGAACGATATTCACGCTCCAATTCCCACTCCGGCACGGTGTGATGCGGGTCTTTCAAAATCTCCGACGACTTCCGTCCTTTCACCTCGACCAGTCGCATGGTCACGATCGGCGCCTGCTGAAGGACCGGGAGTCCTTCCTGCCTAACGAGATCGGCGACTGCGCGAGTTTGATCCGATTGGATATCGAAGAGAAAAATGTTCGGCTGGTCATTCGCGCCGATCGAGCGGAACTGGTTGAGCAGCACCTCGCGGGTGAGGTAAACGCTGAGGAGCAAAAAGGTCCCCAAGCCTAACGAGAGCGTGAGCAGAAGCGTGCGGTTGTTCGGCCGGTTCAGATTAGCCAAGCCCTGGCGGAGAACAAAACTCCAGCGCTGCGGCAGAAATTTGCGGACGAGAACGATGAGCAACTTCGCGACCCCGATCAGGATCGAAACGGCCACGGCCAAGCCACCCGCGAGGTAGAATCCTTCGATCCACTTTTCGGCCTGTGCGACGGCAAGCAGCGTGAGACTCGTAGCGATCGCAAGATAAACCGCCCAAACCGCCCAATCGCGTTTCGCGCGCGCGGCGTTCTCGTCCACCGAAGCGCGCAGCATGAGCAACGGCGAAACGCGGCGGAAACGGAGGAGCGGCGGCAGTGCGAACAGAACGCAAACGGCGAGGCCGATCCCCATGCCGCGAAAAACCGGCAGCCACGCGATCGCTCGCGGCAGCGGAAAAGGAATGAACTTCTGCAGCGTCCCCTGCAACAACTGATGGACCGTAAGGCCGATCGCGCCCCCGACGATCGCGCCGACTAATCCGAGCGCGATCGCCTGCCAAAGATAAACTCCGACGGTTGTTCGCCCGGCCGCGCCGAGGCAACGCAAGACCGCTGCCGTCCGCACCTTCTGCTGGAGGTGCGCCTGGATCGCGCTCGCTACACCGACGGCGCCGAGGAGCAGCGCGATGAAGCCGACGAGATTGAGAAAGCGATAGAGATTGTCGAGCGCGCGCCCGAGGTCCTTCTTCCGCTTCGCCACCGTATCGTAGCGCAGGCCGGCGTGCTCGATTCGCGGCGCGAGCTTTGTCACCTCCGCGGCGACATCAGTTCCGGGCGCGAACTTCACGAAGTCCAAATAGTGCGCGAGGCTGCCCGGCTTGAGCAGGTGGGTCTGCGCGAGGTCTTGCAGCGGAACGTAAACGCGCGGCGCGAAGCTCGCCGCCGGCGAAGCTTCTCCGGGCATTTTCGTGAGCGCGCCCGCGATCGTGAAAGTGAGGTCGCCGATCTTGATCGGGTCGCCGGGCCGGGCGTGATATCGCAGAAGAAGACTTTCTTCCGGCACCGCTTCGCCCCCGCGACGAAAGCTTTGCGCAGCCGGCGGCGGCGCGGTTTCCATCTTGCCGTAAAAGGGAAAGTTGCCGCCGAGAGCGCGCACATGAACGAGCCGGGTGTCGCCGGTCCTGGGGAAAAGCGCCATCGTCCGAAAGCGCACTTCGCGCGCCTGGGTTTCTCCTAACGAACGCAACATCTGCTCCTGGTCGGGAGTGAACGGCTGCGAACTTTCTACAACCAAATCGGCGCCCAGGAGCGACCGCGCCTGATCGTCGATGGCTTGGGAAAGGCTGGCGCGAAAGAGCCCGATCGCGGTGAGCGCGGCCACGCCTAACGAGATCGAAATCGAAAAAAGCAGCAGCCGACGCCGGCTCGAGCGGCTGTCGCGCCAGGCCATGTGGAGAACGAACCCGATGCCGCTATTCGACTTCGCCATCACGGGGTGCCTTGGAGACTTATCATGGTGAGCGGAGCGAACCATCTGCCAGCGACCCCAAGATTTGCTTGTGAAGTCCTTCGCTGCGCTGACGATGACAGGTGTTTATTGCATCCCTTTTCATTCGACCATCCTGCCGTTGCGCAGACGGATGGTGCGCTCGGTAAGCCGCGCGACTTCCGGGTCGTGGGTCACGAGGACGAGCGCGGTCCCGGCGCTGCAATTTAGCTCGAGCATGATCTCGATCACTTTCTCGCTCGTTTCCGCATCGAGATTTCCCGTCGGTTCATCCGCAAACAAAATCTTCGGGCGATTGATGAAGGCCCGCGCGAGGGCGACGCGCTGCTGTTCGCCGCCGGAAAGTTGCGTCGGATAATGATCGGTCCGTTCCGCGAGGCCGACCTGCTGCAAAAGCTCGCGCGCGAACTCACGCGCGCCGCGGTCGCCACGCAACTCCATTGGAACAGTGACGTTCTCCAGCGCGGTCAGCGTCGGGATGAGCTGGAAATTTTGAAAAACGAAACCAACCAGCTCGTTGCGGATGCGCGCGCGTTCGTCTTCGCTGATCTCGCCTAACGAAATGCCGTTGAGGAATAGAGAACCGGAGGTCGGTTGATCGAGCCCGGCGGCGAGCCCCAAAAGCGTCGTCTTCCCGCTGCCGGATGGCCCGAGGATCGAACAGGTCGCCCCCTGCTCGAGGACGAAAGAGATGTCGTGCAGCACCGTCAGCGGCCCAGCACCGGTCGCATAGCTTTTCGTTAGGCTGCGGACGCTGAGAATCGGGATCGAGGTCATTGACGTTGCGCGGCGGCGCGTCTTGCTTACGCGATGAGGGTTCGCCGCGCATGAGGAATTTGGCTTGGCGTGAGCGCGCGCTCGCGCTTTTCCTCCTCTGCAGCGCTTCGTCCGTCTTCGGCGGGACGATTCTCTTTCTCGGCGACAGCATCACTGCCGGTCGCGGCGTCGAGCAGGCGCAGGCTTTCCCCGCGCTGATCCAGGAAAAAATTCGCGCGCAGCACCTGCCCTACGATGTCATCAACGCCGGCCTCAGCGGGGATACGACTGCAGGCGGCTTGAGCCGGCTCGACTGGATTCTGCAAAAGCCGATCGATGTTCTCGTTCTCGAGCTCGGCGCCAACGACGGCCTGCGCGGGCTCCCGATCCCGGCAATGAAGCAGAATCTCCAGGAGATCATGGATCGCGTGAAAGCAAAAAACCCGCCGGTGAAAATCGTCATCGCGGGGATGGAAATCCCGCCGAATTTTGGCGCTCAATATGCGGCCGATTTTCGCGCGGCGTTTCCGGAGCTGGCGGAGAAGAATCACGCTGCGCTCATTCCTTTTCTGCTCGAAGGTGTCGGCGGTCATCCCGATTTGAATCAGGCGGATCAGATTCATCCGACAGCGGCTGGACACAAAATTGTGGCGAAAAATGTCTGGCGCATCCTCGCGCCGCTTCTCACGAAAAGCGGATCGTGATGCGATTCGATCATTGCCAGGTACTCATCACCGGAGCCTCGGCCGGCATCGGGCAGGAGTTTGCACGGCAGCTGGCTGGGCGCGCGAAGCTTCTCATCCTGGTCGCGCGGCGGCGAGAGCGACTCGGGCAATTGCGCGACGAATTGCTGACGCATCATCCGCAGTTGCGTGTCGAGGTTCGGCCGACTGATCTGACGAAGCCCGAACAAATCGATGCGCTCGTCCGCTGCATCGCTGACGAAAAATATCCGCTCGATTTCCTCATCAACAACGCCGGCCTCGGTGATCTCGGTTCGTTTGCCAGCGCGGAGCCGGAAAAAATCGAGCGGATCATGTCGGTCAACATGGTCGCGCTCACGCGGCTGACGCGGGCGCTCTTGCCGTCGATGATCGCGCGCAAACGCGGCGCGATCCTGAACGTCAGCTCGTCGGCTGGTTTTCTGCCGATGGCGAACTTTGCCGTCTACGCTGCAAGCAAAGCTTACGTGACCAGTTTTTCGGAAGCGCTCCGCGCCGAGTTGCGCGGCACCGGAGTGCGCGTCACTGCGCTCTGCCCAGGACCGGTGCGGACGGAGTTTACCGAGGTCGCGCGCCGCAAGGCCGATAGCGGCGCCGTCCCCGGCCCGGAGTTTGTTTATGTGCCGGTCGAGCAAGTGGTGAGCGCGGCGCTTTGCGCAGTGGAGCGCGATCGCGCGCTGGTCATTCCCGGATGGGCGATGAAGGCGGGCATGGCGATCGTTAGACTAACGCCGATGCCGCTCCTGCGAGTGGCCAGCCGCTTCAACGCAAAGCGCGCCTAGTCGGCGTATTTGACGCTGCAGCCGTAGGCCTTGGTCGTTGTCGTCGCGACCGGCTTGCCGGCCATCGATTCATTCAACGCCGTTTTCACGTAGTTGGTCGCGGTCTGGATGTCGCTTTGATTGGTCGATGGTTTGCTGTCGATCGCGCCCTCGTAAATCAACTTGCCCTCGGGATTGATGACAAACATGTGAGGCGTATTGGTCGCGCCGTACTCGCGGCCGACTTTGCCCGTGGGATCGAGCAGGAACGCAGTTGGATCCATTTTCCAATCTGCCATCTGCTTCTGTGCTTCGGCCGGCGAGAGATTTCCCTGTTCGCCCGGCGCTGAGGAATCGATTGTCAGCCAGACGACGCCTTTGCCGGTGAACTCTTTCTGCATCGTCTGCATGTTGTCGCTCCTGTAATGTTTTTGCACGAAGGGACAACCGGGATTGAACCATTCGAGGACGACGTATTTTCCTTTGAATTTGCTCAACGACTCGATCCTTCCATGCGCGTCAGGAAGGGTGAAGCCAGGCGCCGCGCTTCCGACTTGCGGAGATTCGGCGGCGCAGAGTAGGCCGGCGCTGAGGATCGTGAGGCTGAGAAAAAGGAGTTTGGCTTTCATATTTTGATTAAGGTGTGAGCGCCAGTTTTGGCGCAATTGATTGTAAATGATCCAGGACCAGCGCCTGGGTGAGCAGCTCCGGCAGGACAATCGGTTTGTCGGGAGCTGAAGCCGGATAGAGCACGTAGAGTGGGACACCGACGCGACCAAACTGTTTCAAAGTTTTCGTGATCACGGGGTCGGCGTTCGTCCAGTCGGCTTTCATTTTCACGATCCCGTAATGCTTGAAAGCTTCCTTCACGGCGGCGGTCTCGAGAACGGAGGCTTCGTTGAATTTGCAGGTGATACACCAGGCGGCGGTGAAATCGATAAAGACGCTGCGGCCTTGCGCGAGCTCGCTTTGCAGGCGGATTGGACCGAAGGGAACCCAATCACTTTTGGTTAGGCTGACGGCGGCGATTTTGGTCGCGGCAAATTTTTCTCCGATGAAATAGAAGCCACTGCCGAGCACGAGCAGGAGCATGAGCCCGAGCACGAGGGAGCGCCGGGCGAGCGATGCTCCCGGAAGAAGAAATGAGCCTTTCATCCAGCAGGCGATGCTAAGCGCGAGCAGAAATGCGCTCGTCCAGATGGCGGCGTCCGGACCGCGTTCCGCGCCGAGGACCCAGAGGAGAAAGAGGAGCGTGGCGATGAGCAGAAAGCCCATGAACTGTTTCACGTGCACCATCCACGGGCCGGGGCGCGGGACGAAGCGGAGCCAGGCGGGCTGCGCAGTGAGAAGGAGATAGGGCGCGCTCATTCCCGCTGCGATCGCGAAAAACATGAGCAGGATGATTCCGGCCGAGGCAGCGAACGCAAAACCGAGCGCGCTCCCCAGAAACGGCGCGGTGCACGGGGTCGCAAGCACGGTCGCGAAGACGCCTTGAAAAAAAGAGCCGGCATAACCTTCCTGCGCGCTCCAGCCGAGCAGTCCGGTTGTCGCACGCGACGAGAGCGTGATCTCGAAAACGCCAAAAAGATTGAGCGCGAAGACAAGCACGACCGCGCTCATCACGACGACGAAGATCGGATTTGTAAATTGAAATGCCCAGGTGATCTGATGGCCGGCGGCCTTGAGCGCGATCATGAGGAGCGCGAGGGCGATGAACCAAACGAAGATGCCGGCGGCGAAGGCGACGCCATTACCAAAAATCTTCCGACGGCTATCGCCCGCGTGCTGAATGAAACCAAAAATCTTCAACGAAATTACCGGAAGCACGCATGGCATCAGATTGAGAATAAAACCGCCGATAAAACCAAAGAGAAGATACTTGAGCAGACCACCGGAGAGAGCGGACGCTGGCTTCGCTTCCTCCGTCCCTGTCGATTGGATCGCCGCTGAGCCTAACGACCACGCCTGATGATCGAAGACGATCAGGCCATCGAGCGACTGCATATCCGGCGGCGCGGTTTCGAACGGAAGCGTGAAGACGATCGAGCCGTCGTTCGAAAGCTCACGTTTTGGATGCCCGATGACGGTGGGCGCTTTCGGCAACGGGAAGAAATCGACGCTCGCTTTCTGCGCCAGGCTCTTATCCCCGATCGTGAGGCGAAACGATTTTGCTTCCCGCGTCCACTTGATCGCCGACTCCGCGCCGCTCGGCAACGGCTTCGGCAACTGCGCGCGAAACTTGGAGAATAATTCCTGGTTCGCCGCCGTCGCTGAGTTGGCTACCGGCAGATCGAGCTGCACTTTGCCATCCCCGGGGATACAGATTTTCGCGCAGACAAGCCAGTCGGCATCGCCCGCGAGATGAACCGACTTCTCGGCGATCCTGGCCGGCGGCGTGAGCTGCATCATGAGCAGCACTTCGTCGTGATAACCGTAAATCTGGATGTCGCCCGGCTCGTTCAGCTTGAGCGGGATTGGCCATTGCATCGGGCCGGCTTTCCAGCCTTGCGGCAGGTGCCATTTGATTTCGGTCGGGATGCCGGCGTCGCCCGGATATCGCCAGTAACTGTGCCAGCTTGGGGCCATCTTCAGGAGCAGCCCGGCGGTGAACGGCTGCCCCGGCACGATCGCCGTCGTATCCGCGATCAGGCTCGCTTGCACCAGGTTGTGGCCTTGGAACATCTGCGCCGACGTCTGGCCGGGGCAAATGAGAAGCGCCGCAAGCAGAAGGGCGAGCGCGACGCCGCGCGAGCAATTCATCCGTCTAGTTACCATTGCTCCCAGAGACGGGCAATGTTGCGCGACCAATTCCGATCATTAGGTCGCGGGCGCGGAGAGGTGGAAGGAAAGCTCGAGCGTCCCACCCGGCGAAGTTGCCGCCCATCGCCCCAGCAACTCTTGCAGCAGCGTGTGGATTCTGCCCACGTCCTCATCCGTCAATGCCGGCATCGTGATGGCCTTTCGTCCGCTTCCTTGGCCGGCAGCATAGATCTCCCCTTGTGCGCGCAAGTCTGCAGCCTTCCAGCCATCTCCCATCCGGCGTTCCACTTCGAAAAGCCCGACGAGCAATTCCACTTCCCGCGCCTCTTCCGGGATCGGCCCACGCGGCCAGGGCGCCGCGAAATCGCCCATTTCCCAGCCGCTTGCGAGCAATCCATAAAAACCGTGCTCATATTCCAGAACCGTCTCGACGGCATAGTGAGTCAAATCATGCGCCGGAAAAACGAGACCGCGCTGGCCAGTTTGCCGTTGCCAGGTCACCGATCCGTCGACCCTTGTGCAGGTGAGCGCCGCTGAGCCGTCTGCGTTTCGCTTGAACCGTATCGCTAACTCAGACATGGGACGAGGCAGTAAAGTTCAGGTCGTATCAATTTGACCTGTGGACAGCTCATACCGCAACCGAGGAGGAGTGACGCCTGATGTTTGGCAAGAACGCCGTGAGCAAACCGATCAGCGGCAGAAAGGAACAGAGATGGAAGACGTAGGCGATGCTCGTGCGATCGGCGATTTCGCCGAGCACGGCGGAGCCGATGCCTGCCATGCCGAAGGCGAGCCCGAAAAATAATCCGGAAATAAGTCCGACTTTTCCCGGCACCAGTTCTTGTGCGTAAACCAGGATCGCTGAAAAAGCCGAGGCGAGGATGAGACCGATCACGACCGTGAGGGCGCCGGTCCAGAAGAGATTCGCGTAGGGCAGCGCGATCGTGAAGGGCGCGACGCCAAGAATGGAAATCCAGATCACCAGCTTGCGTCCGTAGCGATCGCCCACTGGTCCGCCGAGCACGGTGCCGACGGCGACCGCGAAAAGGAAGAGAAACAAATGCAGCTGCGCGGCCCGGACCGAGAGATGGAATTTTTGGATGAGGTAAAACGTGTAGTAGTTCGTTAGGCTGGCGAGATAGAAGTATTTCGAAAAGATGAGCACGCCGAGCACAACCAGCGCCAGCGCCACTCGACGCGACATCGGGCGTGTTTCGGCGGGAGGCGCGGAGCGCGCCTTCCTTTCCGCGAGATGACTGCGATACCATTTACCGACGCCGACCAGGATCGCGATACCGAGGAGCGCGAAGAGCGCAAACCACAAGACGCTCCGCTGCCCGTAAGGAACAACAATTAACGCCGCGAGCAGCGGGCCTAACGAGCTCCCGGCATTCCCGCCGACTTGGAAAATCGATTGCGCCAGCCCGGTGCGCCCGCCGGAGGCGAGGTGGGCGACACGCGACGATTCCGGGTGGAAAATCGATGAGCCCATTCCGACGAGCGCCGCCGCTGCGACGACCATCGCAAAATTGCCCGCCTGCGAAAGCAGGCCGAGCCCGCCCAAGGTCAGCCCCATGCCGCAGGCGAGCGAGAAGGGCTGCGGCCGCCGATCGGTGAAAAGACCGACGAACGGTTGCAGGATCGACGCCGTCATTTGAAAGGCGAGGGTAATGAGCCCGACCTGGACGAAGCTGAGGTGGAAGCTTCGCTTGAGCAGCGGATAGATCGCCGGAATGAGCGATTGAATCGAATCGTTGAGCAGATGCGAAAAACTGATCGCGAACAAAATCGCGAGCACCGTGGGGCTGGTGGCACGCTTCCGGCCAGGCGCGGCTTCCCCCTCGATGAGATGCGGTTCGGTGATCGTGGAGCCCATGGCGAACAGAAGAAGCTAATCAGGCGAGAAGGGAACGCGAACCCGTGCGCGAGGAGAAGCCTTTGCAGCAGGAAAATGTCCGTTCAGCGCACGGGATGACACGGAAAAGCACCTCCGTCGCAGCGGGATGACAGGTGCTCTCTCCGATGCGATTTTTGCCTGCGATGCGCGCTCGCCTAACGAAAGACTTTACCTTCGAAGCCGCTCAAACTTTGCCGTCCGCACCAGAGGGTCACAAGTGCCGCAAAATGCACGGCCACAGCTTCAAGGTGGAAGTAAGCGTCGAAGGCGAAGTCGATAGCGCGACTGGCTGGGTTTACGACCACGCACAGATCGGCGACGCGATGAAGCCGCTCGTCGCGCAACTCGATCATTCTTATTTGAATGAGATTACCGGCCTCGAGAATCCGACGATTGAAAACATGTCGGCGTGGTTTTGGGCAAAGCTGGCGCCGCATTGCCCGGGGCTTTGCGAGATCGTGATCCACGAGACGCCGACCGCGCGCTGCGTTTATCGGGGGAGCTAGCTGTCTGCGGATTTCGCGGATGAAGGGAGACAAAATCCCTATTCAAAATCTGCGTAATCTGCGGATCAATCAATCAGGCTCAGTGCTCCGCTGACAATCCGCCGGGCGATGTATTGCATGCAATCGGCACGGGTCGAAAGGCTTCGGGATCGATCCCGAAGGTCGAAAAACGGCCTGGCCCTGCATGTTACTCGGACTCAGCGTCTAATCGTGATCGTAAAAATCGCGATCGTGTTTTGCGGCGTCGACATGCTGGGATCGTTAGGCGTTAGGCACGAGAAGACGAGCGAAAAAATCGGCGAAGAGCGGCGCGTAAAGCGAGCCGCGCTCGGGATGATATTGGACGGCGAGCCCGAAAGGCCGATCCGTCAGGCGCATCTGCTCGATGACGCCGTCAGTCGTGCACCACGATTCCACGGCGAAGCCATCCGCAACGCGATCGATCGCCTGATGATGCGAGCTGTTCACTTTCTCAAAACGATGCGTCGCCCCGGCATCGTTGCGAAGCGGTTGAATGTCGTGCGATTTCTGCTCGGGAAGATTGTGCCCGCGAATGTCGAGGTGAAGGGTGCCACCGAGGGCGACGTTCAAGAGCTGCATCCCTTTGCAGATCGCGAGGATCGGCAGGCCGCGTTCGAGCGCTTTTTCGACCGTGGCGAACTCCCATTTGTCCCGCGGTAAATCGCCTTCCTCGAGGACGGACGGATCGGGGACAGGCTGTCGCAGATATTCCTGCGAAATGTCGTTCCCACCGGTGAGAAGGAGCGCGTCCATTTCATCGAGATCGACCTCGCCTAGCGCCGCGTTGCAGACATTGATCTCGGGTCGCATCGCCAGGATCGGCTTGAACCACTTTTCGTCGCGAGGACGAATCCAGCTGGCAAGGTCAGGCATCGGCGAACTTGCGGGCGTTGCCGGGGACTGTAAAGGGAACGCCTCTCTCCTGTCACGCTGCGTTTCACTCTCAATGCCCGCTCTGGAAACCGCCGCACCCGCACTCCTCATTGACGAACTCGCGCATCGCTATGGCGACCGGCTGGCGTTCGCTCGGGTCCGCTCGAGGGCGCGTTGCGGGAGATTTTCGGGCTCCTCGGACCCTATGCCGGCGCCAAGACGACGCTCTTCCGCATTCTGTCCACACTCATCAGGCGAGCGGCGGATCAGCATCCTCGTCTCGAGCAAGCCGGACGCCTTGCGTGCGAAGATCGGTGGCAACGTTCTCGGCGTGCGCTCGCGGGGTGCGACGTCGTTAGGTGAGCGGATTGCGGAGTCGTTAGGCAGTGAGCGTCTTGTACGACGCGGTGCGGATCGACAACCAGAAGCGCACAACGTTGTGGCGCGCGACTTCGCCAACGTGATGGCGTCGGTCTCTTCTGGGAACGCTTCCACTAGGCTTGAAATACGTTTCATCTCGAAAGCGGGGACGACGATTGAGCGAAGAAGGTGAAGCTGCCTAGCGACAGCCAAGCCCGTGCCCTGCGGGTATCAGGATGAGCGCAGCGAACGACCCCATGCGCCAGAATCTTATCTTGATAGCGAGGCCGCACCACGCCTGTGAGATTCTTCGCTACGCTCAGATGACAACGCCGCCGCGCGCGATAAGGCGAAACTACAGCCCCATTTCCTGCCGAATGTATTTCACCGGCGGGCTCCCGAAGCTGAGCGCATGGTCATCGAATTTCTTCATGTTGAAATTCTTCCCTTCTTTCGCTCGCGCCCGCTCGCGCAGATCGAGCCATTCACTCACGCCGATAAAATAGGTCGACAACTGCGCCGACGTGATCCGCGCTCGTGTCCATTTTGCGACCGCTTCGCCTTCCTGCTGAAAGCCTTCCTTCTCCATCAGGTCGAGCGCTTCCTTTTCCGTCATGTGCCCGGCGTGAATTTTCTGGTCGATGATCGCGTTCGTGATGACGCGCAGCCGCATCTTCAGCTGTTCCATTTTCACTTCCGGTCCGCCGAAGTCTTGCTCCGCCATCGTTTGCTCCATGAAGACGGCCCAGCCTTCGATCATGCTCCCACTCTGGTAAATCGAGCGCACGAGGCTCGGCGCCTTGAACTGATTGGAATGCGCAAGCTGGAGGAAATGGCCAGGCATCGCTTCGTGCACGATGAGATCGTGCATCATGTAGTTATTGTATTCCAAATAGAACGACTTCTTACGCGCCTCGGACCAATCTTTCGGAGTCGGCGAGATCGCGACAAAAGTCTTGCCATTTTGCTCCAGCGGCCCGGGCGAATCGCAATAGGCGATCGCCGGCCCGCGTTTGAACTCCGGCATAACGACGATGTCAAGCGGCTTGTCCGGCACGGTGACGATGTTCTTCTCCTTCACGAACGCCGTCGCTTCCGCCACGACTTTTTTCGCGTAATCGACGATCGTGTTGTTGTCGGGATGTTGCTCGGCCAGCTTGTCGAGCACCGTGGCGGTGACCTTGTGTTTGTCGGAAAGAGTCTTTGCGTCGGCGTTCGGAAAATACCTTTTGTAAAGCGGAAGCGCCGTCTCATAGATCGCCGCCTGCGTCGCCTTCAGGTCGGCTTGCGCGCGCGACATCACCTCTTCCATCGGCATGTCGGAAGAGAGTGCGAAGTGGAGTTTCTTGCGGAACTTCTCCGCCCCGAGTCGAAAATCGCCGGTAGAGCGCGGGAGCAGATCTTTCTCCAGCCAAGTCTTGTAATCTTCCAGCGCCTTCGCTGTTTTCTCCTGCAACGGCGCGATCTCTTTCTTCATCTCCGGCGCGTGATCGAGGAGCGGGGCAAGCCCGTCATTGACGAGCGAGATCGCACCGGCCATCTGATCAATTGCCACCTTCGTGTTGATCTGCGGCGGATGTTGCAGGCTCGCCTTCGCCTGCACGATCACGGCTGGGATCGCTTCCATGCGCTTCTGCAGATTTGCGATCCGCTCCTTCGCCGGGGCGAAATCGCGCGCCACAAGCAGGTAGAGGCTGTTCGCGAGACTCTCGTTATAAACCAGCGGATCGACCTGCCATTCCTTCAGCTCGTCGAATTGGAAAAGTTCGTAATCGATCGCATCCTTCAAAATCTGCGCATCGACTTTGTTAGGGCCCGTCAGCTGCGAGGCGTCGATCTTGGCCAGCTTCTCTTTCGAATCCTGCGCCGCCGCGCGCGCCTTCGCGAAAGCGTCGGGCGAATAATCCGTCAGCCGATCGTCGAAACGATGATCGCCCAGCGCCGTCGCCTCCTCTGGATTCCGCTGCAGATATTGGTCGATGTAGGTTTTTGCGATCGATTCAAACTGAGTATCCGCCGGAGTCGCTTGCGCAGCGACTGGCATGATCAAGGCGAGAAGGCTGAGAGCGACGGGAAGCTTCATAGGCGCTCTGAGCCAAGAGCAGCGAGCCTGCGCCGTCAAATCGTTTGGCACCGCGGCCGACGCCAAGCCACACCTCACCTGCGGCTGCCGGAGAAGTTTTCTATCCGGCGACAATGCGCGAGAGATTCGAAGGGTCGGCCGGCCGGCACGAAGCCGCGGGCGCGCGAAGTCTAGCCGTTGGCCGTCTGAGCGAGGACGATTAAGAGCGAGATCAATGGCCAGGCGGCCAAGCCGACGACAGCCGCGAAGACCAGTATCTCAACGAGATAGCCGCGGCCGGTTTTTTCGCCGAGGTCATTACCGATCTGGCGAAAAGCTCGCAGCTCGTTCAGCCGTTCCATGCCCCCGCACGATTCGCGAAGGCGGCTGTGATCAACGCCCGACTATGCAGTCTGCCGGGAATCGGCGGCGGCAGTCGTGGCGCTGATCGTTTTCATCTCCCTCTATCTACAGCGCTCTTTAGGCCTGTCGAGGGATGTGACGGAAGAGTAATCCTAAGTCGTTTGGCGAGAATGGTAACTGAACCAAAGTTTGTTCGAAGAACGTCGCAGCCGAGCCGAAAAAAGGACCAGTTCGAAGTGCCTTTCCGAGGAGGCGCGCCAACCTTACTCTGCTTCCCATGAGCGAACACATGACCCGGCGGGCAGCCGCCCGCTTGATTGGCGGCACGGGTGCGTCTCTCCTGATTGCTCCGACAATCACCGCGACCGAAACTTCCTCTCCCATCACCCGGGCCATCCCGGCCAGCGGGGAAAAGCTGCCGGTGGTCGGACTCGGCACCTGGCAGACCTTCGATGTCGGGGACTCGCCTGACGATCAAGCGCCGCTCAAAGAAGTGCTCACGCGATTCGTTCAGCTCGGCGGCAAAGTGATCGACAGCTCGCCCATGTATGGCCGTGCCGAAAAGGTCATCGGCGAGCTGACCAGCGACTTGCACCTGCGCGATTCGCTCTTCTTCGCGACCAAAGTCTGGACGAGCGGCAAGCAAGCTGGGATCGACTCGATGAAACGCTCCTTCGCGCGCCTCCGGGTGAAGCGCCTCGATCTCATGCAGGTACATAATCTCGTCGACGTTGAAACGCAGCTCGCCACGATGCGCGCCTGGAAGGCGGAAGGCCGCATCCGCTATCTCGGCATCACCCATTACGTCGACTCCGCGTTCCCCGAGGTCGAAAAGATTCTCCGCCGCGAGAAGCTCGATTTCCTCCAGATCAACTACTCGATCAGCGATCGCGCGGCGGAGGAACGTTTGCTGCCGCTGGCGCGCGACCGTGGTATCGCCGTTCTCGTCAATCGTCCTTTTGCGACCGGCGACCTCTTCGCGCGGGTGCGGGCAAAACCGTTGCCGGATTGGGCGACCGAGTTCGACTGCAAGTCGTGGGCGCAATTCTTCCTCAAATGGATCATCGCAAATCCTGCGGTCACGTGTGCCATCCCCGCGACCGCAAAGGTGCCTCATCTAGAGGACAACATGGGAGCCGGCAGAGGCCGCCTGCCGGATGAGAAAATGCGGCAGCGGATGGTGCAGCTTGTCACCCACACCTAACGACGATGACTTCGCCGTTGCGCATCGCGATGTGGTCGGGGCCGCGCAACATCTCAACGGCGCTCATGCGTTCGTGGGAAAATCGGGCGGATACCAGTGTGATCGACGAGCCTTTCTATGCTTTCTACCTTCGGGCGACCGGGAAACAGCATCCACTCGCCGCCGAGATCATCGCCGCGGGAGAAACCGACTGGCGGAAAGTGGTCGCTCGCCTAACGAGCGCGGAAGGAGATGGCAGCAGGATCATTTATCAAAAGCAGATGACCCATCATCTCCTCCCTAAAGTGGACCGCGGCTGGCTCAGCACGTTAACGAATTGCTTTCTCATACGCGATCCCGCGGAAGTCATTGCCTCCTATCTGAAGAAGAATGGCGAACCGACGCTCGAGGACCTCGGCTTCGTTCAGCAAGCTGCGCTCTTCGATTGCGTCCGCGCGCAGAGCAACGCCATTCCGCCGATCGTCGATGCGCGCGACGTCCTGCAAAACCCCGAGCAAACGTTGCGCCTGCTCTGTAGTGCGGTCGGCATCGAGTTTGATCCGGCAATGCTTTCCTGGCCGCCCGGTTTACGCGCGAGCGATGGAATGTGGGCGAAACATTGGTACGGAGAAGTGGCGCACTCGACTTCGTTCCAAAGGCCCGCCACAAAAATGCCGACGGTGCCGAAACGGCTGCGCGAAATCCATCAACGTTGTCAGGAATGCTATGAGCAACTTTTCCCTCACCGCCTGCACTAGCCGCCTGTGATCACTGACAACACATTAAAATGCTCCAGCAGTTTAACGAAAAAAATCGCGACCTGATCGTCAACATTAACGGCCGGCTTCTTCATCGCGATGAAGCGGGAATCAGCCCTTTCGATTCCGCGGTGCAGGGAGGCGATGCGGTCTGGGAAGGATTGCGACTGTACGACGGGCGGATTTTCAAACTGCACGAACACCTCGATCGCCTGCGCCGTTCCGCCACCGCGCTCGCCTTCGTCGAAATTCCGCCTAACGAAAAGCTAATCGACGAAATCAAGCGCACCCTCGCCGCGAACCAGATGCGCGACCAGGTCCACATCCGCCTCACTCTCAGCCGCGGCGTCAAGATCACCTCCGGAATGGACCCGCGCCTGAACCAAAGCGGACCCACGCTCATCGTCCTCGCGGAACACAAGGCGCCGGTTTACGCAAAGAGCGGCCTCACCTTGATCACGAGCAAAATCCGCCGGCCGCCGCCCGAAGTGCTTGATCCACAAATTCATCACGCCAATCTGCTCAACTCCATCCTCGCCAAAATCGAGGCGAACCAAGCCGGCGCGGACGACGCCCTCATGCTCGACATGCGCGGTTTCGTTGCGGAGACCAACGCAACTCATCTTTTTCTCGTTCGACAGGGCGAGGTGGCGACGAGCCGCGTCCTCGCCTGTCCTGCCGGCATTACCCGAGCAACGGTTCTCGAGATTTGCGCAGCGGATAAGATTGCGTGCGCAGAGCGCGACATCACGCTCGAGCAAGTCTATCGCGCTGAGGAGGTCTTTTGCTCCGGAACGATGGGGGAACTCGCCGGGGTCATCGAGGTGGATGGCCACCGCATTGGCAACGGCGCCGTCGGTACAATGACGAAACGTCTCAGCGCGCGTTACACCGAACGCACCTCGTGCGAAGGGGTCGTCGTCGCCTGACGTCTGCGGAGGTTTGAATTCGGACTTCGACCAGCCTGCGAGTTTTTCGCCTCAGCGGTCGGCTTTGAATATGCGTTGCGCGAGGAACATTCCGAGCGCCATCAGCGGCACGAAAACGAGCGCTTCCGCGCGCACGGCACCGAGGTTGGCGAGAGCGGGTCCAGGACAAAATCCGCCCAGTCCCCAGCCGAGGCCGAAGATCGCCGCGCCGACGACGAGCCGCCGGTCAAGCGGTCCCGGCGCCGCGGACGGGAGCTTGAGGCCACGGTTTCCGAAGCGCCCCAAACTCCGCATTCCTAATCCATAAACAGAGACCGCACCGGCCATGACAAAGAGCAGCGCCGGATCCCAATTCCCGGTCACGTCGAGGAAACCGATGACACGGGCGGGATCGGTCATTCCCGAAATCGCAAGTCCCACACCGAACAGCACTCCGGCAAGCAGACAAAGAATGAGACGGCCCCGGTTCATAGAGCGATCCGGTTGTAGAGGAACACGGTCACGATTGCGATCGCGATGAAGATCATGGTCGCGACGATCGAATCTCTTGCGCCCATCCCGACCCCGCAAACGCCGTGGCCGCTTGTGCAACCGCCGCCCAGCCGCGTGCCGAACCCGACCAGCAAACCCGCGATTGCCATGATGAAAAGCGGACGCAACGGCCGATAAATTGCGGCGCTTTGCCATAGGAAAAAACTCGCCGCGGCGCCGCCAATGAGCCCGAGAAGAAAAATCCCGCGCCAGACCTTGTCGGGGGTTTCCGCCACGAGCAGACGTCCGAAGACGCCGGAAATGCCGGGAATTTTGCCGCTTTCCACGGTCGCGAGGAGACTGGCGGCGCCGATCAGGATCCCGCCGATGATGGGGTTGAGGATTGTGTAGTGATTCACGAATCGCACCTCGTTTGGGTTCTTCTTTGTTCAGCCGAAATCCGAGCCTCGGCAAGAAGAACAATCGCTGCGCCTAACGAAGAGAAGTGTCGCGCGATCCCTTTGCGTTGACGCTCTCCGCGCACTTGGCTAGGATGCAACCTCCGGCAGCCCCCCTGTCATGGCGATCCCCCACCAAGATTACGTGCTCGACCTCCTGTACGACACCGGCCTCGTCACGCGCGCGCAAATCGACGACGCCCGCCGGCGCCTGAACGGCGGGAGCGTTGTCGAGGTGTTGGTCAACGATGGCGTGGTTTCCGAGGATGAAGTTTCGCGCAGCCTCGCGGGGCAGGCGCAGATGCGGTGGGTCAACCTTTCCGAGGTCGTCGTCCCGCA
>DASXPA010000163.1:0-22781 GCA_036493915.1 Chthoniobacterales bacterium | reverse complement strand
GAGAATGCGCGGGATCGGCAATCGTGAGCGAGGATGCATCACCAAAGACGGTCGCGGCCTCGAACCCGACGCCATGCTTCTCCAGATTGGTTTTCGCCTACGCGCATCCCTTTGGAAGATTAGCATTAGAAAACAACTGCCGTGGACAGAGAGCGAGAATCAGGGACCGACACCCTTTCTCCAGCGTGGCTCCCCGGCTTGGTCCGTGGTCGGCACGTTTGCATGCCGTATTTCGATGGACACGCCCATCAGCGAACATCCGTGCTTGCCCGCTGGCCTTCCACTAATTCTGCATCTCCGCCCGAGCTGCCGACGTTGCAACTTGACTTCTTACTCCGCTTCGGGCGGAATGGTGACTGGTTAGAATGCATTGATGAAAGGCATGAGCCTATTTGTGGCGGGAATGGCATTGATCGTCGCCCACGCTCGAGCCGACACAGTGATCGATTCGAATTTTATAGCTGTGCCGGATTCATCATTCCCGCCGGCTAATTACCGTTTCACAGTTTACCAGGACGAGGCGGGAACCGACCCGACGAGCCTCTGGGTCGAGCTAGACGGGCAAATGTTGAGCGCGATTACCTGGAATATCGATGAAGAGGCTGATTATTATCTCGTCCCAAATCTGGCAGTTTTCACCGCGGAGACGATTGCGTCCGGCATGTTTCAACCGCTGTTTGTTGTCGATCACCCGTACACGATTAACGTCGGTTTTGGCGATTTCTATCTGGGAATCAATACAGGTCGAGGACTTGTCGGCGGGCGACCAAACCGCGACGTCTTCGGCTGGGCGCATTTCGTGAACGATCAAACTGGGCTGCATATGATTGGCAATGCCGTTACCTACGGCAATGCCGGGATCATCATCGGCACCACGATCGTTATTCCCGTCCCGGAACCGTCCATTCTGGCATTAGCTGGTATGGGGACCTGCCTCCTGGCATTCGCCGCGGTTCGAAAGAACGCTTGCTCGGGCGAATATCAAAACTGAAGACCCTATTTTTCCCTTCCTCGCAAGAGGCCACGCTTACCGACTCAAGAAAAAAGCACCCTTTCTGTCGTTCACCCTGGAGCGACTCTGCCCACTTGACTGCTTAAAGCAGTCACGTTTGAAGCGCCCGGGCAGAAGAGGTCGCATCTACAGGGCGTGTTGCCCAAAGGTGCTTGAGATAGCGGGCATTGTCAGTCGTTAGGCGAATTGAAGCGACGAAGGTTGCAGGTAAAGAAGAAAAGATCAATAAATGAAGCCTGGCGGGGGAGGTTTGTTAGGCCTGCTGGCAGTGGCATTGCTGCCACCCGTCACTTTGGCTACACCTTTGATGCGAGCGGCGCGCCGAGCGGAAACTTCGTCGAGACGCAAACCCTCACGGTGTCGGCTAATCTCAAGACCTACAGCGGCACCTACTCGGAGAAATTCTACGACGTGAACGAAAACCTCCTCTTTTCCGATGCCGGCATAGTGGCCGCGACCCTTCTCCCGCTCAAGTAGCGCCGCTAATTCGGCAGTGTCCTCTCGCGCAGGAGCTCCGGGTAAGAACCGGGGCTCCTGCCATGCGCGATCGTCGGGCTATTAGCCTAACGATTTCGCGGCGTCGATGACGTGCTGGGCGTCGATCCCGAGTTCTTTCATGACTTCGTTGCCGGGTCCGCTCATTCCGAAGCGGTTGTAGATAGCGACGATTTTTCCGTCGAGGCCGACATACTGCGACCAGATTTGCGGGACGCCGGCTTCGATCGCGACGCGCTTCCTACATTCGTTAGGCAGGACTTCTTCGCGATAGCTGTCCGGTTGGCGGGCGAAGCGTTCGAAGCAGGGCATCGAGACGACCCGGGTCCCCTCCCCCAGCTCTTTCGCGGCCGCGAGGGCGTGCTGCAGTTCGCTCCCGCAGGACATGAGGATGAGACTGAGCTTGCCGGTTTCCTTCTTTGCGATGTAGCCGCCCTTGAGCACGCCTTCGCGACGCACTTTCACATCGATCTCATTCAAGGTAGGGAGGTTTTGGCGCGACAACGAGAGCAACGTCGGACCGTTTGTGCGCTGCGCCGCGGCGACGAAAGCGCCTGCGGTTTCCTCCGGATCGGCTGGCCGGATGACGTCGATCTGCGGCATCACGCGGACGCTCGTTACCGTCTCGACCGGCTCGTGCGTCGGGCCGTCTTCACCGACCGCGATGGAGTCGTGGGTGAAGATGTAAATGTTGGGCAACCGCGAGAGCGCAGCGAGCCGGATGGAAGCGCGGCAGTAATCGGTGAAGACCAGGAAGGTCGCGCCAGAAGCCCGGAAGATTCCGTGATAGGCGATGCCATTCATGATCGCGCACATGCCGTGTTCGCGGATACCGAAATGGATGTTGCGCCCGGTTAATTGGTCGCGGGTGAAATCGCCGCCGTCTTTAATGTAGTTGAGCGTGGAGCCGTGGAGATCGGCGCTGCCGCTGAGGAGGAATGGCATCGCCTGCGCGAGCGGCTGAAGCACTTCGCTGCCGGCTTTGCGGGTGGCAAGTTTGGCGTCGCTGGCGAAAACCGGGATCTTGTCGAAGAGATCTTCCGGGACTTTCTTTTCGATCGCGTCGTCGAGCATTTGCGCTTTGTCGGCGTTGGCCTTGCGCCAGGCTTGGTACGACTTCTCCCATTTGCCGTATTCCTCGATGAGATGCTTCTTGTGTTCGGCAAAATAGTCGCGCACCTCATCGGAGACGTAGTAGTGCTCGTCCGGCAGCCCGAGGCCTTTGCGTGCGGCATCGGCATATTTGGCGCCCCCTTCGCCATGCGCCTTGTTCGTACCCTGGACTTCCGGAATTCCTTTCCCGATCAAGGTGTGAGCGATGATCATCTTCGGCTTTCCGTTGTCGCTTTCCTTCGCGGTGTTGAGCGCGTCGAGGAACGCCTGCATGTCGTCGCCCTGCACTTCCTGGACGTCGAAGCCGTAGGCGCGGAAGCGCATGCCGGTGTCTTCGCTCTGCGTCACCTTCGCCATCGCGTCGAGCGTGACGCCGTTGCAGTCGTAGATGAGGATCAGATTATCGAGCCCAAAATGTCCCGCGAAGGAACTCGCTTCCGCGGAGACGCCTTCCTGCAAACAGCCGTCACCCGCGAGGCAGATGATATGTTGGTCGAAAATTTTGTGCTCGTCGGTGTTAAATCGCGCCGCGGCCATCTTCGCCGCCATCGCCACGCCGACCGCGTTGGCGACGCCCTGCCCCAGCGGACCGGTCGTGCATTCGACTCCCGGCGTTTCGAAAAATTCCGGATGTCCCGGAGTCTTGCTGTGGAGTTGGCGAAAGCGTTTGATCTCCGACATCGGCAGATCGTAGCCGCTCAGGTTGAGCCAGGCGTAAAGGAACATGGAGCCGTGTCCCGCGGAAAGAATGAAGTAATCGCGCCCGATCCAACGCGGTTCGTCGGGATTGTGTTTGAGGGCGTAACCGTAAAGGACCGCGCCCATTTCGGCACAGCCCAAGGGCAATCCCAGATGCCCCGACTGCGAGGCGTGGACGGCATCGATGCAAAGACCGCGAGCCTGGTCGGCCGCGTGCGAAAGGACTTCAAGATTCAGACTCATGCGCCGGTTATATGCGACGCCGCGGCGCTGTGGCGAGAGACTTTTTGGCGGGACGCTTTTTCGTCCGCTGCCCAACGAATATCGCAAGCGGGCGGTGCTACTTTTTCGGGGGAGATTGCGCCGAGGCGGGCGCGTCCTTCGCCTTCACGGCCGCTTCCTTTAGGGTAAAGCTCCAGCGCGCTTCGATTTTTTTCCCGCCGGCTTTCGCTTCCAGAATTACCGTGCAGGCGTCGCCATGGAGCGGCTGCTTGATCTGGAAGGAAATGATCTTGGTCTGGGGATCAAACTTTGCCGGAACCAGCCCAAGACCGCTGATGCGCATTTTCACCGATTTGGGATCGAGCGTCGCGACACCGCCGAGGTTGGCGCGAATGAGCGGCGTGCGATCATTCACGACCGCTCCGTCCGCCGGCTCGGCTCGCAGGCTGGCAGTGGAAACTTCCTCGATCGGCACCCCACCGGCACTCGACGAGCCGCCGAAGTTAATCGCGTCTTCGAAGACTTTCGGTTTGTTCGCCTCGATCATGTAGCGGCCTAACGAATAGTTGTCGGAAGCGTAGGTGAGCTTTTGTCCGTAAACTGTGAAGACCGCTTCATAGCGGGCCTTCTTGCACGCTTCCTTTACCCGCTCGTTGTAATATCCAAACGGGACCGCGAAACAATCGACCCGAATGCCGAGCTTCTGCTCGAGCGTCGCCTTCGATCCCGCGACCTCGGCGGTGAGCCACTGCGTATATTCCTCAGGATTGAGGTGCCGTCGGGTCACCTTGTCGTACGGCTTGCGCAGGTCCTGATGGGTCGCGCTGTGCGCCTCGATGTCGACACCCGCGTCGCGCATCTCGCCGAGCTGTTCCCAGCTCATCGCTTCGCCACCGCCGAATTTTCCGCCTTTGATCCCCTCCGTATAAATAAAGAGCGTGAGGGGATAACCGTACTTTTTCAAAATCGGCCAGGCCACTTCGTAGCCGGATTTATAACCATCATCGATCGTGACGATCGCGGCCTTCGCGGGGATGTTTTTCTCACCACGTTTCCAGGCGAGAAAATCCTGCATCCGGATGACCGAGATGTTGTGATCTTTCAGCTCTTTCATTTGTGCCTCGAACGCTTCCGGCGTGATTTCGGTATCGGGCCGGCGCACTTTTTTCTCGAAGCGGTGGTAACCGAAAACAACCACCTGCGCGTTCTCATCGATCGGCGGTTTCGTCGGCTTCGGTATCGGCGTGGCAACGGCCGTGACGGCTGTCGGCGGCGGCGTAGCGTTCTGTTTCTGCCCGCTTTTTTGCGCAACATTTCCCCTCTTGCAACCGCCCATCGCAAGACCGCAAACCATCAAAATAATCGAGATCCGTTTCACCATAAATCACGGCTAGCCTGTAAGTGGGATCGCGCAAAAACAAGCGATTTCCACCCGCGCATCGTTGTCGCTCGCGCGTTCATCCTTTCGCTTTTGCACGGCACGGGTTTCGCTTTATTGATGGCAATGGCGCGCTCACATTTTCTCTTCCTTACCTGCGTTACAATCGTGGGAGCGTTCCTTGGTGGCTGCTCCACCGTCGCCACCAATACCAGCCGGACGTTCGACACCGTTGTCATCGATCCCGGCCACGGCGGCAGGGATAGCGGCGCGGTCCGCCGTTACTGTCCTCCGGAAAAAACCGTCGCGCTCGACGTCGCCGAGCGCGTGAACCGCAAGCTGCACGAGTCGCAAATGCGAACGATTATGACGCGCGACAACGACACCTTCATCCCGCTCGACGATCGCGTTGCGATGGGAAATTCGGAGAAAAACTCCATCTTTGTCAGCATCCATTTCAACGACGCGCGCCGGCGAGGTGTTCACGGATTCGAAACTTACTACCACTCGCCCTACGCCCTTCCCCTCGCCTCCGCGATCGAGCGTAACCTTCTCACCCTTCCGCGAGCGACGAATCGCGGCGTGCACGTCGCGGGCTTCCGCGTCCTCCGCAACGCACAATATCCCTCCGTCCTCGTCGAATGCGGCTTCCTCAGCAACCGCGCGGAAGGGAACCTCGCCGGCAGCCCCGCGTATCGCGAGAAGATCGCTGACAAAATCGCCGAGGCGATTGTCGATTATCGCTACGGCGAAGGCGTTTATCAGCGCCAGCCGGCGGTCATCGCGGCGAGGGCATCGGCCGGCAACTTCCCCAGCTTCCGCTAACGCGCCCACTCCTCCGTAGATCGTCCTCCTGCTCGCATCCTGAAAGGGCCGAGCACGAGCACGAAAACTTAAAACTCAATTCCACGCGCTTCGCGTCCGATCGCGGCGAGGAAGATTAAAGCGAAAAAAACGCACCCCATTACGCACGCCATCGTCAGGGCGTAATCCGGCTGACCATTTGGTCTAACGAAATGCTCGGCGAGCTTCGCCTGCAACATCGCAGCATTGGCCGAGAAAAAATTCCCGAGTTGATAAGCGACCCCCGGAAAAGTGCCGCGCCAGGCCGGTGGCGAAAGCTCGTTCAAATGCACCGGCACCACGCCCCACGCGCCTTGCACCATAAATTGCATCAAAAATCCGCCCGCGATCAGAAGCGGCAACGTCGAAGAAAAAACCCAGGCCGGGATGAGCAAAATGCCCAATCCCGCGGCGATGATGATCGTTCGCCGCCGACCCCAGCGTTGCGAGTAAGCGCCGAGAATCGTTCCCCCGCAGATCGCTCCAAGATTGTAAATAATTGCCACCGGCGCGGTTTGATTGACGGAAAGTTGTCTCTGTTTTTGCAGAAAGGTCGGATAGAGATCCTGCGTACCGTGGGACATGTAATTGAAGGCTGTCATCAGGAGCACAACGTAGACGAGCAATCGCCAGTTTTTCGCGATCATGCGGCCTATGCCTAACGAGTCGCCCGTGTCCCGCTGCCGCTGCCAAGCTTCCGATTCCGGCACTCTCGCCCGAATGTAGATAACGAGCAGCGCCGGCAAAGCGCCGACGACGAACAACGCTCGCCAGCCGAAGTGCGGGAACACGAGCCAGTAAATGACCGCGGCGAGAAGAAAACCGAACGAATAGCCTTGCTGCAATATGCCGGAAGCAAGGCCGCGCGCATTCGTGGGAAGACATTCCATCGCGAGCGAAGCGCCCAGCCCCCATTCCCCTCCCATCCCAATCCCGTAGAGCGCGCGGAAAAGGAGGAAGACGGTGTAGTTCGGCGAAAACGCGGTCAGCAGCTCCATCACTGAGTAGAAAACGATGTCGATCATGAGCGGAATTCGCCGCCCGAAGCGGTCACCGAGCATTCCGAAAGTGAGCGCGCCTAATGGCCGCATCATGAGCGTGAGCGTGATCGCGAAGGTCACCTTTACGATCGAAACCGAGAACTCGGCGGCAACATCGCGGACGACAAAGGTGAGGAGGAAAAAATCGAGGGCGTCGAGGGTCCAGCCGAGAAAGCAGGCGAGGAACGTGTTGCGCTGGGAGCGATTGAGCGAGCGATAAATGCGAAACGCTTCCATGGGTGCATTTAACTTTCGCAGCTCCGCGAAGGGAAGCGTTCTCTCTCGATTTTTCCAATAAACACATTGACGTATCATGATGCGTCAATTTGTTAGTTGCTGACGGCGGTTGGCTGTCGTTAATTAGACGCTCGCCATGAACACCTCAGTCGACCACCCACTCGCCGCTCTGATGCGCGAGCGTATCGTCGTTCTCGACGGCGCGATGGGAACGATGGTGCAGCGCCACAAATTGACTGAAGAACAATTTCGCGGCGCACGTTTCGCGAAGCATCCGGCGAAAGATCTTAAAGGCGCGCTCGAGCTACTCCAGCTGACCCGGCCGGAGGTGATCGAAGAAATTCACACGCAATATCTCACGGCCGGCGCGGACATCATCGAGACAAACACCTTTAGCGGGACCACTATCGGGCAGCACGATTTCCTCTTCGCGGGCGGACCGAAAAACGGGCGGAAAGATGAAGAGTTCTTTCAGCGGGTGGTCGACGATCCCGAGCTGGTCGCGCTCGTCCATGAGATGAATGTCGCCGCCGCGCAGTTGGCGCGCACCGCGGCCGACCGCGTCGTCGACGAAACGGGCCAACCGCGCTTCGTCGCGGGCTCGTTAGGCCCGCTGCCGGTGACCGCCTCGCTCTCGCCCGATGTCAACGACCCTGGCTTTCGCGCGGTCAGTTTTGATCAACTGCGCAAGGCCTACGGCGAGCAGGCTCGCGCCCTTATGGAAGGCAAGGTCGATCTGTTGCTCGTCGAGACGATCTTCGATACGCTCAACGCCAAGGCTGCGCTCTTCGCGATCGCGGAAGTTTTTGAGTCGTTAGGCGAAAGCGTGCCGATCCTCATCTCGGGCACGATCACCGATCTGTCCGGGCGCACTTTGACCGGACAAACGGTGGGAGCCTTTCTCACCTCGATCCTGCACGCCGACCCGCTCGTCGTCGGGCTCAACTGCGCACTCGGGCCCGCGGAGATGCGGCCGCACGTCGAAGAAATGGCGCGACTCGCGCCTTGCTTCACGAGCGCTTATCCGAATGCCGGCTTGCCCGATCCGCTCTCGCCGACTGGTTTTCCGGAAACCCCTGAATCGCTCGCGCCTCAACTGCGCGAGTGGGCCCAGAACGGCTGGCTCAACATCGTCGGCGGGTGTTGCGGGACGACGCCGGAACACATCCGCGCGCTTGCCGACGCAGTCCGCGATTGCGCGCCGCGCGTGCCGGGGAGCGCACGCGCCGCGCGTATCGGTTCCGGCACCTCGCCGGAAACATCCTTGGTCGCAGAGTTGTCAGCGAAATGAAGGAGGTGACTGCGCGCGCACCCGAAGAAGTTCATGGCGAGGAGCCGCGAATAGCACGCGCCGCGCCTGCGCTCCCCAATCTCGCCCTGCACCTTTCGGGACTTGAATCACTGAATGTCACGGCGGACTTCGGCTTCGTCGTCGTCGGCGAGCGCACGAACATCACCGGTTCGCCAAAATTTTCTAAGCTGATCCTGGCCGGAGATTTCGACGCCGCGCTCGCAGTCGCGCGTCAGCAGGTGGAAGGCGGCGCCAACATTCTCGACGTCAACATGGACGAAGGAATGATCGATTCCGAAGCAGCGATGACGCGCTTCCTCCGCCTCATCGGGAGCGAGCCCGACATCTCGCGGATCCCGATCATGATCGACAGCTCAAAGTGGAGCGTCATTGAGGCGGGTTTGAAATGCCTGCAAGGCAAAGGTGTGGTCAATTCCATCTCGCTTAAAGCTGGCGAAGAGGAATTCCTCCGCCAGGCGCGCATCGTTAGGCGGTATGGCGCGGCGGTCATTGTGATGGCATTCGACGAGCGGGGCCAGGCGGACACGGTCGAGCGCAAAACCGAAATCTGCTCGCGCGCTTATCAGCTCCTCACCGAGCAGGCCGAATTTCAGCCTAACGATATCATCTTCGATCCGAACATTCTCACGATCGCGACCGGGATCGAGGAGCATAACAACTACGCGGTTGCCTTCATCGAAGCGACGCGCTGGATCAAAGTCAACCTGCCGAGCGCGCGTGTCAGCGGTGGCGTGAGCAATATCTCCTTCTCCTTCCGTGGCAACAATACCGTGCGCGAAGCGATGCATTCCGCCTTTCTCTATCACGCGATCCGCGCCGGGCTCGACATGGCGATTGTGAACGCCGGACAACTTGCCGTTTATGAAGAGATCGAGCCGGGCCTGCGCGAACTGGTTGAAGATGTCCTCTTCAATCGCCGGCCCGATGCGACCGAGCGGCTGGTCGAGTTCGCCGAGAAAGTAAAATCAAAAGGCAAAGTCGCGCCTAACGAACAGGCGTGGCGCAACGCCTCCGTCGAAGAACGTCTCTCGCACGCGCTCGTCAAAGGCATCGTCGACCACATCGAAGCCGATACCGAAGAAGCGCGGCAGAAAGCGGCGCGTCCACTCGACGTCATCGAAGGGCCGCTCATGGCTGGCATGAGCGTGGTCGGCGATCTCTTCGGCGCCGGAAAAATGTTCTTGCCGCAGGTCGTGAAGAGCGCGCGGGTGATGAAGAAAGCGGTCGCCTATCTGATGCCGTTCATGGAAGCGGAGAAGCAGGCGAATTCGAAACCGCAGGGGCGCATCGTCATGGCGACGGTGAAAGGCGACGTCCACGACATCGGCAAGAACATCGTCGGCGTCGTCCTGCAATGTAACAACTACGAAGTCATTGATCTCGGGGTGATGGTGCCGGCGGAAAAAATCCTCACGACGGCGCGCGAGCGCGAGGCTGACATCATCGGCCTGAGCGGATTGATCACGCCGTCGCTCGACGAAATGGTGCACGTCGCGCAGGAGATGGAGCGCCAGGAATTTCGGCTGCCACTTTTGATCGGCGGCGCGACCACGAGCCGTGCACACACCGCGGTAAAGATCGCGCAGCATTATAACGAGAGCGTCGTGCACGTGCTGGATGCTTCGCGGGCGGTCGGCGTGGTCAACTCGCTCCTAAATCCGGAGGCGAAAAGAGAATTCGATGCGACGACGCGAGCCGATTACGAACGGCTGCGCAGGGACCACGCAAATCGCACCCGCGAAAAAAAAATGCTCACGCTCGGAGAAGCGCGGGGCAATCGGCTAACGACCGACTGGACCAGCTACGAGCCGCCGGTACCGGAGTTCCTGGGAGCGCGTGCGATCGCGACTCTGGGGAACGCACCGGCATCGCGCGCTGTTTTCGGCGCCTCCTCTTCATTCATCCGGGAAATTTTGTTGACAACACTGATCGAGTTCATCGATTGGTCGCCGTTTTTTCATACCTGGGAATTGCGCGGGCGTTATCCAGCGATCTTCGATGATGAAGTGGTGGGAGCGCAGGCGCGCGAACTGTTTGCTGACGCTCAAAAGCTGCTCAGACAGATCGTGAACGACAACCTGCTCACGGCCCGCGGCGTTTACGCCTTCTGGCCCGCGAATTCGTTAGGGGATGACGTCGAAGTTTATCGCGATGAAAAGCGCGGGGAAGTAATCGCGACGTTTCATTTTCTCCGGCAGCAAATGCAGAAGCCGGCGGGACAGGTGAACTATTGCCTCGCCGATTTCGTCGCGCCGAAAAGTTCCGGACGGCGCGATTACATCGGCGGATTCGCGGTCACGGGGGGAATCGGGGCGGACGAATTGGCGGAGCACTTCAGACGAGATCACGACGATTACAACGCAATTCTGGCGAAGGCGCTGGCCGATCGCCTCGCCGAAGCCTTTGCCGAATATCTGCATCATGAGGCGCGCGTCGCCTGGGGTTTCGGGGCGAAAGAGGGCCTAACGAAAGAGGATTTGATCCACGAGCGCTACCGCGGGATTCGGCCGGCTGCTGGATACCCCGCTTCCCCTGATCATGTGGAAAAGCGCACGCTCTTCGCCCTGCTTGAGGCGGAGAAAAATGCCGGGGTGCGGCTGACGGAATCGTTCGCGATGCATCCGGGCGCGAGCGTGAGCGGCCTTTACTTTTCGCATCCGGAGTCGCGTTATTTTGGGGTCGGAAAAATTCAACCAGACCAGGTAACGGATTACGCAATTCGCAAACGCGAATCGTTAGGCGAGATTGAAAAGTGGCTGGCGCCGAACTTGAATTATTCGACCGGGCGTTGAGCAGAACGGCGACGGAGATCGCCTAACGAGTGTCTTCGACCCAGCTGGCGATGCGGTAGTTGTTGATCACGCCGCTCGCCGCAAGGGCCTCATCGAAATGGAGATTGGTCACGCCGGTCATGGTGACGGTTTTTCCGACGACCGATCCGAAGACGTGACCGCTGCTGCCGCCGCCGTTGACGGTGATGTCGTAGTCGGGTGCGTAAACGGCCGCGCTGATCTGGCCGTTGCCGCCGATGTTGAGGTGCTCGGAAATATCGCCGAGCGGCTGCACGCCGTAGAGGAGCAGGTCGGCAGGTTGATTCGACGGATTGATGACGCCTTTGCCCGCGATGTCGACATTGCCGCGAAAATAGATTTTCGCTTTCACGCCGTCCCCGAGAACGATCTGGGAATTGCCGGCGACCGAGATGTCGCCGGTGACGTAGATCTCGATGTAGGTGGGGCTGCCGTCCGGATTGCCGGCGAGAGTGAGAGTGGAGCCGCCGCTCAGGGAAACGCTGTTGAGAAGATAACGCGAGGAGGCGGCGCCGCTCGTCGCGCTCGCGTTCAAGGTCACGCTGCCCTGGACGCTTGAGACGGTGGGATTAATCGAAGGCCAGTTCGGTTCGCCGATCGGGATTGGTTCCTGGTAAAAATCTGTCCGCTGCACGCCGGTAACGTTGCTCACTCCGGTGACGGTGCCGGAGTTGGTTGCGACATCGCCGTAGACGTGCGCGCTCCCGGCCTGGATGAGATTGCCGTCGGTAGCGATGTTACCGTTTTCCTGGCGCTTGCTCGCATCATAGAGACCGTCGGTCGACTTCGCCGGATCGCGGGAATCGTAGCTGTCGATAACGATATTTTGGTTGTTCAGATTCAGCGTTCCGACTGAGAGAATCGCCTGGCCAAAGGAGGAGATAGGCGCGACGACCGCCTCGATCCGGCGCGAGGCGTGGGGCGAGTTGGTTTCGCTGGTGAAAAGGTTATCGATGAAACGCTGGATGTGCAGGGTGAGCTTGCGCAGATGGTTGTCCTGCTTGTTGAAGCCGATTCGCGGCGGTCCTGCCAGCGGCATGCTGCCGAGCGTGCGGACGCGATAGCACTGCCAGCCGTTGGTGGTGTCGACCAGCTCCGACGGAGCGTCGACATTGACTTCAATTGTCATGGGAGTTCCGGCGAGGCCGGCGTTCGGAATGGTCGTTAGGCCGTGGCTAACGACGCCGTCTCCGGGGGTGTCGGCCCAGCCTTCCCAGGCATGGTTTGGCGCGGGGTAAAGCGACTTGCGCAGTTCGACCACTGCGAGGTCGACCCCCGATTCGGCCGCGACGAGCGATTCCTGCCATGCTGCCGCCTGCATCGCCAGTTGGAAACGACTCGAAACCGCGCGCAGCACTTCGGTGGCAAGAATGGAGAGAATGGCGATAACGAGCACCGTCCATAGAAGAATGCTGCCGTTCTCCCGCGAAGAAAAATTCTGATGCATCAGTAAACCCCGCTCCCAGTGTCGCTGCGCGTGTCGCGTAAGAGCGTCGTGTTGTAGACCGCGGTGGCGTCGATCGCACTCTGGGTGGGCCCGTTCGAGGCGAAGATCGGATTGAAAGTAATGCGAGTGGTCGCGACCTTGCCGAGATCGGTGACGTTGAAAATGAAATCCTTCACGTTTTCGGCGATGGCGGTGGGCGCGTCTGAATTCCGCTGCCGGTAGATCGTCCCATTGAAAAGGTAATAACGAATTTGCACGATGCTGCTGGTGCTGCCGTAAACGACGCTGCCATTCTCAAGGTGCGGCGTTTGCGGGGCGCCACTCGCATCGTAGTAGGCGGGGATTTTGATCGTGGTGTTGTTCTGCGCCGTCTCGATGCTGAGGGCGCGACGGAGGTCGAGCGCAAGGTAATCGGAAATTCGCATTGCGTCCGTGTGGTTGGTCGCGAAGTCGGTGGTGGCGACGAAGTTCCGCTCGAGACTGACGAAGCCCATCGAGAGCGCGAGGCTGATCGCGCTGAAGATGCACAACGAGATCATGGTCTCGTAGAGGAGAAAGCCGGCGCCGGCCGATCCTCGCGAGCGCGCCTTCATTTCGCCACGCCTCCCTTGGCAAGGATGGCTACGATCTGGCGGGAACGGCCGCTGTCATTAGGCACGCCAGTGTAATTAATCGTCCAGATCACCTTGACCGCGTTTTCCGCCAGCAGGGTCGAATTCTGGTTCACGATCGTGGCGGTCCCACCACTACGGGTGAGCTGGGTGTTGCCGACGTTGGTGCTCCCGTAAGGCACGAGCGTGAGCGTCTCGACCTTGTTCTTGAGCGGGGCGCTGCCCGGCACGTCGCTGTTCAGGAGGTTGTCTTGGAGCCAGCTCGCATCGGTCACCTCGTGCCAGTTTGCGATGCGCATCGATTCCATCCGCTGTTGCAGAATCTGACTCGCAGCGATCGATTCCTTCGCGGAACGGATCGTGTCCATGGTCGCGAGATTCATGGTGAAAAGAGATCCAAGGAAGGCCGCAGCGATAGCGGCCGCGACGACCGTTTCGATCAAAGAAAAAGCATTCAAAGCAGATTGGTGACGAAGCCGCATCGACAGTATTTGGAGCAGGAAGAATACCGCCGCCTATAATTTCCATAACTAATTCAAGAGGCGGCTTTTGCCGTTGCGGCTCCGCAAAAAAAGCGCGAGAACCTAATAACTGCCGCTCGCTGCGAGGGTCTGCTGCGCCCGGAGCAAATCGTGCAGGGTGATGATGCCAGCCGGCTTGTCGCCGGCTTCCAGAACGGCGAAACCACCGGGCGCTTCGATGAGCAGACGCGAGACTTCACTGATCGTGAAACTTCGCCGGCAGGTCGCTACTTTCTCCAGGAGCGGAGGGCGATTTTCCGCGATCGCGCGCGCCGCCTCGTCTCGCGCCAAAGTTCCAATTAATTTCTCGCCTTCCACGACGGGAAAACGTTTAAACTGATTTTTCTCGAGGACGACACGGAGATTTTTGGAAGAGAGATCGTTGATGACAACTGGACGGAAATTGGCGATCGCCGAGATCGGATATGCCTGCCAGCTGCGGAGGTCGCGCGGCGGGATGACGTGGACGAGGACGTTGCCATCCTGCACGAGGACTTCGTCGTAGAAGTTCTCTTTCGTCAGGCGGCGAGAAATGGTTTCGCTGACGAGAGCTCCGAGCATGAGCGCGGGGACGAGGGCGAACTGGTGGGTCATTTCGAAAACGATGAGGATGGAAGTGAACGGCGCCCTAACGACTGCACTGAGGCAGGAACTCATTCCGATCACGGCGAGCAATGTCTTGTCGTCCGCGGTCAGCGGCGCGGCAAAGTTGACGAGACCACCGAGGCTCGCGCCGGCCGTCGCGCCAAGAAAAAGGAGCGGAGCGAAGATACCGCCGCAGCCGCCCCAGCCGTAGCAGGCGACGGTGGAAATCCATTTCGCCAAGAGGAGCACGACGATGAGGATCCACGGAATCCGTCCGTGCAGCATCTCGGTGAGATCGTCGTAACCGAGGCCGAAAACGCCGAGGTGACCAGACCAAAGGAAAACCGCGACGCCGAGAATCCAGACCGTGAGACCACCGATGGTCGGGTGCATCCAGCGCGGCAGGCCACGCCAACGTTTGGAGATTTCGCGCAGCCGCATGGTGCAGCGCTGGAAGCCGATGCCGACGAGCGAAGCGAAAGCGGAGGCAAAAGGAACGCAGAAATAAACAGCCCAGGAAGTGCCTTCGATCTGCGGCAACACGAATGCTGGATTTCGGCCGATGATAGCGTGGACGGTGAAGGCGCCGAGGACGGAGGCGAGAATGATGCCGCCGATGAGGGGGCTGTTCAGGTCCTGGACGATTTCTTCCAAGACGAAGGTGATTGCGGCAAGTGGCGTGTTAAAGGCGGCGGCCAATCCCGCGGCAGCAGCGGCGGCGGCCGGGCGGCGGCGGCGTTGTTTCGGCACGCCGAGGAGGGCGCTCAGTTGTGAGGCGACGCCGCCGGCAATATGGACCGAAGGACCTTCGCGGCCGAGGCTCATGCCGCCGCCGACGTGGAGCAAGCCAGCGACGAACTTTACGACAATGGTTTTTAGCCTAACGAATCCGAAATCCTGCCAGAAGGCGGCCTTGAGTTGCGGGATGCCGCTGCCGGCCGCGCTCTGGTCGACGCGATCCATGAGAAAACCGCCGCCTAACGAACAACCAATGACAACTGCGAAGGTGCCGCAAAGAAAAACCGCGGCCGTGCGATGGGAAAGCGTGACAAAGGTCGCGAGATAAATCCAGTTGATCCCGAGCTCGAAAATGACTGCGGCAAGGCCGCCGGCGAGACCATAGATTCCGGTAAGAAGAATCGACCGGCTGGATTCCGGAAGGCGCTGAAATTGCCGGGCGAGAAGTGACACAGGTTGCTGCCACTAAACCCGAGGATTCCGTTTTGGCACGGAGTTTTCCGCGGTCGTCGCCAAGGGGGCGATGACGCTGGGCGGGCGCGATGCCGGCCACCAATCCAGGGTCAACGCCCCCGAATACAAAGGCCGGCTACCCTACCGAGTTGGTATCAGCGTTCGCGATGAGCATCGTGCCGGCTTCGTCGGCAGTGCGGGCTTCGACGGATTCTGGTTTCGGCTTCGGATCGGGCCAGACAACATTCCAAGCGAGGCCGACTTTCTCGAAGGTCCAGATACAGTAACGGGTGAAATCGAATTCCCACCATTTCAGTCCGTGCGCCGCACAACGGGGCTTGGCGTGATGGTTATTGTGATAACCTTCGCCGAGGGCGCCCAAGCCGACCCAAAAGTTGTTTTTGCTCTCGTCGGAAGTGTCGAAGCTGCGATAACCGAACTGCTTCATGTGGCAGATGGAGTTCACTGCCCAGGTGCAATTGTAGATGATGAGCATGGGGACGTAGAGGCACCAAAGCATTCCCGCCAAACCCAGGGTGGCAAAGAGCAAAGCCGCGACCGCAAGGTGCGGGATGACGTAGAGCCCGGAGTTCTCCCAAAGTTTGCAGTACCAGATCTTGCGCACATCGGCCGCGTAACGGAGAGAGCGCTCGCGAAACGACGGCGGCTTGCGGATAAGCCACATCATGTGCGCATAGGGGAAACCATGACGCGGACTGTGGATATCTTCTTCCGTATCCGATTTTAAATGATGATAACGATGATCCCCCACCCACGTGACCGGATCGCCGGAGAGGGCGACGGCCGATCCGGTGGCGAAAACAAACTTCAGCCAGCCGGGCATCTCAAACCCGCGATGGGTAAGGTAACGATGGAGATAGAGGGTGGTGCCGAGACCGCCCGAAAGATAGATCACAAACATGATCGGCAGATAGCTCAATTGGAAGCGGGTCCAAAGCGCGGCGACACCCAAGAGTTGGAGCAGCACGAGGATGGTGAAAATGGCGAGATTGAACTTTTCGTTTCGGAACATAAAGAGAGGTGCAGAATCCCGGGCGTCGGGAAACAAGAGGTCGCAGTGTCGTTGGAGCGGACCGGAAGGGCAAGTAGGTTTTCGTCGGAGGGTGATCTTGGGATGGGATCGAGAGGCCGAGATCGACGCGAGCATTCTTCGAATATTAGCGCCTCGCAGCCGAGAAGATTTGGGAGAACTCAGGGCTGGACTGCGCCCTCGTGATCGGAGGGGAGAATACCGTGGAGGTCCGCTTGCGGGGGAGCGGGCGCCGGCGTCGCGCCGGGCGCTCCCGCGAGATCAAGGGCGAGCTTCGCAAGTTCGGCCTCGTCGGTTTCGTGACGGACGTGCGGTTGCAGGAGAAGCAGCTCGTTACCGGCGCGTTGGGCTTTGATGTAGGCTTTTAGGTCCGGAGTATCCGCGAGCGCACTCAGCTTCTTGTAAAAGGTGTCGTAATACACTTTTAGACGACGGCGCTTTTCCAGATCAGTCGGCGCCTGTTGCGCGAAGGCCTTGAGTTTGTGCAAATCTTGGTCGTTTCGAATGCGCACTTTCAGGGCCGCCGCTTGCTCGTGCAGGCGGTGTTCGTCGGCGGTCTTGCCGAGACTGCTTTCTTTGAAAAGAGCATTGAGCAATTGCAGATCCGGTGCGGTTGGCTCCGGCGGCAATGCCGAAGGACCCGGCGATGACAGAAGATTCGGAGGAATGAGGGAGGGCGGCTCGACTGGAATAGGCGTTGGGGACGATGGCGCTTCCGCGGCGGCCTCCTGGGTTTGGACGGCCTGGGCGGATGTATTATCGGGGCTGGTCGGAGTTTGCGACCGCGCCGGCGTCGCAAGAGCGAGGGCGGCTACCAAAGCGGTAGGAGCGAACAGCTTCATCCTCATGCAAGGAATCCGCGGGCGTGAGCGATCGACAGGTCGGCCGCGGGCCCGACCCATTGTTTGTCCGGTCCAGGTCTTTTAAGAGCGTAGACGAAAAACATGAAGAGAGTAAATCGGGGTGACAGGATTCGAACCTGCGGCCTCGTGGTCCCAAACCACGCGCTCTACCAAGCTAAGCTACACCCCGACAATTCACCGCTCATACCATGAGTGGAAGAGAAACGCATCACCGAAATTTTGGTCTTGTCTCCATTCAGCTGCTTGGAAAGGGCAGGCAGAGTTTGCCGTGCCCAGGAAGCGCAGCTAAGATTGGCCGGCAAGAAAGAGGCGCGTTCGTCTAGTGGTTAGGACACAGCCCTCTCAAGGCTGGTGCACGGGTTCGATCCCCGTACGCGCTGCTCTCTCTCCTCCTGCTCCTACTCCCAATCGAAGGGGATCTATTTCAGCGATCCAAGCGTTGCGTGTATCGCGAGCATCATCGTTTTTTGTTGGCGTCATCGGCGATGCCGCGGCGAGTGGTGAGATAAACTGCGTAACTGCCCAACCAATGCCCACCCTCATAATGCGCGCCGGTCACCGCCGCGAGGCCGGCTTTCTTGTGCGCTTCCGCCGCCGCCGCGAGCGCGGGACGCCGGGGATCGTCAACCGGCAAGCCGGAGAGGATGCCTTGCAACATCCAAGCCCGACTTAGATTCAATCCGTCCAGGTGCGCCAGCTTCGGATCACTGGGATCGGGCGAGACCACCACCGGTAACCAGGAGTCGTTAGGCTGTAGCGGGATCTGCGGCATGAATTCAGTGAGCCACTTCGCAAATTCCCCCGGCGCCAGCACCCGCCGCATCACATCCGCTTCGCCTAACGACGGCGAGAGAAAATCTTCGCCAGACGGTTCATAGGCCAGTGGGCAGTTTTTGTCCCCGAGGAAAAACTTCTTCGCCGAAGCAGTTGCAAGCTTGGCGAAGGCTTCGTTGCCGCTGACGCGCGCGTAGTCAAGCATCAGGCCAAGAGCAAAGGCCGTCTGATCGTGCTCTCCGACGCGCACCGGATGGGAGAGTTTCGGCAACCAGCTCGAAAGGCGCTTGACCGCTTCCTCTTCGAGTGGATGCAAGTTCGCCGATAGTTTGCGAGCCTCAGGGTCCTTCCACTCGCGTAACTCCGCCGCGAGCTGAAGCAACCAGGCGAGCCCATAAGGCCGCTCGAAACTGGCCCGACCTTTCCCGCGAAGGTATGCTGTTTCCTGTTGGATGTGGGCGGTCGTAAGACTTTGCTGCAAAGCCGCCCGCGCGTCTTTCGTAAAGGGCGCATCGGGAAACGTGCGGGCGAGGCGCGCCAGCAACCAATGTCCATGGACGGACGAATGCCAGTCGTAACAGCCGCAGAAAGCAGGCGTCAGGTCGCACGGCGCCGCGACATCAGCGGCACTGTTCAGGAGATGGCTGATATGATTTGGATATTCCTTGTGCACACAGGCGAGCGCGAGCCGGGCGAATCGTTCGGCGGCATGGGCATCGAATTGCGGCCCCGGGATTTCCGCGGCGAAAGCGACCAAGGGCAGCGAAAAAAGGATGAACAACATCTTTTTCATCGCGGCGACAATAGCACCAATGCCTTTGCTTGGGCGCGCGTTCTTCGGCTGCTTTCGCGTAGCGTTCACTTCCCGCACTATTTTCTGGTGGCCTCGCACGGGCTCTGCTATAGCGATTGCGACGAGAATGCGCCGTGGGCATGGTTAGCCGCGGTTCTCTTCCGCGATCTTGCAAAGAGTCTACGCTGCATGCGAAACGATCCAGCACCCCAAAGGCAACTTAGCTTGCCTTTCAAGGCTTTTCGATCTGAGGTGGCGAAAATGCTGGAACAACTGCTCCGATGAAGAAGTGGTCTCTTTCTCGGGCGTGTGGGATCCTATCGATCGCGCTTCTGGTTTGTTCCCAGTCAGCCGCGCTCGGAGAGGATCCGACGGTGGAAGTTGTGACCCAGAATAGTGCCAGCAGTGCAGCGAACACGGTCGCGGACTGGCTGCCGTCGTCTCGTCACGTCGAAATTTTCACCGAATTCCACACCGGTTATGACGACAACAGTCAGACGACTTCATCTGGAAAGGGAGGTTTTTTCACCGGCGGTAAGGTCACGCTTACTTATCATCTGCCAAGTCGGACGACGCAGCTGAGCCTGGTGACTGCTATCGGAGCGACAGAATACTTCGCTGGGCGGACGGATGGGAATGGTTCCTTCGATCTTTCCCTAATTCGCCATCTTACCCGGCGGCTGACGTTCAATGCCAGCATCGATGCCGCCTACCGCTCGGAGCCGGATTTCAATCAAAACATCGGGCCAAATCGCTTCAACGGCAGTTACTTTAGCACGATTGATAAAATCTGGGCGAGCTATGCACTTTCCCGCCGCCTCTCGCTTGTCAGCAGCTACAACTTAAAACTGATCCGCTATGAGCAGGCCGTAACCGCGTCTTTCACTGACCGAGAGGAACATACTTTTGGCGAACAACTTCGCTACAACCTCACCAGAAGGACGGTGCTCACCGGCGAGTATCGACTCCTCCGGGTCGATTATGTGACTAACCCTTCGGATTCCACCACCGATTTCGCACTCGCCGGAATTGAACACCGGTTCAACCCGCGCCTGCGCGCTCAGATTAGAGCGGGCCTTTCCTACCGCTCCTTCGACCAAGGCGGAGACGAGACCAATCCAGACTTTGAAGGTTCGCTGGATTATGTGATTGGCCACCATAGTGACCTTAGTTGGACCGGCAGCTATTCGGTGGAAGCACCGACCGAGCGAAACGTTGTGAGCCGCACGACCTTCCGGACGGGTTTGCACGTTACACACTCCTTCACTGGGAAGATCAGTTCCTCGCTCGGCTTCGCTTATCATCACGATGAAAACCAGGAAGGTCTATCCTTGCTGAATGCGGGGCCGATGTTTAGTGAGGACAGCTTCGATCTGTTGCTCAAGCTTCAATACAAATTCAGCCACCGCCTAACCTTCGATATCGACATCGACCATTCCCAAGTCAGCTCTGGCCGAGCCAATAACGACTATTCTCGCAACCATTATTCGATCGGTTTGACCTACAAGTTTTGAGCGGAAGAAATGCGGCGATTCCTTCGTGTCAACGTTATCAGAAGGATGGTACACCGCCAAGAGCTCGCCTTCCTGGTGACGAAGTAACCTCCCACGGGCACGACCGACTCGAAGGAGTCGCCTTCTGGGGAGGATTTGGCTTCTTACTTTCGCGATTTCATCGCTCACCATGTCGAGTCGCGGGGCGGCTCCTTTGAAGAGATCGATGCGGGATTTCTTTGAGCGTGAACCCGTGTCGGTAAGATGCACTTCGACCTGTTCCCATTGGAAACAAGGGTAACACGCACCGGCCTGCCGATCTTAATGCGATCACTCGCGGCGCAAAATTCGGCCGTTCCGGACCGCTGCTGCGCAAGGGAATCGGATGGGATGTTATGCCAGGTCGGTTCGCCGATACGTCGCCCTTCGGCAGTATCATCTGCCGCTCAGGAAGCTGGCAGAAGGGTACGCCGGCACGAGAATTCTGCCTAATGTAAAAAGGAAGAGCAAATTCGCGTGCCCGCGATTGATCATCCTTGCATCTGAGGCGTTAACCGTCGCACGGCGGGATCGCCCAGGATTTCGCGAACCTTCGAGGCAAGACTCTGCGGCGTGAACGGTTTTTCGAGCAGCTCGACCTCCTCGTCGAGAATGCCGTGATGCCCTATGTCGTCATCGGAATAACCGGACACGTAAAGGACCTTGAGATCGGGGCGCTGCGCGGTGAGGAGCGCGGCCAGCTCCTGCCCATTCATCTGCGGCATGATGACGTCGGTGAGAAGAAGATCCATCCCTCCGTCGTGATGGCTGGCCATCTCCAGAGCTTCATTACCGTTCGTCGCGCAGAGGACTCGATAGCCTTGCTGTACAAGCACATCGCAGACGAGTTCTCTGACGATCTCTTCGTCTTCGACAACGAGAATGGTCTCGGCTTCGCGCGAAGGCTCCACGAGCGGGATGACGGATTTCACCTCGTCGAGCGGCGCGCTCTCCTGCGGCAGGTAAATGTGAAACGTGCTCCCGCGGCCTGGTTCGCTGATGACGGAGACGCCGCCGCCACTCTGGCTAACGATCCCATAGACCGTGGCGAGGCCCAACCCTGTGCCTTTCCCGGGACCTTTAGTCGTGAAGAAGGGCTCGAAAATGTGCGACTTGGTTTCTGCGTCCATGCCTTCACCGATATCGGTGACGCTGAGGAGAACGTAATCGCCTGCGCCTAACGATGTCGAAATTTGCCGCGCCTCCTCTTCCTCGAGCGTGACATTGCGCGTCCGAATTGTCAGCCGACCGCCATGTGGCATGGCGTCACGTGCATTCACACCGAGGTTCATGATCACTTGCTCGATCTGGGTCGGATCGGCGCGCACCCGCCCCATCGCGGCTTCCGCTTTGGTAACAAGCTCGAACCGTTCGCCGATGATGCGCCGGAGCAATTCTTCCATCTCGACGACAAGATTGTTGAGGTCGATGACTTTTGGCTGAAGCAGTTGTTTGCGGCTGAAAGCGAGCAACTGCCGGGTCAGCGCCGCGGCCTGCGCTCCCGCTTTTCCAATAAGGCCCGCGCCCTGGCGCACGAATACCGGATTATTGGCACGGCTGCTGACTAACTCCGCATAACCGATGATCGCGGTGAGAAGGTTATTGAAATCGTGTGCGACCCCGCCCGCGAGACGACCGACCGCTTCGAGTTTTTGCGAATGGCGCAGCTCTTCTTCGCTCTTGCGAAGAGCTTCCTCAGTCGCGCGCCGTTCGTTCATTTCGCGGACGAGATTGCGCCGCTGCTCGAAAGATGTGTGCACCGTCCGCGCGAGCGCCCCGAATTCCGAGCCGTCATCGCACAGCGTCTCGAGCGGGCGCGGATCATCCTGCTGCAAACTCTTCATGATCCGATGGAGCGGCGCCCGCACCCAGCGGTTCAGGAAAATCGAGAAGAGCAGGAGAAGGACGAGCGCGAAAACAATCAAAGCCACGAGCAGCCGCTCGCTCGATCGGTTCAATTCGCGGACCACGGGCGAGTCATTCGTGATCGCGAGATACGCCAGCGGCGCGCCGCGCCAATCGGGCAACGGCCGCGAGAACGCGATCACGGCGTTGTCCTGATGTTCATTCACGTCAGCCACGTTTTTGGCAGCAGGCACGAGATGGATGTCGTTACTCGTGAAAATCGACATCTCGCCAATGACAGAATCAGTGTTCGCGCCACCTGGCGTCCGTCGGCTCCAGAGACGGCCCGCGAAAAGATAGCCGTAAGGGGGCGAACGACGCCGGAAATCCTGCGATGGGTGGACTGT
>DASXPA010000162.1:0-37508 GCA_036493915.1 Chthoniobacterales bacterium | reverse complement strand
GATCGAAGGCGGCCTCGGTATTCCGTTTCAAGCCGCTCTCCCCGGCGGCTTCTCACTCGGTTTCGAGACCGGCATCACGTTCGTTCGCAACGGCGACGACACCGGCTACGACCCCGCCTTCTTCAACGGCATCCTCGTCGGTCACACACTTTTCAGTGACCGCTTGAGCGGCTACCTCGAATTTTATGACGTCGTGATCGCGCACGAGGACGGCAGCCACGCCGCGTTCATCGACACCGGGCTCGTTTACCAGATTTTGCCTAATGCCGAGGTCGACCTCGGTTGCCATTTCGGAATCACCGAGGCCGCGCCCGACTACCAGCCGTTCGCGGGCTTCAGTGTCCGTTTCTAACACGAAAATAAGTCCACATGGCTATCCTGTTAAACCTTGACCCGGTGCTGTTTTTCCAAAGCATCGGGGGATGCGCTGCGCGGGTCCGATGGTGCGGGCGTTGCTGATCTGGCTGCTCGCTCTCCAGTCGGTCAGTGGCGGTCGGGCGCGCTACCGCGATCTGGTGCTGGCTGACCCACACCGGTCGCGTTCGTCGTTAGGCAAGGTTGGGATCAATTATCTCGGGACCAATGCCTACCGGTTTGAGACGGCCGGACACGTGCTTCTGGTCGATCCTTATTTCTCCCGCCTCGGTCTCGGAGCGTTCGTCTTTCCGGCTCCGATTACTCCGAAACTCGACAGAATTAATGCTGCCGCGAATTTCATCTCAGGGGCCGACGTCATTCTCGCCACGCATGGCCACGTGGATCATCTACTCGGTGTGCCGCCGATCATGCAAATGACCGGTGCGCGCCTGCTCGCTTCGCCGACGGCGGTCGAGTCATCAGGACAATTTTTCAACCGCTCGCGAGGGGATTCGCCTTTGGTTTCCTGTCCGATTTCCGTTGGATCTTGCGCGAGACGAGGCGCGAAAAACTTCCCAGCCGCCTCATTCTGCTTGATTATTTTCAGCGGTGGACTCTCCGTGAGAAAACTGGCCTGGGGCGTCCGGCATCCGCTCCTTTTGATCGCGGTCACGCCCGTCCTGCCGCAGCTGATCGGCAGTATCTTCAACATCTGGTATAACTCCGTTGTGGCGCAGCCGCTTCTTGGTCAGGGAACGCTCCGCGAGCGTTTCCTCGTCACCGTGATGGTTTACAACGGCCTCGTATATCCGGCTGCGTGCGGCCTCTGGGTCTGGTGGATTTTTTCATTTCGCCGGCTCATCCGGGTTATCCATTCAGATCGAGCTATGCCGGAAGTGCGTCTCATCCAGGCGCGGCGGCGCGCGATTCATCTCCCCTGGCTCGGAGCGATCATCAGCGCCGCGGGTTGGCTTCTCGCCATCCCCCGTATTTCTGCTCGCACTCGCGGCCGTGCCGGGCCGGCTCCCCAAGGGTTTGCTCTGGCATTTGCCGATTTCCTTCTTTGTTTGGCCGCGGCGCTCGCGATCGCGGAAGGAAATTATGAAACGCGTCTGCCGGTGACGCGCTGATGAGTTTGGTTTCCTGATCGCTCAGTTCAATGAGATGACGCGTGAGCTGGAAGAAAAGCAGCGGCTCCGCAGAACCTTCGGTCTGCACGTGGGAAGCGCGCCGCTGAGCAAATCCTGGCCCGTGACCCGGGACTGAGTGGTATCGAACAAAAGGTGAGCGTGATGTTTGTCGATCTCCGCTCCTTCACCGCCTTCACCGAGAATCACCCACCTCGCGAGACTTTGGAAATCCTGAACAGATTTCTCCGCGCAACCGTGCGATCCTGGAAGAGGAACACGGCGGGATGATCAATAAATTCTTGGGCGACGGATTTATGCCTCTTTTCGGAGTCGGGAGCGGAGCGGAGCGCAATCAGGCTCAGGCTGCGTTTAGTGCTGGCCGCGAAATCCTCACCGCCGTCGTTAATTTGAACCAGCGTTTTAGGGCCGAAGGCCGCCTGCCGGTAGCGGCCGGCATCGGAATTCATTCCGGATCCGCGATCATCGGCAGCATCGGCTCACCCGAGCGCCTCGAGTTCACTGCCATCGGGGCGAGCGTCAACCTCGCGTCCCGTCTTCAAGCGCTGACCAAGAAATTGAACACACCGTTTGTCACTAGTGCCGCCACTTACCGCGAGCTGGAAGAAAAGGGACTCCTGACCGGCTTGTTGCCGCAAGAGGCCCGGGGCGTTAACCACCCGGTCGAGGTCTATGGCTTGCAAGGAGATAGCCTAATAGCGTGGGAATCACGCAGTTCTTAACCTAAACCTATTCCCTCTTCGTCGATTCGTTAGGCACAGTGATCGAGATGAGCGGAAAGCAAAATGGCGCCTCGACCAACTGCTTTTCAACGAATCGGAGTCGCGCGCTGTCATATCTCGCATCGACGAGGAGGCGGAAAAGATGATGCAGTTATTGCAGGAGCGCGGAGTGCGGGCGCAGCGACTCGGCACGGTCGGGGACGACGAGCTGAAAATTTCGGCAGCGTGCGAGTCTCTGCGCTGGCCGTTAGGAGAAGTTCACGACGATTGGAAAAATGCGATCGCCAGGCATCCCGGAGAGGAGCTGCGATGAAAATCGAGCAACAGCACTTCTACGAAAAAGTCGTTCTTGGCATCGAGGTGGCGGGCTTTTCCGTGGTCTGGCTGGTCCTCTGGCTCGATGAGTATGTGGACATTCCGTTTCGATATCTCGGCGCTCTCAAGACACCGCTGCGGCCACAAGAGTTCTGGTTCGAAGCAATCATTGTCCTGCTTGTCGCAACCGCGGTGATCGCGGCGACGCTCTGGGTTTTTCGCCGGATCCGAGTTCTGGAAAACTTCATTCAGGTCTGCGCCTGGTGCCGCAAGGTGGACGTGCAAGGCGAGTGGGTTGCTTTCGAGCAATACCTGAAGCGCAAGCACGACGTGCGATCTTCCCACGGGATATGCCCGGCGTGTCGCGCGACTGCATCGCCGCGCCCCGCCGCCATTGAGCCGCCGCGTTCCGCTATCGCCTAACGAATTTTCCCGGGACACGCGTTTCCTCACGGTCAGGGTTAGATTCATGATCCTCTGCTGAGGCAACGCTTGGCGTTGCGCTCGATGGCGATGTTGGCTTCAACGCGCGCCACTGAAATAAGGCGTGCAAGACGCGCCGACTTTCCGCAGGATGCGCGGCATGAACTTCAACAAAAGCATCGGGATGATCCTGCTCGCGATTTATTTGATCCTCGTCGGCATCGTCGGTCTGGCCGGTGTGCCGCTTGGCGTTGTGCCAGCGATCGTGGCCCTGATCGCGGGCATTCTCATTCTCATCGGACGCTGAGAGTTCGTTAGGGCCTACGGTTTCCAATCGCGATAAGCGATCGGCGCGCCGACCTGCAAACTGGTCTTGCTCCGGCCGTGCCGATCGAGCTGATCGGCCAACCATTGAAACCATTCCCAGCTCTTTTGTGTGCCGGTGCGTTCCCGTTCCTCCTCCACAAAGGGGCGGAATTTGCGCCAGGCGATCCGGGCCATTCCGCCGACGAGATCATCAGCCACCGAGAGCGGGATGATTCGGGCAAAGACCGAATAGCCGAGTCCTTCCATAATGGTCGCGATCTTGAGCGTGGCCTCGAGGGTGCGCGGGTCCTGCTCCAGCTCTTGCGCGCTCGTGCCGTCGGGGATGGAGGCGACGATCATGGAGGAACTCATCCATTCGGGAGTCATGAGCGCCTGCACGGCGGTAAATGCGGCGCGTTCTTCGCGATCGCGCCGGGCCCGGCGCATCTCGATAAGGCCAAAAGCGACACCGGTCAGGACGGTGAGGGCGGTCGCGACATTGGCGATCGTCGAAAGGTCCACGAGCCTAAGCTAGCAAAACAACCGCCCCGGCAAACGCGTCATTTGAGTCACCGGTGAGGGCAGCTAACGTGCGCTTCTCATGCCGGCCGTCCTCGATCCGATCGTCACGTCTGAAGTCGTCGCGCAACATGGCCTGACGATGGAGGAATTTGCGCGCATCGAGAAAATTCTCGGACGCGAACCGAACTTTACCGAGCTGGGGATTTTCTCCGTCATGTGGAGCGAGCATTGCTCCTACAAAAACTCGCGCCGGGAGCTGAAGAAATTTCCCACCAGCGGGCCAAACATCCTCGTGAAAGCGGGCGAAGAAAATGCAGGTGTCGTCGACATCGGCGATGGCTGGGCGGTCTGCTTCAAAATCGAGTCGCACAATCATCCGAGTGCGATTGAGCCATTCCAAGGCGCGGCCACGGGCGTGGGCGGAATCATTCGCGACATCTTCACAATGGGCGCGCGCCCGGAGTTTTGTCTGAACTCGCTCCGCTTCGGACCGATCGACGGGGAATCGAAGAACGTCGCCACGAACCGCCGCCTTTTCACCGGCGTCGTCGAAGGGATCGCGCACTATGGCAACTGTATCGGCGTGCCCACGATCGGCGGTGAAATCTATTTCGACGAAAGCTTCGAAGGCAATCCGTTGGTGAATGTCTTTTGTCTTGGAAGTCTCCGGCACGAACAACTGGCGCGCGGGGCGGCCAGCGGCGTGGGCAATCCGGTTTTCTATGTCGGGGCCGAGACCGGTCGTGACGGACTGGCGGGCGCGGCCTTCGCCTCCCGCGAGTTGACCGAGGAATCGCGCGAGGATCGGCCGGCGGTGCAGGTGGGCGATCCTTTCAAAGAGAAGCTTCTCCTCGAAGCCTGCCTCGAATTGCTCGCGACGGATGCCGTCGCCGGGATTCAGGATATGGGCGCGGCCGGGCTCACCTGCTCGACCTGCGAGACCGCCAGCCGCGGGGGCACTGGGGTCGAGATCGATCTCGCGAAAGTGCCGAAACGCGAAACCGGGATGACGCCTTACGAAATTCTGCTCAGCGAATCGCAGGAGCGAATGCTCATCATCGCGCGCAAAGGCAGGGAGGAGGTCGTTAGGCGGATTTTTGAAAAATGGGATGTGCCCTGCGCAGAAATCGGCCGGGTCACGGACAACGGCATGATGCGCGTGCTCGATGACGGCGCAGTTGCCGCAGAGATTCCGGCGAAGCCGTTGGCAGATGAAGCGCCGCTCTATACGCGGGAAGCAGAGAAACCAAGGACGGATGACGCGGATAAAGAATTGCTTCAAGAAATATCCGCGCCATCCGCGAAATCCGCGGTTGAAAATCTTCGACAGCTTCTCCGCGATCCGTCGATCGCTTCGAAGAACTGGGTCTATCGCCAATACGACCACATGGTCCGCACCGGCACGGTCGTTAGACCGGGTTCGGATGCGGCCGTCTTTCACCTGCGCGAGGCGAACAAGTTTCTCGCCGCCACGACCGATTGCAATTCGCTCTACTGCCGGCTCGATCCGCGCGAAGGGGGCCGCATCGCGGTCGCCGAAGCGGCGCGCAATCTCACCTGCTCCGGGGCCGTGCCGCTCGCGATTTCGGACAACCTTAATTTCGGAAATCCCTACAAGCCGGAAAATTTCTGGCAATTGCGCGAAGCGGTGGAAGGCATGGCCGAAGCCTGCCGCGAGTTCGACACGCCAGTCATCGGCGGGAATGTTTCGCTCTACAACGAGAGTCCTGCCGGCGTAGTAGATCCGACGCCGACGGTTGCGATGGTCGGTGTGATCGAGCGCGAAGGGTGGATCACGACGCAGCACTTTAAGGCCGCCGGCGATGTCGTGATTTTGCTGGGGGATTTTGGCGACGAAATGGGTGGCTCCCATTTCCTCAAGGTCATCCACAGCCGCAAAGCGGGCCGGCCGCCGCGGCTCGATTTCGCGCGTGAGCGCGCGGTGCACGGTGCGCTCCGCGAACTCATCCGCGCCGGCCACATCCGTAGCGCGCACGATTGCAGCGAAGGCGGCCTCGCGGTCGCGCTGGCGGAATGCTGTTTCAATCCCGAAGGTTCGTTAGGCGCGGAGATCGATCTGAGCGCCGCCGGCGGCATCCGGCTCGACTGCCTCCTCTTCAATGAATCGCAGTCGCGTATCGTCATTTCCGTCGGCAGCGAAGCGATCAACAACGTGCTGCACTTATTAGAAGAACGTGAAGTCCTGGCCCAGTGCCTTGGTATCGTCGGCGGCGACGCGCTCAAGATCAGCGCCGCTGGGCAGACATTATCCTGGCCGATCGATGAAATTTTCGCCGACTGGTGGAACGCGATCGCAAACCATCTGGGAGAAGAACCGTTGCGCTAAAGAAGCTCGTTTGCCGAGATGAACCGCCAGCGAAACGAAAAGCCTTCGCGTGTTGCGGTCGTCGCGGCGGGCGTGGTAAGTCCGCTCGGAGCGGGGCTCGAGGCGACACGCAGAGCGCTGCGCGAGGCGCGCGATTGCATCTCGCCGGTGACGCGCTTTTCCGTCGCGCAATGTCGTTGCACGACCGCGGGTCAGGTGGACGATCGATGGTTAGCGGAGGTCGTGCCTAACGATCGCAAAGCGCGGCGCCTGCATCGCGTCTCGCGAATGATGATTACTGCGCTCCAGGAATTGCTCGCGCAGGCGCCCGACTTTCGACCGGATCTGGTGGTCGTCGGCACGACCAGCGGGGGGATGAGTTTTGGCGAACAATATTATCGCGCCCTCCAGCAGCCCGACGTGCAGACGCGTCAGGTGCCTTCGTGGATCGCGAATTATCCTCCGCAAAAAGCAGCCATCGACGCACTCGAAGCGTCCGGCCTCGCGGCGCCCTGCCAGGTAATCGCGAACGCCTGCGCGTCCGGCAACAATGCGATTGGTCATGCCTTCGAGTGCATTCGTTCAGGTCGCTACGAACGCATTTTAGCTGGCGGCTATGACGCGCTTTCGGAGCTGGTCTTTGTCGGATTCGATTCGCTGCAGGCAGCCACTCCGGAGAAATGCCGCCCCTTCGATCGGCAGCGCAGCGGGTTGGTTCTTGGTGAAGGCGGGGCCCTTCTCGCGCTCGAAACTCTCGAGCTCGCGCGAGCGCGCGGCGCCGACGTGCTCGGCGAAATTACCGGCTACGGCATCTCCACTGATAACCATCACCTGACCCAGCCGCATCCTTCCGGAATCGGACCACGCCGGGCGATGGAACGCGCACTGGCGAGCGCCGGTCGCGCGCCTAACGAGATCGATTACGTCAACGCGCACGGGACGGCGACTCCTTTTAACGATGCTGCAGAAGGGCGGGCCATCATCGAGCTGCTCGGTCCCGTGCCGGTAAGCTCGACGAAGGGAATGATGGGGCACTCGTTAGGCGGAGCCGGCGCGATCGAGGCGGTAATTACCCTGCTCGCATTGCGTCACGGTTTGCTCCCGGCAAATCTTAACTTCCGCGCCGGCGATCCCGATCTCGCTCTCGAGATTGTGGCGAACGAGCCGCGGACCGCAGGCGACGCGCGGGTGGCGCTTTCGAATTCGTTCGGCTTCGGCGGCACGAACGCGACGATCGTGCTCGAAACGCCCGAGGACCTGGCGGCGTGAGCATGCGGCTCGCTGGGCTCGGCTGGGTGACACCGCTCGGAAGCACCCTGGATGGCGTCTGGGAAAAACTGCAGGCGGGCGAGAGCGCCGCAGCGAAGTCGTTAGGCCAAGGCCCCGGCGAAAAAGGCTTGGAAGGTTTTCCGGTTCCGCAGGAAGTGAGCGCGGAAGCCTCGCGCCATCCGCGGCTCCGAAGATCGAGTGCGATTTCGCGCTTCGCGGTGGTGGCGGGATTAGCGGCCTTGCACGACGCCGCCGTTGAGCTCGACGAAGCGAGCGCCGGCCGGACGGCGCTCGTCTTCGCAATTTCAAACGGTGGCGTCATTTATACGAAGCGCTTTTTTCACGAGATCGTGCAGTCCGGCGCGCAGACGGCGAGCCCGCTCTTGTTTCCCGAAACGGTCTTCAATGCGCCGGCGAGTCATCTCGCGGCAATTCTCGGGATCACGGGCGCGAGTTACACGCTGGTCGGCGATGGCGCGGTCGGGCTGCTGGCGCTACGGATGGCGGAGGATCTGATGATGGTGAATCCGGAGCTCGATCGCTGTCTGGTGGTGGGTGCGGAGGAATTGGATTGGTTGCTCTGTGACGCCTACCGGCGCTGGCGGCTGTTGCGAGCGGCCCCGCCGATCGCGCCCTTCGCGCAAGTAGCGCACGGGACCATCCTGAGCGAAGGAGCGGGGGCGGTCTTGGTAGCGCGCGAGGGCGAGGCAGTGGAGATCGAGCAGATTCATCCCGGGGGCAATTTTGCTCGGCAACGCGAACTCGCGGGGCAACTGGAGGCGATCGCGCGCGACCTTGCGCCTAATGATTCCGTCGACCTCTTTCTGGCGAGCGCGAATGGGACCTTTATCGACGCGGCGGAGCGGAGCGTGGCGGCGAAACATTTTCCGAAGGCGGCGGTTTACACCATGAAGCCAGCCGTAGGGGAAAGCGTCGCGGCGAGCGGGATATGGCAAACGATTTGCGCGGTACTCGCACTCCGACGACAGGAACTTCCCCCATTGTTAGGGATTCCGAAAGGCTTCGGCCTAACGACAGCACGCAAACCCCCGGGCGAAGCGTGGCGTCGTGCGGTCGTGTCGACCTGCGGATTGAACCAGCAAGTCGCAGCGCTCACCCTGCGTATTTAGGGAGCGGCGACCTCAAATTCCTCCCCAAGCCGCAAGTGTTCGGCAACGCGTGACGGCGTGCGGATTAGTCGGGCAGGTTGCCGGCTCCCTTCTGCGCAGTTAGACGGCTTTAGTCCTCCTCCTGCTCCTGATCCCGCTTTCAAAAGACGGAGCACGAGTAGGAGCAGCGTCAGGATTGGTTTCGCCCGATTGGTGCGACCCTTTTCCCCTTTGCAACCCTTCCTGCCACCGCTACCTTCGGCGTCCGCGATGCGCAAGCTGGTTTTCCTGCTCTTCTATCTTGTCGGCGCCCGCTTCGCTCTCGCTCAGGATCTCGAAGGGCCGGGCAAGCTACCGATCGAGATCAACTCGACTGGCCAGACCACTTACCACAACGGCATCGCGACCGCGCGCGACAACGTCGCCATCCATTTCGGCGACACCGACATTTACTCCGATTTCGCCCAATACGACTCGGCCAAGCACGAGCTGCTCCTCAAAGGCCACGTGCGCATCTATCGCGGCGTCTCGCTCTACCTCGGCGAGACCGCCACCTACAACATCGACACCAAGGCCGTGCAGGCGCACAACATGCGCTCGGGCACCTACCCTTATCTTCTCTCCGGCGAGTCGATCACGAGCGCTTCGGACGAAGAATATCAAATCAGAAACGGCACCTTCACGACCGACGATTCCGCGACGCCGGATTTTCACCTGAAAGCGAAGAGCGTGCGAATTTATGAGAACGACCGCGTCATTTTGAAAAACGTCGCACTCTACATCGGGAAAGTTCCGATCTTTTGGTGGCCATATCTTTACCAGTCGCTCGATCAATCCTTCAGCTATGCAATCGCGCCGGCCTTTCTCAGCTCGTGGGGCCCGTCGCTCCTCGGGCGGATCACCTTTCCGATCGGGGAAAAAATCAGCACCACGCTGAAGCTCGATTATCGCAGCCGGCGCGGCGAAGCGATCGGGTTCGACTCGGTCATTCGTTACGGGAAAGACGATAAAGCGAAAGGGAAGAGCGAAACCAAGAGCGACACCGCGGGCGAGAACGAAGCCAAGATCAGCGCATACTATCTGCAGGATCAGAACCCGCTGCTCAACCGCACGACCCTTCCACGCGGCGCGATCCCGACCGGTCGTTATCGGCTCTCGCTCCAGAACCGGACCGAGATCACCGATAGTCTCGAGGCGACGGCGGATATCACGAAGGTGAGCGACCCATTCATCCTCCAGGATTTTTTCCCGTCGGAATTTCGGGTTAATCCAATACCGGATAACAATGTTGCCCTCACGCAAACGGGCTCGTTTTATGCGCTTAGCGCCTATGCGCGTTACCAGCTCAATTCCTTTTTTGAAACGACCGAGCGCCTTCCGGAAATTGATCTCGACGTGCAGCGAACGCCACTTTTTGGCGGCATCTTTTACGAGAGCGAGACGAGCGCCGCAGAATTGCGACGGAGTTTTCCGGACGTTTCAACCTTCGAGAACTACAGTGTTTTTCGGGTCGATACATTCCATCAGCTGACCTACCCGAAGACTTATTTCGGCTGGCTCTCACTCGTGCCGCGAATTGGATTTCGCGAAACCTATTACAGCCAAACGCGCGATCTCGGTCCGACGATTTTTCCCGCCGGGGCGGATTCGTCTTTGCCGGAATTCCCACTCCCGAATCCGGGCTTTGATCCCGTCACGCGAACCAATGTGCCCCTCGTCCTCGAGGGCGACACCTTCCGCGCGATTTTCAATGCCGGCCTCGAAGCGTCTTTCAAAATTTCGCGTACCTGGGAGCAGGTGCAGACGCGGGCGATTGGCCTCGATGGCCTCCGCCACATCATTCAGCCGTATGTGAATTTTTCCTACGTCTCCGACCCGACCTCGGATCCGTTGTCGATTTTGCAATTTGATCGTACCCAGCCGACGACCAAGCTTCGCCCGATCGATTTCCCCGAATACACGTCGATCGATTCTCTCGATAACTGGACGATTGCGCGCGTCGGCGTGCGCAATCGCCTCCAGACGCGGCGCGACGACACGACCGTCAACTGGCTCGAGCTGGACACCTATTTCGACGTCAATATCGACAATCCCTTTGATCGCACCCAGTACTCCAACGTCTTCAACAAACTCACCTTTACCCCCCTCCCGTGGGCGTCGCTCGTGATCGATTCTCAGCTGCCCTTGCTCGATAAAGGCTTCACCGAAGTTGACAGCAGCATCCGCTTCCAGCCGACGGCAAACACCCAGTTCATCCTCGGCCACCGCTACCTCAACGACAATCCTAATTTCCTCGACAGCAGCCTCATCACCATTGGCGGCTACTGGCGGATCGACGACAACTGGGGGGTGAGCGCCTACGAACAATACGAAGCCACCACCAACATCGTCGAGCAGCAGCGCTACACTATCTATCGTGACCTCACCAGCTGGGTGGCGTCGTTAGGCGCGATCGTCCGCAACAACGCCGGCGTCAAGGAATACGGTGTGCTTCTCACCTTCACCCTGAAGGCTTTTCCAAAATTCAGTTTCGATTTGAATTTTGACCCGGGCGGCACGAATCAGACCGTCCCGTAAGGGCGGGCCGTGAATTCGAGAATCATCGGATTTTCCGGTTCACGTTTCAACGCTTCAACGACCTAACGATTTCCCATGGATCTCTCAATCATTGGCTCCGGCTATGTCGGGCTCGTCACTGGCGCATGTTTCGCCGATGTCGGCCACAATGTCATCTGTGTCGATAACGACCCGCGCAAAATCGAGTCGCTCACCCAGGGCAAAGTCCCGATCTACGAGCCCGGCCTGGAAGACATCATTCATCGCAACGTCGGCGCGAAACGCCTCCGCTTTACCGGCAGCATCAAGGAAGGCGTCGATCATTCGCAGGTCGTCTTCATCGCCGTCCCCACGCCGCAGGATGCCGACGGCAGCGTCGATCTCAGCTTCATCGAAAAAGTCGCGCGCGAAATTGCCGGCGTCCTCACCGATTACCGCGTCATCGTCGACAAGAGCACCGTGCCAGTAAAAACCGGCGAAAAAGTTGCCGAGTCGATTAGGCGCTACAACAAACACGGCGCCGCATTCGACGTCGTCAGCAATCCGGAATTTTTGCGCGAAGGCTGCGCCGTCGCCGACCTCATGAAGCCCGATCGCATCGTCATCGGGGCGCGCAGCGAGCGCGCGATCGACCTGATGAAAAAGATCTACGAACCCTTCATGGCGCCGATCCTCGTCACCGACGTCAACAGCGCCGAGCTCATCAAGCACGCGGCCAATTCCTTTCTCGCTTTGAAGATCAGCTACATCAACGCCGTCTCCGCGATCTGCGAAGCGAGCGGCGCCGATGTCGAAAAAGTCGCCGACGGTATCGGCATGGATCGCCGCATTGGTCGCAACTTTTTAAATGCCGGGATCGGCTACGGAGGATCCTGTTTCCCGAAAGACATTGCCGCCTTTATCACCATCAGCGAGCAATTAGGCGTGCCCTTCGACTTATTGAAGGAAGTGCAACGGATCAACGCCCGGCAAAAAGATCGTTTTCTTAAAGCGATCCGCGATGCGCTCTGGGTTTTGCGCGACAAAAAAATCGCGGTCTGGGGACTCACCTTCAAGCCTGACACCGACGACATTCGTTCCTCCGTCGCGATCGACCTCGTCGCCGATCTGCTCAAGGAAGGCGCGCAAGTTGCCGCCTACGACCCAAAAGGGATGGAGAAAGCCGGCGCCGTGGAATCGATCGCGGACGCCCGTCTGACGAACAGCGCGATGGAAGCGCTCGAAGACGCGGAGGCGCTCATTGTCGCCACGGAATGGGCCGAATTTGGCAACGTTGATCTCGCCGCGGTGAAGGAGAAAATGCGCACCCCGCTCGTCTTCGACGGCCGCAACCTCTACGACCCGGAAACGATGGAGCAGCTGGGCTTCCACTACACGTCGATCGGCCGTCCAAACGCGAAGTCTGTCTAACGAAAAGCGCGCCGCACCCGACAGGGGCGGGAGTTCATGGCCGGGTAAGTTGTCATCCTACGCGCAGCGGTTGCCACGCGTACTGTAGCTTCGATGAAAGTTTTCTCGCCGCGCGCCCTCGCTCTCGCCTGTCTCCGACATTGGCGTAGCGGCAGCGTATTCGCTGATCGCATCGTCGCGAAAAAGTTCGCCCTCAGTACGCTCAGCGCCCCCGATCGCGCTTTTGCCGTCGAGCTTTTCTACGGCGTCCTGCGTAATCTCACGTTGCTCGACTTCTGGATCGGTCGCCTCCGCTCCGCCTCCGTCGACGCGACCGCGCGCGATATCCTCCGCCTCGGCCTCTACCAAGTCTTTCTCCTCGCTACCGCCGCCCATGCGGCTGTTTTCGAAACCGTCGAACTCACCGCTCCGCGAAGACGCTCGTTAATCAATGCCATCCTGCGCCGCGCACTCCGCGAAAAAGCCAACCTAACGAGGCTCGCAAGCGAGCAACCGATTGCCACGCGCTTTTCGCATCCGCAATTTCTTGTCGAGAAATGGAGGCAGCAATTCGGCGCCGAGGTCACGGAAGAACTCTGCCGCTGGAACAATCAACCGGCGCCGAATTATGCGCGGATCAACCCGCTGAAAATCGGCGTTCCCGATTTCGCCCAAAAATATCCAGCGAGTATTCCGCTCTCCGAGCATCCGCAGTTCGTTTCGTTGCCTGAGCCAGCCGAAGCGCTCGCGAGCGGTGATTGCTACATGCAGGATCCCAGCACCCTCCTCGCCTGCAAACTACTGCAACCGTTGCCTAACGAAAAGGTGCTCGACGCCTGCGCGGCGCCTGGCGGCAAAACCGCCTGCCTTGCCGCGCTCATGGCCAACAGCGGGGCTCTCATCGCCACCGATCGCGACGAAGCGCGCCTCGAGAGGTTGCGGAGCAACCTCATTAGGCTGGGCGTCGCGAACGAAAGCATCGTCCGTTGCGATTGGCTGGAATCCCCCGGTGAGCTGGCCAAAAGTAAGTTCGACAAAATCCTTGTCGACGCGCCATGCAGCAACACCGGCGTGATGCGACGCCGCGTCGATGTCCGCTGGCGTCTGAGTCCGGAGGATTTCCTGCGCATGCCCGCGCAGCAACTTGCCATCCTGCGCAGTGTGGCGCCGCTCCTCAAACCAGGCGGCTCGTTAGTCTACAGTACCTGCAGTCTGGAACCGGAAGAGAACGAAACGGTAGTCGCAGAGTTCCTGCGCGAGCATTCCAGTTTTCGCCTCACGACTTCACAAAAAAGTCTCCCTTTTCATGAAGGTTACGACGGCGCATTCGCCGCCCGCTTGGAGCTGTAGACGCTTCGCTCTTCGAAGCGCGACGCGGCGCCACGCCCACAGAGTCCGCGGAAGTCTCCCTCCCGCGCCACCCCCAAGGAAGACATCTACAGATGCGCAGCGCATTTGCATCGAACATCCGCGGTGGAATGATAACCGCCTATGCAAGACGCCCGTTTCGACAAACTCGCATCCCTCCTCGTCAACTATTCCACCGAACTGAAACGCAACGAGAAGGTGCTGATCGAGTCCTTCGATTGCCCAGAGGAAATGACGATCGCGCTCATCCGCGCCGCCCGTAAAGCCGGCGGAATTCCGTTTTCGCAAATTCAGCGGGCTACGGTCAGCCGCGAACTCGTGCGCGGCGCCGTCGACAAACAGCTCGATCTCGTCGCGGCGCATGAGCTGTCGCGCATGAAGAAAATGGACGCCTACATCGCGATCCGCGGGAGCAACAACATCAGCGAGCTGGCCGACGTTCCGATCGATCGGCTCAAGCTGGTCGCGAAGAAAATGCGCGGGGTGCAGGATCAGCGCGTGCAGAAAACCAAGTGGGTCGTGCTCCGCTGGCCAACTCCGGCGATGGCCCAGCTCGCCGGGATGAGCACGGAAGCGTTCGAAGATTTTTTCTTCAAAGTCTGCACTCTCGACTATCGCACGTTGCAGCCAGGAATGAAGGCGCTGAAAGCGCTCATGGAAAAGACCGATCAGGTGCAGATCAAAGGGCCGGGGACGGATCTGCGTTTCAGCATCAAAGGAATTTCCGCGATCATCTGCGGAGGCGATCGCAACATTCCCGACGGCGAAGTCTTCAGCTGCCCGGTGAAAGATTCCGTCCAGGGCCACGTCACATTCAACGCGCCGAGCATTTATCAGAGCATCGCTTTCGACAACATCCGGCTCGATTTCCGCGACGGCAAAGTGGTCGAGGCGACGAGTAACCAGACGAAGAAGCTGAACGAGATTCTCGATGCCGACGCGGGCGCGCGCTACATCGGCGAGTTCTCGTTAGGCTGCAATCCCTTCATCCGCGAGCCGATGCGCGACATTCTCTTCGACGAGAAGATCGCGGGCTCGTTTCACTTCACGCCCGGGCAGGCCTACCAGGAGGCGGACAACGGCAACCGTAGCCAGGTGCACTGGGACATGGTCTGCATCCAGCGCAAGGAATATGGCGGCGGCGAAATCTATTTCGACGGCAAACTCGTCAGGCGAAACGGCGAGTTCCTGCCGAAGCCGTTGCAATCGCTCAACTGGACGAAGTTCCGCTAAAGGCAGTTATGGGGTCATCGCCGACTATGGCCATGGCGCTGTTGTAGCGCCCGCTGTTTGAAAGCCCGGCCGTTGCTTCGCATCCGTTACGGCAGCGGAGAGCGATTGTGGTTCCGTTTCAGCGACGCGCAGGTGCGCAACGGACAGCGCCCGCTATTAACGCCGAACTTGCTGTGCGGCGCGGCGCTGGTTAAATCAGCGCCATGGGTCGTCAATGGCTGCATGCCAAACGCGAAGTCGCTGGTCTGAAAAAAGGGCAGGCGACTGGCAAATTGGTGAAAGAAATCATGGTCGCGGCGAAGATGGGCGGTGCCGATCCAGCCGGCAACGCGCGCCTTGCCGCCGTCGTCGAGAAAGCGCGCAAGCAGAGTGTTTCCCGCGATGTCATCGAGCGCGCGATCAAAAAAGGGGCCGGTGTCGGCGGCGAAAAGCTCGAGCTGGAGCAGGTCGTCTTTGAAGGCTACGCGCCAAACAAGGTGCCCGTAATCGTGGAAGTGCAGACCGATAATAAGAACCGGACGGCGCCGGAGATTCGCGTTCTTTTTAAACGCGGCCAGCTTGGCGCGCCGGGGAGTAACAAGTTTCTCTTCGATCACGCTGGCCTCGTCGAAGCGCATCATCCCGACGCCAAGGCGGACGCCGAAGCCGCTGCCATCGAAGCGGGCGCGCAGGATTTTGTTCCCCTAACGAATGCAGACGACCCGGAGATTCCCGAAAGCGCGACGGGTGCGCGTTTCATCACTACGCCGACCGATTTGCATGCCGTCTCGCGATGGCTGGGCGAAAACGGCTGGACGATCGTGACGAGCGAGCTCGGCTATCTCGCGAAAAATTTTCCAGACCTGAGCGAAGAAGATCGCGAGCAAGTCGGAGAATTCCTGCAAACGCTTGAGGATCACGACGACGTCCATCGTGTCTGGGCGGCGCTGAAATAGTTGCGATGAATGTTGGAAGGACGACCGCCGTGTCGTCCAGGTTCAGAGACACGGTCGAGACGGCGCCCGTCCCTCCAAATCACGCGAGGAGGCTTTTCGCCTTGTCGAGCGCCTCTTGGAGTTTCGAGGCATCCTTTCCCGCGCCGCGCGCACTCTCCGGTCGGCCGCCGCCTTTGCCGCCAACGATAGGCGCGATCTGCTGAATCAGGGTTCCTGCCTGAAACTTATCGGTCAGCCCCTTCGGCACCGCGGCTACGAGGTCGACTCGACCGTCGCTGGATCCCGCCAGAAAGATTGGCCCGGTGAAGCTTCCCCTAACGATCTCGGCCACCGCCTGAAGCAAGTTGCCATCCGCTTCCGCGACCCGCGTGACGAGAAACTTCTCATCGCGGTGCGCCGCGAGCAGCTCCTTGGCGATTTCGGCGGCGCGTTTCTGCAGCGCTGCGCTCGCAGCCTTGGCGTTCTGCTTTTCCTGTTCGCGCACTTCGCTATCCAGCTTCTCGAGCTGCGCCGCGCGCGCTTCCACGCTCGCGACCATTTGTGCGGGGGTTTCCTTCGAGAACGCGGGCAGGGTCTCGAGACCATTCTGCTTTTTCTGCAAGGTGGCGAAAACTTCTTCCTGCCGAGCCGCTTCCTCCTCCGCCCAATTCGTGAGGGCGTTTCCCGCCACCGCCTCGATCCGACGGATGCCGGCGGCGATCGCCGATTCGTGGAGGATGCGAAAATACTGAATATCGCCCGTGCTACGGACATGAGTGCCGCCGCAGAGTTCCATCGAGTAGCCGTTGAGTTCGTTAGGCGCGCCGCCGATCTGCACCACGCGGACGAGGTCGCCGTATTTGTCGCCGAAGAACTGCATGATGTCCGGGCGCGCTTTCGCCTCCGGATAGGGTATTTCCGTCCAGAAAACCGCGGCGTTCTCCGCGATCTTTTCGTTCACCAGTTTCTCAACTTCATGCACCTGCGATTTCGTTAGGGCGGCGCTCGAGAAATCGAAGGTCAGCTTCTCTGGGCCGACATAGCTGCCTTTCTGCGTCGCCTCGCGGTTGACAATTTCGTGGAGTGCCCAGTGCAGCAAATGCGTCACGGTATGATGGCGCTCGATTGCCGACCGTCGCGCGCGATCAACACGTACAGTAACGTGTTCGTTAGGCGACGGCGGATCGTCGCGCTCGATCACGTGGACGAAACTCGCGCCGGTTTTTCGAGTGTCGACGACCAGCCACCTTTTCGTGTCGCTGGCAATTTCCCCTCGATCGCCGACCTGACCGCCCATCTCGGCGTAAAGCACGGAGTTGTTCAGAACAACGCCGCGTTTGTCGCCGACTTCGACCACACTTTCGACATCGGCGCCGGTGTGATCATGCTCGTAGCCGAGGAAGTTCGTCGCGCCGTGGGTGCTGCCATCGCTGATTTCAATCGCCCTCTTCTTCTGCGCTTTGCGCGCCCGCTCGCGCTGTAACTCCATCAACTTCTCGAAACCGGCGACGTCCACAACGAAGCCACGTTCGCGAGCCATCAGCTCGGTCAGGTCGAGCGGAAACCCATAAGTGTCGTACAGGGTGAACGCGATTCCTCCGTCCAAGAGCTTTCGCACTTTCCCGTCCGGATCACGTTGGAAACGACCAAAGTTTGTCGCTACGTAACTTCCCGATTCATTGCGTGTCATCTCTTGAGCGCGGTAATCAGCAGCCAATGCTGGATTGTCGGCGAGATCGCGAGGCGCCGTCTCCACCGCACTAATAGCCTTTTCAAAAAGCGCTGTTCCGTTATCGAGCGTGCGGTTGAACGAGTCTTCCTCGCGCCTGATCGTCTCGGCGATCTGCGACTGTTTCGCGCGCAGTTCGGGGAAAACTTCGCCCATCGTTTGGCCGACGACGTTGACGAGTTGGTAGAAGAAGGGCTCGTGCAGCCCTAACGAACGTCCGTAGCGGACCGCGCGACGAAGTATTCGGCGGAGGACGTAGCCGCGGCCTTCATTGCTTGGCTGAATGCCGTCGGCGATCGCGAAGCTGAGGGTGCGGATGTGGTCGGCGATGACGCGGAAGGAGATGTCGATTTTTTCCTGCTCCGACTCGCCGGCGCTGGCTGTGGTCGGGAGAGTCGAGTCGTATTTTCTGCCGCTCAGCTTTTCGATCTCGTCGAAGATCGGGCGGAAGATGTCAGTCTCATAATTCGAAATCGTGCCGCTGAAGTCGGTGAGATTTTTCGTGCCCTGGATGATCGCGGTGACACGCTCGAGGCCCATGCCGGTGTCGACGTGGCGCTGGGGTAGTGGCGAAAAAGTTCCATCCGGGTCCGCGTTGAACTGGATGAAAACCAGGTTCCAAATTTCGATGCAGCGCGGGTCGCCGGCATTGACTAGCGAGCCGCGTGTATCGCCCGCGGGTGTGAGATCGACGTGCAACTCGGAGCAGGGACCGCACGGGCCGGTGTCACCCATCATCCAGAAGTTGTCTTTCTTGTTGCCGTTAACAATGTGCACGGCGGGATCGAGGCCGGCGGCGTCGAAGAGCCGGTGCCAGTGGTCGTGCGCTTCCTGGTCGAAATCGGAAGGCTCGCTCAGGCCGGGGCGATAGACGGTGGCGTAGAGACGTTCGGCCGGAAATTTCCAGCGCCTAACGACCAGTTCCCAGGCCCACTCGATCGCTTCCTTTTTGAAATAATCGCCGAAGCTCCAGTTGCCGAGCATCTCGAAAAACGTGTGATGATAGGTGTCGAGGCCGACGTCGTCGAGGTCGTTATGTTTGCCGCCGGCGCGGATGCATTTCTGCGTGTCGACCGTGCGCGGCGGATTCCACGCTGGCTTTTGTTGCCCGAGAAAGATCGGCACGAATTGGTTCATGCCGGCGTTGGTGAAAAGCAGGTTCGGCGAATCGGGCAAGAGCGACGATGAGGGCACAATCGTGTGCTGTTTCTCGCGAAAAAAATCGAGAAACGATTGGCGGATTTCGGCGCTGGTCATGCCGCGCCGAAGTTACGCGCGCGAACGCATCGGTAAAGCGCGGTCGTTACCGGTGAGAAGCTAAGTGCGACCGAAATTCAGGCGGTAATCGTCTTCCTGCATTCCCTCTCGCCTAACGAGAAGCAGCCCGCGCGTCTGGCGATGGCTTCGCAATCTTCGTCGTAGTCCGCTTTGGCTTTAACCGACTCTCGAGCGCGGCGCGATTCTCTGTCCACTTATGATCAGGGTCGCCGCTGAGCGGTCCCCAGAGCAGGCGTCCCGAGCGTCGCCAGTTATCTAATAGGATCCCTTCCTCAAAAGGTTGGCCTCGGGCCGTGATCAAAATGACGTTGTGTTCAGTGTCGGTCCCAGCGTCGGATTCGGCCCAGTGCAGATCGAGTGTCCGGAGCTTTTCCGCATTGAGGCGCAGCAGCAGCTCGGTGGCGAATTGATAACAGTAGCCCCCTTTTCTCAATCCGATGTTGATGAGGAAGCATTGGAAAGTGGGTGACGAGACCATGTGCCACTTTTGAGCCATTTCACGCCCGTTGGTATAGGCGGCGTAGACAACGCGCCGAGCTTCGTCCGCACTGACGGTGGGCGAGAGGTCCGTGAGCCGTTGCCGGAGAACGGGATCTTCCGGGGAAGTAGCGAGGAACAATCCCCAATTCCGACGCGCATTGGCCGAGGGAGGATACACTACAAATGTCGCGATGACTGCGACGAGGATGAGTTTGAAGCAGAGGCGCATGGGCGGAGACATTATCCGTTAACAACCACGTTGTCGCATTCGGGAAAAAAATCGGAGGCGCCCTTCAACTAGGAGGAAACGCTGTTGCTGAATCGGCAACGACCAACTGTCTACTTCTTGTCTTCTTCGAGCTTCGCTTTCACCGCGGTCTCGATTTCTTCGTAGAGAGCGGGGTCGTTTTTCAGCACTTCCTTGGCGGCGTCGCGGCCCTGGGCGAGTTGGGCGCCTTTGTAGCTCATCCAGGAACCGCGTTTTTCGACGATCTGTTTTTCGAGCGCGAGGTCGAGGAGCGAGCCGGTCACGGAAATGCCTTCGTCGTACATGATGTCGAACTCGGCTTCGGTGAAGGGCGGGGCGACCTTATTTTTCACCACTTTCACGCGGGTACGGTTGCCGGTGACGACACCGTCGGTCTGCTTGATCGCGCCGATGCGGCGAATGTCGAGTCGGACGCTGGAGTAAAACTTAAGCGCTTTGCCGCCGGGTGTGGTCTCGGGATTTCCAAACATGACGCCGATTTTTTCGCGAATCTGGTTTGTGAAAATGCAGCAGGTGCGCGCTTTTGAAATGAGCGAAGTGAGCTTGCGCAAAGCGGCGCTCATCAGGCGCGCCTGGGCGCCGACGGTGGTGTCGCCGATCTCGCCTTCGAGCTCGGCCCGCGTGACGAGCGCGGCGACGGAATCGAGCACGATAACGTCGAGCGCATTGGAGCGGACGAGAGTCTCGACGATGCGGAGCGCTTCTTCGCCCGAGCCCGGTTGGGAGACGAGCAAATCATCGAGATCGACGCCTAACTTTCGCGCGTATTGCGGATCGAGCGCGTGCTCGACGTCGACGAAAGCGGCGAGGCCACCGCGCTTTTGCGCCTGTGCAATGACGGTGAGAGTGAGGGTGGTTTTACCCGAAGATTCGGGGCCGTAGATTTCCACGATGCGACCGCGCGGCATGCCGCCGACACCGAGCGCGCGATCGATCAGAATGTTGCCGGTCGGGATAACGTCGATGTCGACAATCTTGTCGTCACCGAGGCGCATGATGGCGCCTTCACCGTAATCCTTGGCGATCTGCTGGAGGGCGAGGTCGAGGTTTTTATTACGAGCGGCAGCGATCTTATCTTCGGAGGGTTTGTCTTCGGTTTTGGAGGCCATAGGCGGTTTAGGTACGTTGCTCAACGCACTCCGCCAAGCAGAAAAGCGGAAGAGGCTGAAAGAAACCGGACTCGGGAAACCGCCGCGCTCAGTAGCCGGGGGGCACGAGAAAGACGTTGCCTTGCAGTTCCCGATTTATCGTCGTGTTGCGCTGAATGATGGTAGTGAGATTCTGGGTTTCTAAACCCAGGACCAAAATTGGCGGCAAGTAACTTTGATACCAGAAGCGATCGCCATCCCGCAGACGGGTGAATTGCTCCTTGAGAACGGTCGAAACCAGTTGGCCCACCAACTCCCCGGACACATGATTCTCCGCGAGCGCGCCCACCCAGACGTCGATGTCATTGGGCGTCGCATAGGCAGCGGCGAGCTTTGCCCGCAGTTCGTGATCGGAGGTGATCTGCGCGAAGGTGGTTTTCGGCGCGAGCCCAAAATTTTGCCGGACAACGTTGTAACGTGGCAGGCCGTGATCGCGCCCGCGCTGAATGTTAAGCGAGGCCAGGTCGAAACCACCCGCGCCGGGAGGTCCGAAGAGAAAGTTCCGCACGCCATCGACCAGAAAGGGATCTATCTCCTGCGGGACTTGTTTTGACAAACCGCGCAGATACGGCTCGATGCCGGGGCCGGTAATTTCGCTCGGGTTAAAAAACGCGTCCGCGAGATCGAGATTGCCGATCGAATGGTTGTGCGAGTCGAGTCGGAGCAACGTGGGGGAGAGCATGGTGTGGCCGACGCGATAGATCGCTGTCGAGAAGACGCTTTCAATGCTTGGGTCGACGTTGGGATGGTAACCGGTATAGTGCGGGATGGCGTTTTTCCCGAGGAGCAGTGGCAGAAAATCGCGATAAGTGATGATCTGAATCTCCGCGCCGACGATTGCGCGCGCGCGATAAAAAACCCCATCTCCGTCAAGATACGGCTCCAGCAGATGAATGGCGTTCGCCCAGAAGTTGTGTTCGCGGACGAAGAGGGTTTGCAGCGCGGTGAGGGCGACCTGTTCGTTCGCGCGCACGTCGCCAGCGAGGAAGTAGCCGGGACTGTTGTCGGGCGCGTTCGGAAAGCCATTGACGTTGTAAGGGAGGAAGTTGCCCGTGCTGGTTTTCATTCTTCCCGTGCCATCGAGCGTCCGCAATTCCATCATGCGGGCGGGATCGGAGCCGTAGACTTGCGAACCGTCGAGGAATGACGTGATCGCATTCACCTGCTGACGAATGCCGCTAACTATTTGGTACGCCGAACGATCGAGTCCGATCACTTGGGTGCCGGTGTTATTTGGGTCAAACCAGGGATCACCTGCCGGAACTGGGACATTAAACGGTTCCTCAGGAGTCGCGGTTGGCGTCAGGTCGATGTCGTGGTCGACGAATTGTCCCCAGTCCCAGACGAAGTCTGAAATCCGAGTCGCGTTCGGGATTGAGTGATCCTGCGCAACGACCAGATTGCTGATGAGCCGCGCACTCAGTTGATTGGCGCCGGCCGGCGAGCCTGAGCCGTCGCCATAGTCGACGGTTGTGTGGCGCAGGAGCGGGGTGTTGGCCGAACCGCGCAGAGGATCGATCGAATTGTTGCCATAGCCATCAATGGAACGGAACTCGTAAGGGTAAACCGCCGCCCCGCCCGAGGTGGCGTGCTCCGAATGGTGGACGTGTGAGGCGGTTTGCCGTGGCTGCGGCAAATCGAATGGATTGGCCGCGAAAGCTGCCGGAGCGGAGAGGCAGCAAAGCAAAGTGACGATTTTTAGCGAGTTCATAATTTATCTTTTCCTTGTCAGCGCGATTCCACAACCGGCTCGCGTGGAGCCTCTTTATCAGATTAGATGCTGCAAGGGAATGAAAATCTTTCGTTCCTGGACAAAAGATGAAAAGCGAAGAGGCGCAGACCTTTATGGCCTGCGCCTTTCCCACACCAAACTGAATCGAAGCCTACGAAACCGCGATCTTGCGCGGCTTTACTTCTTCCGCCTTTGGGAGCGTCAAGGTGACGACGCCCTGGCTCATGCGAGCCCCGATTTTCGCGCTGTCGATCGACGAATCGATCTCAAACGAGCGGCGGTAATTGTGCGGCCGCGATTCGCGATGCAAGAGCGTTCCTTCGATCGACGGAACATTTCTCCGACCCACGATCGAAAGCTCGTTATTCTCGACTGAAATCTCGAGGCCCTCTTTGCCCACGCCCGGCATCTCGAGCTCGAGCGTGTAGCCGTCCGCGGTTTCGTTGACGCTCGCCACCGGCGTGATGAATTTCTCGCTCTCGCGGCGACTGCTCGCTGTTTCGCTATTTTCGCGCACTAAATTATTGGTCATAAAGTTATCCTTTCTCTGAAAGCTATTCCACGCTGACGTCGATTTTCTTCGGCTTTGCTTCCTCGGCCTTCGGCAGGGTAATGGTGAGAATGCCATCCTTGTAGGAGGCGGCGACTTTGCCCGAGTCGACGCGGGTTGGAAGGGTGACGCTACGGCGGAATTTGCCGGTGAAACGCTCGGTCCGCTCGGCATTGTCATCTTCGCCGGAAACGCTGTTGCGTTCGCCTGCGATCGTCAGCGTTCCGTCGTGCAGGGAGATCTCGATGTCTTCCTTGCGCATGCCAGGCAATTCGACCACCGCGACGACGTTGTCGGCGTTTTGGTAAAGGTCGAGAGCCGGTGTCCAGCCGCTAAAGAGTTGCGAGCGCCGGCCGAAGTTGGCGGCGACGGGCAGTTCGAAGAGGCTATTCATTTCTTCGCGGAGATTGGCCAAGCGGTCAAGAGACGGCCAGGCGGAGGTTTCTGAAGATGGGTAACGTATCAAGCTCATGTTAATTTCCTTTCTTTGGTAAAAAGTTTTTGTTACGCTTATTGGTAAAGCTAAGGAGATGCCACGGTTCCCAGCTATGAAATCGAACGTAGTAAGGTGTTTGTCCTATGTGGTTTGAGTGATAAATACGACCTAATCTCCTGATCGTCTGAAGCGTCACCGCGACACACTTGGAGCGCAATGGCAGCCTAAGGTTATGTGTCAGAATGCCACTAAGAAGAGGATGCCGGTTGCGCTGCTCTTTCCGGTTGATTACGCTCCTATTGATGTCCGTCGACTTGGACGAAAAGTTTATGCGTCTCGCCCTCGCCGAAGCCAGTAAGGGCATCGGTCAGGTCAGCCCAAATCCTGCTGTGGGCGCCATCCTCGTCCACAACGGGCACGTGATCGCGAGAGGTTATCATCGGGCCAGCGGATTGCCACATGCCGAAGTGGAATGCCTCGCCGCCGCCGGCGGTCATTCGTTAGGCAAAGCCACGCTCTACGTGACGCTGGAACCTTGTTCGACCACCGGTCGCACGCCACCGTGTACCGCCGCGATCGCGCGCGCTGGCCTGAAGCGGATTGTCATCGGCGCGATCGACAAAAATCCCGCGCATCACGGCCGGGCTGTGGACGAGCTCCGCGCGGCCGGAATCCAAGTCTCCGTCGGCGTCCTCGGCGAGGATTGCGCTCGGCTCAACGAAGCCTTCAACCACTGGATCGTGACCGGGCGGCCTTTTGTGATCGCGAAATGCGGGATGAGCCTGGATGGACGTCTGACAAGATTGCCTAACGAGAGTCGATGGATTACGAGCGCGGCCGCGCGCCGCCACGCACGGCAACTGCGCGCTGAGGTCGATGCGATCCTCATCGGTGCCGAAACGTTGCGGCGGGATAATCCACGACTGACATCGCGCGGAATTCGAGGCGCGAAGCAGCCCCGACGTGTGGTGCTTTCCCGCTCTGGCAACCTTCCCGAGACATCTCATCTTTTTACCGATCGGTTCGCCGCGCGCACGCTGGTTTACCGGCGCAAAAAACTGCAATCGGTTCTGGAAGATTTGGGCCGGAAAGAGGTTACGAGCGTGTTGATCGAGGGAGGGGGTAACCTTCTAAGTCAGGCCTTCGCGGCGCGGCTTGTGGACAAAGTCCAGTTTTACGTCGCTCCACTCTTCACCGGTGGGCCGGTCCCGGCAGTCGGCGGGCGAGGCGCTGCTTCGACGGGCGGAGGCGCGCACCTGCGGAACGTGCACTACGAGCGGATCGGCTCTGATCTTTGCGTGAGCGGATATCCGCGCTGGGCCGATCAAGCTGAATAATTTGCAGCCGTCAGCGTCTGAATTTACGTTATTTATTACACAGGAGGTGAATCATGAACTGGAAAAAACTTCTCTTCGTCGTAGCCGCGGTGGGAGCGTTCGCTTTCGTTTCCGCGCCCAAGTCTGAAGCAGGCGTCCACATCGGCATCGGGATTGGGTTCCCGATCGTGTATCCCGCTTACGGCTATCCGTACGCCGGTTATTATCCCTACGCCTACAACTATGGGGCTTACCCCTACTACGGGTCGTACGGTTACTACAGCTACGGCGGACCGATCTTCTATCACCGGCACTACCTTTATCGGCGCCCGGTGGTCGTTTATCGTGGACGGGTCGCCCACCACCATCATCATCGTTAGGCTGAGGCGGTTGGAACGATCTGGAGATCGGCAGCTTCGAGGAAACCCTCGAGCTGCCGAATTCTCGTCGGGTGACGCATCTTGCGCAGCGCTTTCGCTTCGATCTGGCGGATGCGCTCGCGCGTGACGCGAAATTGCCGACCGACTTCTTCAAGCGTGCGGCTGTAGCCGTCGACTAATCCGAACCGCTGTTCAAGGACCTGCCGTTCGCGATCGGTCAAGGTTTCGAGGACGTCCTTGATCTTCTCTTTCAAGAGCGCGATCGCCGTCATATCGCTTGGGTTGTCGGCGGATTTATCCTCGATGAAATCGCCGAAATTCGTCTCTTCGCTTTCGCCGACTGGGGCTTGGAGGGAGATCGGTTGTTGCGCCATTTTCAAGACAGCGCGCACGCGATCGACAGGAAGTAAAATTTCCTCCGCGACTTCATCTGGGGTCGGCTCGCGGCCATATTCCTGAAGGAGCTGCTTTTGCACCCGCATCAGTTTATTGATCGTCTCGATCATGTGCACCGGGATCCGAATGGTGCGCGCCTGGTCGGCAATCGAGCGGGTGATCGCCTGCCGAATCCACCACGTCGCGTAGGTGGAGAATTTGTAGCCGCGGCGGTACTCGAATTTCTCCACCGCTTTCATCAGCCCCATGTTGCCTTCCTGGATGAGATCGAGAAAGGAGAGGCCGCGGTTGGTGTATTTTTTCGCGATCGAAATCACGAGCCGCAGATTCGCTTCGACCATCTCCGTCTTGGCGCGGAGGGCGCGCCGCAACCAATTGCGCAGCTCCTTGTAGCGTTCTTCGAATTCGTCGCTCGAAAGCCAGACTTGGTTTTCGACTTCGTGCAGTTTCTTCTGCAGCGCGTCGCGCCCCACCTTTTGGGGCCGCAATTTTAGGTCCTCCTGCAGGCTGCGGAGGAGTGCGTAATGCGCGTCCGCCAGGCGCACGAATTCCTCAATCACGCGCTGTTTGAAATAAAACTGCGGATAAAGCCTCTGTAATTTTGCGACCGATTTCTCGAACTTCCGCATCGCCGCCGGTCCACGCTGTCCTCGGTGGGTCAGCTTTTCATACTCCTGCTCAATCTCGCCGCTCATTTTCTGGATCTTTTTGCAGAGGCGCGGGAGGATTTTCATGTAGCGTTCGCGGCTCTCAATTTTTTTGTCGAGGATGACGCGGTCAAAACGTTCGCCGCCTTCGACTAATTTTGCTGCCAGCTCGAGATGAGCGCGGGCGACGAAGCCGAACCGATTGATGTGCCTTTGCACCATGCTCTCGGCTTCTTCGATCCGCTTCGAAATTTCCACTTCCTGCTCGCGGGTGAGGAGCGGCACCTGTCCCATCTGTTTGAGATACATCCGTACCGGGTCGTCGAGAATGTCGAGCTTGTTCGTCTCCGGTTTCTCCTCTTCTTCGTCGAGGTCTTTTTTCCCGTCTTTGTAACGGTCGACCTCGGAGGCTTCGATGATGTCGATCTCGAGTTTGCGAAGTCGGATCAAGATGACGTCAAGCTCTTCCGGATCGGTCAGCTCTGCCGGCAACGCCTCGTTCAGGTCGTCGAAGGTGAGATATCCCTGTTCCTTCGCGAGTTTGATGAGCTCACGGATGCGCGTCTGCGTTTGGCCCGAGTCCGGCGAAGGCGCACTGCTGCCGTTGCCATTTGCTGCTTGCACAACTCGCTTGGAAGCAGCTTTTCTGCCGGGGGGCCGACCGCGAGGCCGTTTCGGCAGGGGCACGGCGGGGAGCGGATGTTTGCGCGGTCGTCCGCGGGGCCGCTTCACCTTCGCAACAACAGGTTTCTTCTTCGGTTTTTTGTTTTTGGCTCCGGGCGGGCGACCACGCTTTCTTGGCTTCTCCGCGGCGGCGGGGCGTGGCTTCTTGCGTCGACCGAGTGGTTTTGATTTCTTAGCCAAATCGAAGTCAGGAGAGTTTTAAACCAGTGGATCGAAACCAGATCCCCGGGTCCGCGCGACCGTTAGGAATCGAGCGGGCGGGCCAGCGAAAGCCGCGAAAATTCGTCGAGCTGCCCTCGGAGGTCAACAACTTGTTTCTGCAGCGCGACGACTTCGCCGGCAGTGAGCTGCGGGAGTTTCAATCGGCTCTCGGCGGCTTGCAGCCGGCGGCGCAAGGCCGGCTGGCGCAAACCCTGCCACCACTCGCGGGCCACAATGTCCGCGTTTGGCGGCATTTTTTGCATCAGCCAGCCTGAGACTAACGATTCCTCTTCCGGCGAGAGCGAGGCCATGAAAACGTTCAGCGAAGCGGGATCATCCGGCCGCAAATCGCTCGCGAGGATTTTGCCGAGCAGTTCCGTTCCCGGCGTCTCTGCCACCGCCTCCGGCCAATCCTGAGTGAGGAGAAAATCGCGCGCGGCGCCGTCGCGCAACGCGAGCACGCAGAGGAGTGCGATCTCGTGACGTGGCGCGGGCGGGACCGTGCGCGGGGTTTCGTTAGGCGTTTGGCGGCGCTGGAGTTTTGGGAGGAGATTCGCAAAATCTGCCGGCGCCACGCTGAGGCGAGCGGTTACCTTGCTGATCACCTCGTTGCGCATGAGCGGGTCGTGCACGCGAGCGACCGTGTCGGCCAGGTCGCGCGCCAGTTGCAGCTTCGCGCTCAAGTTGGTCAGATCGACCGATCCCGCGGCGTGCTCGATCCAGAAGTCGAAAAAATCCCGCGCCGCCTCGATCCGCTCGCGGAACTTTTCCGCGCCGCTTTTGCGGACTAACGAATCGGGATCTTCGCCCGGTGGCATTTCCGCGACCCGGACGACGAGATCGTGCTGGAGCAGCGGTTCGAGCGAACGTTCGGCGGCTTTTTCCCCCGCGGCGTCGGCATCAAAACAAAGGACGACTTCATTCACGTAACGTTTCAAAATTCGCGCCTGACCTTCGGTGAAGGCGGTCCCCTGCGGCGCGACTACGTTCGTTAGGCCCGCTTCGAAGAGCGTGATCAAGTCGAGCTGGCCTTCGCAGACGACTGCTGTGCCGGCGTCGATCAAGCCGCGTTTTGTTTTGTGCAGACCAAAGAGGACGCTGCCCTTGCGAAAAAGCGGGGTCTCCGGCGAGTTCAGATACTTCGCGCGCCCCTCTTCGCTATGTAGAATCCGCCCGCTGAAGGCGATTACTTCACCGACGTCGTTGCAGATCGGAAACATCAGCCGCCCGCGAAACCGATCGTAAACTTCGCTCTCGGGTCGGTCTTCATCGCGTAATTTCACCAGACCGCTCTGCAGAATGGTCGAGCGTTTGTAGCCGCGATCGAGTGCCCAGTTGAGGAACGCATCCCAGCTTTCCGGTGCAAAACCGAGCTGCCACGATTTTGCGACCGCGCTGTTGATTTCGCGGCCTTTCAAATACTCGCGGGCGGCATGGCCGATTTCATTTTTGAGCAGGTTATTCTGAAACCACTCCGCCGCTTCGGCGTGCAACTTCAGGAGCGTGCGCCGCGCTTCGTGCTGACGATCCTCCTCCAGGCCGCCGCTCTCTTCCACGATCGGGATACCGGCGCGGGCCGCGAGTTTCCTCACCGCTTCAGGGAAACTGATATGCTCGTAAAGACCGACGAATTTGAAGACGCCGCCGCCTTCACCGCAGCCGAAGCATTTGAAAATCTGGCGCTGCGGATTGACCGTGAACGACGGCGTCTTCTCCTGATGAAACGGGCAGAGCGCCTTCCAGGTCGCGCCCGCGCGCTTGAGCGGGAAATAGGAGCCGATCACTTCCACGATGTCGTTCGCGGCGGCGACTTGCTCGATCGTGTGATCCGGAATGATGGCCATTTTTTCTCGTGACGAAACGGAAGCGATGGCAGATTAACGCAGCGCCTCTGGGCCTCCAAACGATCTTGTGATGTTCCGCCGTTCGATTCGCGTTTTCGCTTTTTTTATCCTCGCCAGCTTTTCGTTAGGCGCGGCTGCAGCGCGTGAGGCTGTCAGTCGCGGCGATGTCGTCGTGGTTCCGCTGCACGGCGAGGTTTCGCCTTCGCTCGCCCTTTTTCTTCGCCGTGCCGAAAAGACGGCCGAGAGCGGCGGCGCGTCCGCGATCATTTTCGACATGGACACCTATGGCGGCCGCCTTGATTCCGCGGAGGAAATCACGGGCATTTTGGATCACGCCACGATCCCGACCTATGCCTACATCAACTCCAACGCCGGCTCAGCCGGCGCGCTCATCGCGCTCGCGATGAAGCACATTTACATGGCGCCGGTGAGCGCGATCGGCGCGGCTGCGCCGGTGCTTGAGAGCGGGCAGGATCTGCCGGCGACGGAAAAGGAAAAAACGATCTCCTATTTTTCCGCGCTCATCCGCGGGATGGCCCTGCGCAACGGCCACAACCCCGACGTCGGCGAGGCCTTCATGAACAAGGACAAGGAGGTGAAAATCGGCAAGCAGGTCATCCATCCGAAAGGCACGCTCCTCACCCTCAACGCGCAGGAGGCGACCGAGAAGTTTAACGGGAAACCGCTTCTTGCCGAAGGCATCGCCAACTCGATCACCGATCTCGTTCAGAAGGCGAAGTTAAAAGGCGCGGTCGTGCAATTCGAGCCGAGCGGGTTTGAGCAGCTTGCGTTTTGGCTCACGAAACTGGCGCCGCTGCTTTTGTTAGGCGGAATCATCTGCGCCTACATCGAATTCAAGATTCCTGGGTTCGGTATCTTTGGAATCAGTTCGGCGATCTGTTTCGCTCTGTTTTTTCTTGGCCATTATTTTGCCGGCCTCGCTGGTTGGGAAGTGGTCGGCGTTTTCGTCTTCGGCGTCGCCTTGGTGATCTTGGAGGTTTTGTTTTTCGGGCACTCAACCGTCATCTTCGGTGTTGTCGGCGTTTTGCTGATGCTCGGGTCGCTTCTCTGGGCGATGATTGATCGTTATCCCGGCCAGGGATTTTTTCCGAGTGGCCGGATGTTGAGAATTCCGGTCATGAACCTCTTCCTCACGCTCGTCGCCGCGGCGGTGCTGATCGCGATTTTGGCGAAGTATTTGCCGCAGACGAGCCTCTACCGCCGCTTCATTCTTTCGACGACAAATCCGCCCGGCCCATCGTTAGGCGAACCGACCCGGGCCTTCATTCGGGCGAGTCCGATTGCACCTGGAATGCGCGGTCGCGCACTTACCATTCTCCGGCCGAGCGGCAAAGCGCAGTTCGACGATCGCGTCGTCGACGTCGTGACCGAGGGGGAATTCATCGCGCCGGAGACGCCGGTCGCGGTCATCGCCACGGACGGCATGCGGGTGGTCGTGAAGGGAATCGTCGCCTGATGTCGCGCTCCGCCCGCCTCGCGCTGATTTACCTCGCCCTGCTCGTCTTTACGATCTTCGCCCTTCCTCCGATCGTGCAGGCGATCAATCTCGCCGTCGGCCGGGCTGTTATCGCGGCCACTCCGCTGCCATCGGGCCTAACGAACAGGAGTATTTCCGCTTTCCGGAATTCCTCCTTTCTCCACTGGTCGGCAGACGCCGCGCTCATCGCGCTCGCCGTCGCGATCGTTGGAGTGACGCTCAGTTCGATCGTCGGATTCGCTCTCGCGCGCGCAAACCTACGACCCCGCAGCGACGCTGTCAGCCGCGCGTCGTTCCCGCAACTTATTCCCGCTGTCGTCCTGCTTTTGCCGTTGGGATTTTTCCTTTTCGTGAAAGGTCAAATCCGCGCCTCCTTCTGGATCGGCTTGATCTACTTGCTGACCGCTGCGCCTTTCTGCTGTTGGCAGCTAAAGCGCGCCTACGACGCCATCTCGCCCGCAGTCGAGGAGGCCGCCGCGATCGATGGGTGCGGCAGGTGGCGCAACTTCTATGCGGTTCTCGTTCCCTCGGTCGCGCCGGCTTTTATTTTGACGGCGCTCTTCTCTTTTCTCGTCGCCTGGAGCGATCTGTTCGTCGTCGGCAGCGGCAGCGGTCTTCTCTTCGTATGGTTTGCGATCGCGGTCTTTCTCGCCGCTCTCGCCATCGCATTTTGTTTGTTCTTGTTCGGTCGCTCCAACGCGGTGGAGGTCTGATTTTTTGACCTCGTCCCTTATCGGCAGCGACCGCGCATCGCTCGATTTTTCCATCGCCGGCGAGCGGCTGGAGATCGTCTACCGCTGCGGCGAAGTGCTGACAGAGCGAACGCTTTTCATCGCCTTGCGCGCCGGGACGGGACCGGGCTCGACGGTGATCCCGTTTGGAGAAAACTTTGAAGGCTCGACCGTCTTTTTGCCGTTTCACGCCAATCGATTTTTTCTCGTTCAGTGGAAGGAAAACTCCGCGACCACGTTCCAGCGAACCTGGGAGAATTGGCGTTGGAACGAAGCCGCCGAAGTGCCGGCTGATATCGCGGCGGCGACGATCGAAGGCTCTTCCTGCATCGTCGCGCTGCCGCTCTCGCCATTCGGCGCGGGGAGCAAAATCAGCGTCGTCGTTTTTGCGAAAGACTTCACCTGCGGTCAGTCGTGGGGATGGTTTTTCGGTTGCTCCGACGCCACGGTGGCGGCGGGTCACGGAGAACGCTACATCCCGCGCTATCTCGAGCTCGATCTCTGCGCGCAAGACGCCCCTGAGGTCACGGCGCACAATCGACTGAACGACGATCGCCCCCGCATCTACCAGCTTTTCGTCAGGCTTTTCGGCAACCTGAATGAAAATCGGCAGCCGAACGGCACCCTCGCCCAAAATGGCGTTGGAAAATTTAACGACATCAACGACACGGCGCTCGAAGCGATTCGGCGGATGGGTTTTTCGCACGTCTGGCTCACCGGCGTTTTGCAGCAGGCGTCGGCGACCGATTATTCCGAGATCGGTCAACCCGCGTCCGACGCCGATCTGCTCAAGGGTTTGGCCGGAAGTCCCTATGCTATTGCCGATTATTTCGATGTCTGCCCCGATTATGCGGTCGATCCAGCAAACCGTCTCGCGGAATTCCGAGCGCTCCTCAGACGGCTGCACGCCCATGGTCTGAAGGCGTTGATCGATTTCGTCCCGAACCACGTTGCGCGCTGTTATCACTCCGATATCCGGCCGGAGATCAACTTCGGCACGCACGACGACCGTTCGAAGTTTTTCGATCCGCAAAACAACTTCTTCTATCTCCCGCCTAACGAGGACGGACCGCCGTTGCGGTTACCGAGCTGGCGCGATGGCCTCGCGCTCAGCCCGACGAGCCAGCTCCCGGGGATGATCTGCGACGGCTGCATCGCCGAGGAGGTGGAGCACGGCCGCGTCACGGGGAACAACGTCGTTAGCTGGAAGCCAACGCTGAACGATTGGTACGAGACTGTGAAGCTGAACTACGGTTTCAACTTTACCGATCCGAATGTGCGGGAATACCCGAATGCGCGCACGCCCGAGAAACCGCTGCCCGACACGTGGAATAAAATGGATCGCGTCATTGCCTATTGGCAGTCGTTAGGCGTGGATGGCTTCCGCTGCGACATGGCCCACATGGAGCCGCCGGAGTTCTGGAAGTGGCTCATCCATCAGGCGCGCGCGCGGGTGCCCCAAGTGATCTTCATAGCAGAGGCTTACGACAACGATCCGGCCAAAGTTCCCGGGAGCGATCCGGTTCTCGCGCGGCTCAACGGCGGGCGGGGCAACGTCATGTACGATCTCCTCGACGCGGGATTTAACGGCGTTTACGACGACCCGACCTATCGCGTGCTCAAGGGCATTTATGAAGGCGGGCGCTGGGCGAACGATCTCGATTCGGCTGGGCGGGATCCCTTTATTTTCGAGAACTCGCTTCGTTATGCGGAGAATCACGACGAGGTGCGACTGGCCGCGCCGAGCCAGTGGGCCGGTCTCGGGATGAACGTCGGCCGGCCGGTCGCGGCGATTCTCTATGGGCTCTCGCGCGGACCGGTGATGCTCTACAACGGTCAGGAAGTGGGCGAGCCAGCGCTCGGCGCGGAGGGCTTCGGCGGCGATGACGCACGCACGACGATCTTCGATTACTGGTCGATGCCGGAGCTGGTCCGGTGGGTGAACGGCCACCGCTACGACGGCGGTAATTCATCGGAGGAACAACGCGCGCTGCGCGAATTCTACAGCCGGCTCGTGAGGCTGAGCGGCGAGCCGGCCTTTCGCGATGGCGGCCTTTACGCGCTCAACCCCGCGAATCGCGAGAACCCGCGCTTTGGCCGGGTAGGGGACGAAAGCGTGAGCGGGCATTGGTGTTACGCCTTTTGGCGCTTCGACCTCGCCAGCAGGCAGCGCTTTCTCGTGGTCGCGAATCTGAATCCCTGGGAAACACTGCGGCAGGTGATTGTCGTTAGTCCGGACGACGCGCTTCAGCTTGTCGGATTCGGGAGTGCGCCGACCAAGTTGCGATTTGTCGATCGGCTCGGGACGGAGTCGCTCGAATTTGAAGCACTGGGGAGTGGAGTCGAAATTCCCGCGATCGCTCCTCTCTCCGCGCTTTACCTGGAAGCGTTGCCCTAACGACGGGCAGCGGGGTTTGTCATCCTGAGCGTAGCGAAGAACCTGCACTGAGGCACAGCCGAATGTGGTCTCACGAGCAACTTGTAATCTGCCTCTGTTTGCCACGTCGAGAGGTCAATCGCGAGTTCCCACGCAGCGCTCGGGATGAAAATGTGCTCGGTTCGCGGCTCCCTACGTCAGCGATGCGGGCCGGAGGGTGCGAAGAACGGATGACCATGACGGAGCCGCTCCCGCTGTTCGTCCTGTATTTTCTTGAATTCGACCTGCTGGTCCGGAGTGACAGAAGGCGCAGGTGCAGCCCCGGCTCGACGCCATCCAGACTTTGCGCGATACGCACCGGAGGGGCCGGAGTAATTCGTTAGGGGGATTTCAGGCCAATAGGGATTGCGAGATTTCTCCGCAGCCTTTCTTTTGCCTAACGACGTCATATCTGGGCGGCGCACTCGCTTCGCAATTGAACGCGGCCGCCTCCGCCACTAGATGAGCGCCGGTGAAGAATCGCTCTCATCCGGCGCGCACGATTTCGGTCTTCACCGCCACCTGCATCGTCGTCGCGAACATGGTCGGGACCGGTATTTTCACGAGCCTCGGTTTTCAGATCAGGGATTTGCCGGGCGGTTTTACGATCATGGCGCTTTGGGCAGTCGGCGGGCTCTGCGCCTTTTGCGGCGCGCTCTCCTACGCCGAGCTGGCCGCCGCGCTTCCGCGTTCGGGCGGGGAGTATCATTTTCTGCGCGAAATTTATCACCCGGCGGTCGGGTTCGTCGCCGGCTGGATTTCAGCGACGGTTGGTTTTTCCGCCCCGGTGGCGATTGCGGCGATTCCCTTCGGTAAATATCTCGCGGGCATTTTCCCTGGCCTCAATCCGCTTCTCTTGTCGTTAGGCCTGGTCTGGATCGTGACCTTTATTCTTCTCCTCGATTTCCAACTCGGGAGCGGATTTCAAAATGCTTCCACCGTCCTCAAGGTCGCGCTCATTCTCATCATCATCGGCGCGGGATTTTACGTCGCGAAGACGCAGACGATTTCGTTTTTGCCGAGAAAGGCGGATCGCGCGGTGATCGTGAGCGCGCCTTTCGCGATCAGTCTTTTCTGGGTGATGTACGCTTACTCGGGTTGGAACGCCTCGACCTATATCGTAGGCGAAGTGCGCAATCCGGCGCGGGCGATTCCGTTTTCAGTCGGCGTCGCCACACTCCTTGTCACAGCGCTCTATCTCGGGATCAATGCCGCCTTTTTGCGCACCACTCCGGCGAGCCAAATGATCGGCAAACAGGAAGTCGGCTTGATCGCTGGCGTCCACATTTTCGGCGAAGCCGGCGGGAAAGTGATGGCGGCGTTCATCGCCCTCGGGCTGGTCTCGACGGTCAGCGCGATGATGTGGATCGGCCCGCGCGTGACTGTGGCGATGGGGGAAGATCTGCGCGCGCTCTCCTGGTTCGCGCGACGGAGCCGGCGCGGCCTGCCGGTGGTGGCGACGCTGGTGCAGTTTGCGATCGTGAATCTGCTCATTCTTGTCACGACGTTTCAGAAAGTGGTGAACTACGTACAGTTCAGCCTCGCACTTTCTTCGGCGCTAACGGTGCTGGGGGTATTCGTATTGCGCTGGCGCCGGCCGGAGCTGCGGCGGCCCTATCGCACGCTGGGTTACCCGGTCACGCCGGTGGTTTTTCTGGTGGTGGTCGGCTGGATGCTCTGGCACCTGCTCGCGGATGCTTCGACACGTGGGCCGTCACTCTGGGGGCTGGCGACCGCTTTGGTCGGATTACTCATTTACTTCATCTCCCCAAAGGAGAAGACGAATTTGACCCTAACGAAAACGTAGGTTGAGGCCGGGCTTTCAAACCAGGAAGCCAAGGATAAGAAAAGCCAAATTCCGCATTTCTGGCTTTCTGATTGGAAAAGCCCGGTCTGAATCTACGATTTCGTTACGGCCAAACTACTTCTTCCCGAGGAGCAGTCGCAGAAAATTCGCATCGGAAAATGGGCCGCCCTCTGCCTGCCTGACGACCACGAGATCGAGCGAGGGAATGACGTAGAGCCGTTGATACTCGGAGCCGATGCAGGCGACGAGGTCGTTAGGCGCCTCCCGGCAGAGACAGGCATCGTGCCAGTCCTGAGCCGACCAGTTTGGCCGCAGCATCGCTTCGAAATCGAACTCCCGGCCATCCGGCGCGGCGCGATTATTCCACCAGCCTAACGAGAAGGCGCGATTCGCGGGCGATCCGCGCCAGGATTGCGCGAGCCATTCCGGCCGCACCACCGGCTTCCCGCGCGCGAGGACGAGGGCGCCCATCTTCGCCCATTGTCGCGCGGTGAGAAGGAAGCCGGCGGAGAGAAGCGGGTTGCCCGCGTGATCGTCGAGGTAACGCTGCGGGCCGAGGTGCATTCGCCGCAAAACGCGGTGCTCGAAATAATCTGTCGGCGTCTCACGATGCAGTTTCTCCTTCAGGACCTGGTGAAAAACCTGGAGGGCGCTCGGGCCGTAGATGAACGCCTTTCCCGGCGCGGCGACCATCGGTAGGCGTACCGCATCTTTATCGCGATTGCCGTAGTCATTCACCTGCAGCGAGAATCCCGGGGCGAGACCGCAGGAAAAATCGAGCAACTGCCGAATCGTGATCTGCGCCCGGCGCGGATCTTTGCGCCATGATGGGATCGTATCCGCGACGCGTTCGTCGAGGCGCAGTTTTCCATCCTGGGCGGCGGCCAGCGCGGCGAGGCACCAGAAGGCTTTCGTTCCGCTGTAAATTCGCCGCGGGGTGTTCTTGTCGCCTCTGCCTGGATATTCCTCGATCAGTGTCTGGTCGTTTTGCCTAACGAGAAGGGAAGTCCCGCGATGGTGCGCTGAATATTGCGCCGCCCTGCGGAGCGCAGCGGGATCGAGACCCGCGAAGGCAACGGCCGCGTTCAGGAAAGCGAGCAGGCAGAAAGGGAGGCGGAAGTTCACGCGCCACGGTAGCAGATCGTTACCGCGCGTTTCCAAGGGCGGTTATGCCATCACCTGCGGCGCCCGATTCTTCAGGATGAGACTCGCCACCACCCCGAGGCAGATAAAGCCGACGATCTGGACGAAAATGTAGGAGGCGGTGTAAGCGGCGGGGAAGCCGTACCAATTCCAGTAGGAGACATTGGTCGCGATCGCGGCGAGCACACCCGCGATGGTGACAAATCCGAGGCGCCCAACGAAAGTCGTCAGGCGGGTGAAGCTGAGGAGAAACAGAACGAGGAATGCTTCCGCCAGCTCGGTCGCAAATTCGATCCCGAGCCAGCGGCCCATCATCATGGGGCGGCCGCCGGCCGGGAAATAGATGAGCAATCCCGAAGGGTTTTTCGCCACCATTTCATCCATGTGTTTCATCGCTTCGTTGCGTTCTGCCCGGGTGGCATCGGGGCCGAGGCCAAATCCGGGAAACAGATAAAGACCGGACCTTTCGCCGATGTTGTGCTGCAGCGTCGCGAGGACAGTCGCTTCGTGGGGGATTTCTGCAGTGCCGGCTTCGCCCAGCGGCAGCAGCATGTGCGCGATCGCCGTCCAGATAAACATGGCGATGGCACCGAGGAGAGCAGCGAGAAAAATGCGTTTCATAATATTAGTCCGACGCCGATTGTGGGTGGAGGGGACTCTGGCCGTCGAGCAAGTTTTTCCGATGCTGCGCTCAGGATGACAATGGTCACGGTCGCGCCTAACGAGGCTGTGCGTTTGAAGAGCCGGCTTGCGATTGGGCGCCGAAGCAGTTAAACCCATTCCGGTAATCGAACTTTCCGCCATGACTCCTACTGATCCACACGCACCGCCCACCCGCGCCGAATCGGCCCTTGCTTGCAGCGTCAT
>DASXPA010000161.1:0-2921 GCA_036493915.1 Chthoniobacterales bacterium | reverse complement strand
GACATCTTCGTAGTAAACAAAGGTCCGCGCGGGCGCGATGTCGCGCTCGTAAATGTCGGGCGTGATGGTGGTGGAAAGGTATTGCGTAAAGCGGCCTTCCGGGCCGGCCTGCGTGCAGGAGATGCGAAATTCGTCGTCCGGTAAAATCACGAGAAGCGAACCACTTTTCGTCTCGACAGAGATCGGCTCGCGGACATGAAAAAATCGCCGCGGAGCCTCTTGTGGCGCGACGCCGGCTTTGCGAATCGCTTCTACATACGGAAGCGCGCTGCCGTCGCTGATCGGCGGCTCGTTCGCGTCCATCTCGACGACCGCGTTATCGACGCCCAGGGCGGCGAGCGCCGACAGCACGTGCTCGATCGTGTGCACGCGCATTGAGCCTTCGCCGATCGTTGTCGCGCGCTCGACCGTTTTCACGTTCGCGATCACGGCATCGATCGTCGGCTCGTCCTGCAGATCTTTGCGTTTGAATTTGATCCCGGAGTCAGCTGGCGCGGGCTGAATTTTGAGGGAGACGCGTGCGCCGGTGTGAAGCGCCGTGCCGCTGAGGTTGGCGGCTTTGGCGAGGGTGTGCTGGAACTCGGCGGCAGGCATTGAAGCGCTAACTAACAGAGATCGCGCGCCATGGCCAGACCGCGGTTTTCGATTTCGTTAGGCAAACGTCGTCCGGATTTGAAAATTTGGGGCGTATGCGCGAAGAAACGGAGCATGGCAACCCGATCGCTCCTTCGCTCGCTCGTGGCGTTGCTCATGATTTTTTCCTGGGTCGCGAGCGCGAATCATTGCGCGCTTGCTGCCTGGTCGGCACGACCGGCGACGCACAGCTGTTGTCGGATGGCGCAAAAACCGGCGGGGAAGCAGCAAAGTCAGACCTTGGTTTGCTGCAAAATTCTGCGGGCTGCGACAGCCCCGGCGACCATCAAAGCGGCCGCTCCGCGCGCGCGTTTGCTCACGTCTGCGGATGCCTTCTTTGCGGCGCTGGCGGCGCCTTTGCCGCCGCTCGACCTGTTCCCCAAGCGTCTCGATACCGGTCAGCCGCGGGCCGTCACTCTTTCGGAAATGGTCTGGCAGCGGAGCATTCTCGCGCACGCGCCGCCGTCGTTAGGCTAGCGCTGTTCTTCTGCTGCGCAGAAGCTGGCGATGTCGCTTTTCTCTTTCGCGGTCCCCGCCTGGAGGCTGAGGCGAGGGCATTCTTTCTGTTCGACCAATTTTCCCATGAAACTCAAAACCACTTTCTTGTTCAGCATGATCTGCGCATTCGCGGACGGGAGCACCATCGCAGCTTCGCCGCCTAACGATGGCGGCTTCATCGCGCACGAGGAGCAACGGCTCGCCGCCACCCGCATGGCGGAGATGCACGAGATAACGATGCCGTCGTCGATCGACCTGGCCGATCCGATGAGCAGGGAGAGTTCCGGCACCGCCTGGGTGCCCGATTCCACTCCGATCTACGGCAGAATGATCATGCTCGGCGATGACATGCTCATGCTCCACGGCGGCGCTTTCCCGCGTTACACCAACGTCGGCACGCGACGCGGCGACGATCGCATCGATATGCCGAATTGGGCGATGGCGATGTTTTCGCATTCGTTAGGCGAGAATTCCCAGCTCGGTTTGCGCGCGATGATGAGTCTCGATCCCCTGACCGAAGGTGGGCGCGGATATCCGCTGCTTTTGCAAACTGGGGAATCGTGGCAAGGCGTGGCGCTGCACGATCGGCAGCATCCGCATGATCTTTTTGCCGAACTCTCGGCCACTTACTCGCAGCGGTGGGAGCACGACTTCTCCGGCTATTTCTATCTGGGCTACCCGGGTGAGCCGGCGCTCGGGCCGCCCACTTTCATGCATCGGCTGAGCGCGATGGATAATCCTGACGCGCCGATCGGGCATCACTGGGAGGATTCTTCGCACATCACTTTCGGCGTCGCGACGCTCGGTCTCGTCTGGAGGAATGTGAAATTGGAAGGAAGCGTTTTCACCGGACGCGAGCCGGATGAGAACCGCTACGATTTCGACAGGCCGCGCTTCGATTCCGTGAGCGGCCGGATTTCCTGGAATCCGACGCGCCATCTCGCGTTGCAGATTTCGCATGGTTATCTGCATAGTCCGGAAGCGCTCGAACCGGAGAGTAATCAGCATCGCACGACGGCTTCGGCCATTTACAACCAGCCGCTGGGTAAGGATTCCAACTGGTCGACGTCGTTCGTTTGGGCGCAGGATCGGAACACCGGCGAGCGGGCGACGCAGGCGTTGCTCATCGAGACGAACTATCAGCGCGGACGCGACACGATTTACGCGCGCTGGGAACGGGTCGAGAAACCGGGACACGAACTCGTGCTCCCGGTGGCGGATGAGGATCGCATCTTTCCGGTCGCGGCCTACAGCGTGGGCTACGTGCGCGATCTGCTGCACGGCCGCGGCATCGATCTCGGTCTCGGCGCAGAGTTTACCCTCAACGATCTGCCGGACCGATTGGAGGCTTACTACGGTAGCGGCCTCGCCTATGGCTTTCAGTTTTTTCTGCGTGTCCGACCGTCGCTCATGACCGAGGCGCCGGCGATGAAAATGGAGATGGATAAATGAGATGGGTCAGCGCTTTGAGGGGCGCGGAGCGATAGGCTAAGAGAGCACATGGCAGAGAGTATCCGCAATCAAATCCCGGAACGGTGAAGAGAATGATCTCGGACAAGGCCGTGAGCGAAATCATTCTCGAGACAGCGATCGGCGAGGTGGCAGCGATCATTACGACTCGCTCCGCACGCGAACTGCAGCTCGCACCAGGAGACGAAGTCGCCGCTTTGATCAAGGCGACGAACGTTTCCTTGCGCAGAGAGATCGCGAAAATCTCGGAGGATGAGCCGACGAAGCTTCCGGCGCGGAAGCGAGCTCTCGGTCGTCGAACGCGGCGGCAGAAGAAGGAG
>DASXPA010000160.1:0-13332 GCA_036493915.1 Chthoniobacterales bacterium | reverse complement strand
CGGTCACACCGATCGCTTCAAGTGTCTCGTCAGTCATGACGGCGTTTTCAATACCGAGTCCGCTTACGGGACGACGGAAGAGCTTTGGTTTCCGGAGAAAGAGTTCAACGGTCCGCCTTGGAAAAATCGCGAGCTCTATCGGAAATGGTCGCCCGCCCTCGCCGCGGAGAATTTCAAGACGCCGACGCTGGTGATTCACGGCCAGCTCGATTACCGGCTCGACGTCTCCCAAGGCTTCGACCTTTTCACGACTCTGCAACGACTCGGCGTGCCCTCGGAAATGCTCTACTTTCCCGACGAAGGGCACTGGGTGCTGAAACCGCAAAACAGCCGACTGTGGTATAAGACGGTGAGCGACTGGGTCGATCGCTGGGCGGCGAAATGATGCGTTGGCCCCTAACGAAAGCCGCTCTGGCGCTTCGGCGGCGGCTCCTGTGGACTCATCAGCTCGCGGATGGCATCGAAGACGATCTTGAACTGCGCGTCGTATTTCTTTTCCAGTTGCTCGAGCTTGCGCGCGAGTTCCACGCTATTGAGGAGCATCTCTCGCAGGCGGACGAATGTTCGCATGATGGCGATGTTCACCTGTACCGCCCGCTTACTTCTTAGGACACTGGAGAGCATGGCGACGCCTTGTTCGGTGGAAGCCATTGGCGCAGCGGCTCCAAACTTGCCGCAGCCGGGTATCACAGTTTGTGATACCAACATATCGACCTATGAAATCCGGAGAAAAACGATCGCTGTTCCGCCGGACGACCTGCTTGAGCGCCCGCGTTTCGATGCCGTAGAGCACCGCCAGATCATAATCGAGCATCACTTTCTCGCGCCGAATAAAGTAGATGCGTCGCTCAACTTGAATCGCGAGCGCGTCTTCTTTCATCGCCGCCGCCGGCCGAAGGAATAGCCGCGATGGGTGCGGCCGCCGCCGATCGCGCGCTTGCCGCTGCCGGTGGATTCCGGTTCGAAGAGCGCGGTGTAGAGGTAGGGGAAGTTGTCGAGTTTCAGTCGCGGAATTTTTTGCCCGATGAAGCGCTCGATCGCCTGGAGGGATGGCAGCTCTTCGCCGTTTACGAGCGTGAAGGCGTCGCCCACATTCTGCGCCCGGCCGGTGCGGCCGATGCGATGCACATAATCCTCCGAGTGTTCGGGAACGTCGTAGTTGATGACGTGGCTTACGCCGGCGATGTCGAGTCCGCGCGCCGCGATGTCCGTCGCGACCATGACCTCGTACTTGCCGCTCTTGAATCCTTCGAGCGCTTCGATTCGTTCGCGCTGCGTGCGGTTTGAATGCAAAACTGCGACGGCGTGTTTGGCGATCTTAAGTTGGTGCGCGATGCGATCGGCGCCGTGTTTGGTCCGACAAAAAATGAGCGCGCTGTCGTAATTCGTCCGCTCGAGCAACGCCATCAGAAGATCGAATTTCTGTTCAGCGGCGACCGGATAGACCGCGTGGGTGACCGTCTCCGCCGGCATCCGCCGCGCCCCGATCTCGACGATTTCCGGCTCGCGCAAAACGGTCGCGGCGAGGCGCTCGATTTCGGGCGGGAGGGTGGCGGAGAAAAGCAGCGTCTGCCGATCGGTCGAGATCTGTTTCACGATCCGCCGAACGTCGGGGAGGAAACCCATGTCGAGCATGCGATCGACTTCATCGAGGACGAGTATGTTGACGTTGCGGAAGTTGATCGTGCCCTGTTCGAGATGATCGAGCAGACGGCCGGGCGTTGCCGCGACGATGTCCATCCCGCGTTTCAGATCGTCCTTTTGTTTGCCGTAGCCCACACCGCCGTGCACCACCGTTACCAGCAGATCGGTGAAACGGCCGTAGTCGCGAAAAGCTGTTTCGACTTGCGCGGCGAGCTCGCGCGTCGGCTCGAGGATGAGGCAACGGAAGGCGCCGTGGCGCGCGAGCAAAGTTAAAATCGGGAGGGCGAAGGCCGCGGTCTTGCCGGTGCCGGTTTGCGCGGTCCCGATGAGATCTTTGCCAGAGAGAACGATGGGAAATGCGCGGAGCTGGATCGGCGTCGGCTCGGTGAAGCCCATCGCCTGTGTTCCCCGCACGACTTCCGGGGACAGCCCGAAGTTGTTGAAAGACACAGGCCTCCACAGTAGATCGGTTAGGCAGAGAAGCAACGCGTCTTTGCAGCTTGCCTAACGAATGAAGCCACTGCACATTTTCGTCCTCGCCGACACGCACAACCATTTGCCGGAGGATCTCGAGAGGTTCGCGGCGGGCGCGGATGAGATCTGGCATCTCGGTGACGTCTGCGCGCCGAGTCTGCTTCTGGAGTTGGAAAACGTCGGCCCGCCTCTGACTTTGGTGCGCGGGAATTGCGACAGCAACTTTGACTGGCCGCTCGTGGTCGATTTGAAACGCAATGGCGTGCGCTTCCGTTTGGTTCACATCCCGCCAGCGCATCCGCCGGAGGATGTTGATGTATTGCTGCACGCGCACACGCACGTTCCGCGCAACGAGCGCCGCGGTGACGTCCTCTTTCTCAACCCCGGCTGCGTGACGCGACCGAATCGCGGTGCGCCGCCGAGCGTCGCTCACCTCGAGATTGCGACTGACGGCAAGCTAAACTGGGAATTGACTCGACTTCGTTAGGCCAGAGTCGCCTACTCCTCCGGATGATTCTCTCCGCGAAGCCCGAGAGAGGACGCCGTCTGCAGTTAGCCGGCGAGCGAGCCTTCTGCCGTCCAAGTGCTTTCAACCGCCGTGCTGAAACCGGTGAAGGTGACCGGCTGGTGACTGAACTGCCACATCGCCACGCTCAGCGCCGCGATCAGAAGCAGATAGGCGAGGCTTTCAAAAACGTTGCGTCCTTTTTCCTCCGACTCGATGAGGAGTTGATACGTGCTATGGTGAGGATTGGTGATGAGGTTTTCCATTGGTGCCTTTCTTTGAACACCAATAGCATCTGCAAGCGCCATGCCACGCCATCGACAAATCGCTAAGCTACCAATTACCAGTCATTTGCGTCTGATTGTCGTTAGGTGAGATGCTGCCCGGGGCACCATCCCTGGGAAACGACTGTGCCGAAATTGGGACAGCGAAGGAGGCCTTCGCTATTCTGTCTTCTTCTCGTCCGGCTCGGACTTCTTCGCCTTCTTCACCGGCTTCGAATCCTTCTCCGCATTCGGAGATTTCTTGCGCTTCTTCTCTTTTCCATCAGCGGGCGCTTCCTCCGCTACTTCCGCCGCGTCGACCCATTCGAGGAACGCGACCGGCGCCGCATCGCTCTTACGCTGGCCGAGTTTGATGATGCGCGTGTAGCCGCCTTTGCGATCGGCGCTGCGTGGCGCGATATCGTCGAACAACTTTTTCACCGCATCCTTTTGCCGGAGGACAGCGAGCGCAGTCCGGCGCGCATGAAGCGAACCGTTCTTGCCTAACGTCACCATCTTTTCCGCGAGCGGGCGGACCGCTTTGGCTTTGGCGAGGGTCGTTTTGATCCGCTGGTGTTCGATCAAACTGCAGACCTGGTTGGCGAGCAGCGCTTTCCGATGTTCCGCAGTGCGTCCGAGTTTAACGGTTTTCTTTTGGTGCCTCATAGCTGCTGTCTCCGGCGATTTCTTGCCTAACGATTATTCTTCTTCCGCCCCATTCGCACCGTCACTGCTGAGCGGAATCTCGACCAGACCGGGATCGAATTTCTGACCCAAGCCGAGACCAAGTTGCTGCAGTTTGTCTTTGATCTCGTTGAGCGATTTCTTGCCGAAATTGCGATACTTCAGCATTTCCGCTTCGCTCTTCTGCGCGAGCTGACCGACGGTCGTAATGTTGGCGTTGTTCAAGCAATTGGCCGCGCGCACGCTCAGCTCGATCTCGTTCACGCTCATGTTGAGGAGTTTCTTCAGCTTGACGTTTTCCTCGGAAACACCAGCCGGCGTTTCGTCGAACTCGATCACCTCTTCGTTGAAATTAACGAAGACATCGAGGTGATGGCGTAGGATCGCGGACGCCTGGAGAAGCGCATCCTCCGGGGTGAGGCGGCCGTCGGTCCAGACCTCGATCACGAGCTTGTCGTAATCGGTCCGCTGACCGACCCGAGTGTTCTCGACCGCGTATTTCACCCGCGTGACAGGCGAAAAAATGGAATCGATCGGAATGATGCCGATCGGTTGATCGGGCCGCTTATTTTCGTCCCCGGTGGCAAAACCGCGGCCAACGCGCACATCGAGATCGGCTTCAAATTTGTGCTTCTTGTCGAGCGTGCAAATGAGCTGCTTGGGATTAAGAACTTCGTAGCCTTGCACGAGCGCGATGTCACCGGCGGTGATTTCGCCTTCCTTGTTCACGTTGAGCGAAAGCTGACGCGCCTCGTGATCGGCGGCTTTGAATTTGATCCGCTTTAAGTTGAGGACGATGTCGGTGACATCTTCGACCACGCCAGGAAGCGTGCCGAACTCGTGCTGCGCGCCATTGATTTTCACCGCGGTGATGGCAGCGCCTTCGAGGGATGAAAGCAGGACGCGGCGAAGGGAATTACCGACTGTATGCCCATAGCCGGCTTCGAAGGGCTCGGCGGTAAACTTGGCGTAAGTGTCGGTGGCGGACGACTCTTCTTTCGAGAGCGTCTTGGGCATTTCAAAACGACCGTAACGGACTGGCATAACTCAAATGCGGATTTCGGAGTACGGATTGCGGAACTGACTCTCTTTCCGGTCTCCGGCTTCTACTTTCCGGTATCTCCTCAGCGCCGGGTTCCCCCTGGCGAGCGCGGTCTCGCGTCCAGCGACGGAAACCCAGGGACCAACGGCGCAACGTGTTGGAAAACTCGCTGCGGACGGGGAATGAACACGATCACGGGCATTTTGCAACTCCCGCTTCTTTTTCGTGCTGGTGCTCGCGACCGAATCTGGGAGCGAATCGGATCGAACAGGAGCACGATTACGAGAGAATGGCTCAGCCTTCCTCGACTTTGTCCGGCAGTTCGTTGCGATCGTCGTCGGCGCGAGGAAAATGGCGCGCCAGCAAATCCCCCGTCTCCGTGATCGCTTCCACGACTGCGTCGGTAAAATTTTCCGCGCGGAAATGTTGTTGCATCGAGCTCACGAGCTGCTGCCAGAACTCATCGCCGCAGCGTTCGTGAATTCGTTTATCGCCGAGAACCGCAAACTTCTGCGAGCGCGGCGCGACGAAAATGAGGACGCCGTTGCGTTCGCGGGTCGCGGTCATGCCGAGTTTTTCAAATTGCTCGCGAGCTTCCGCGACGGCGTCGCCGATTTCGCCACGCTTGATGTAAACCCGGATCTCCCCCGACGTTTTCTGTTCCGCGGCGGCGATCGCCCGAACAATGCGATCGTTATCGAGGCTTTCGACAAAAGCTTTCGTGCGCATCGTTTACCAACTCGAACCCGCGCCTCCGCCCCCGAAGCTTCCACCGCCGCCGCTGAAGCCGCTGAATCCTCCTCCGCCACCAGAGCCGCCACCTGACCAGCCGCCGCCTCCAAGTCCCCCAATGAAAGGGCCGCCCCAACCGCTGTAACCGTAGCCGCGATGCCGCCGCCTGCGGCTCGCGCCGATGATGAGAAAGACCACGACCAGAAAAACGATGAGGCCGATCGGCATGCGATGCGCATTTCCTCCGGCCGCTTCTTTATGTGTTTTGCCGGTGCCTTTGTATTCGCCGCGGACCGCCTGCATCATCGCGGTCACGCCGGCTTCGAGACCGGCAGTGTAGTCGCTTTGCTTGAAATGCGGCGCGATGACGTTGTGCGTGATATCGAAGCAGGTCGCATCGGGAAGCGCGCCTTCGAGTCCGTAGCCAGTCTGGATAAACATCTGGTGGTTCTCGATGAAAACGAAAAGCACGGCGCCGTTGTTATGACCTTTTTGCCCGACGCCCCAGGTCTGCGCGATACGTTGGGTGTAATCGGCGACCGACGACTCGCTCTCCATCGTCGGATAAATGGCGACCACGATTTGGGTGGAGGTTTCGCGCTCGAACTGCGCCAGCTGCTCGTTCAGTTGCAGCGCACTCTGCCCACTGACGACCTTCGCGTAGTCGTTGAAATACCCTTTGGGTTTGGGGGGAATTTTTTCCGCCGCGACGCTCCCAAGCGCGCTGAAGAAAAGCAGGCAAGCGATCGCGAGGCCGCTCGACCAAGTCCGGCGCGAGATCTTCAAATTCAAAGCCTTACGGTGACGCAGCCGGAGCAGGCGACGCGGCGGGCGAGCCGTTGCCGAAGTTGAAGTTCACCGTTGGCGCCTTCTCGGCCCCGGGCTGCGCATTGAAAAATGGCCGCGGCTGGAAGCCAAACATCCCGGCGAAAAAGTTGGTCGGAAAACTCCGGACCGCGGTATTGTAAGCCTGCACGTTGGTGTTGAAGTTTCCGCGCTCGACCGAGATCCGATTCTCCGTTCCCTCGAGCTGCGCTTGGAGGGCGAGGAAGTTCTGGTTCGCGCGCAACTCCGGATAACGCTCGCTTACCACGAGCAGCCGCGAGAGCGCGTTGCTCAACTGGCCTTGCGCGGCCTGAAACTTCTCGAGCTCCGCGGCGTCGGTCGGCGCTTTGTTCGGATCGATCTGGACGCGCCCGACGCTGGCCCGCGCATTCGTCACTGCGATGAGCGTCGATTTTTCAAAATTCGCCGCGCCTTGCACGGTATTGACGAGGTTGGGGATCAAGTCCGCGCGCCGTTGATAGACGTTTTGCACCTGCGCCCAGGATTGGTTCACGCTTTGGTCGAGCTTGACGAGCCGGTTGTAACTTCCCGCAAGCGCGATCGCGATGATGACAGCAATAAACGCGACGACGAGAAGGACGCCGCCACAACCAAAAGCAAATTTTTTCATCTCAGAAATTCCTGACCGCACTAACCATTGCCGGATCGTCGGGAATGTCACGCGCCTTCTCGCGCGTGCCCTGCGGGGCTGACGGGTAAAACGTGTTGAGGCGCTTCCTTCCTAAGGGCCCACCGTCGCGAAGTTGCCCGATGCGCGCTTTAACAATCTCGGCGCCCTCTCGAATCGGACGATGGAGGAACCGATCTTTACCTACTACGACATCATTTGGTTCCCGGACACGTTCACGGCCGAAGAACTAGGCTCTCGCAACGGGCAAGGCGGGATGGCGAATGCCACTGCCTCGCCGACGGCAACGCCAGGTGTCGGTTCCAACTATGGCTCCGAGCCCGGGCCGACGCCGAGCGCCACGCCCACCAGCGCAAGTTACAACTACAACGCCGCGCCGACCGCGACCGCCAGCCCTTATCCCAACATCAGCCCGCACTAAGGCCCGCAGTTTTCCTTTGCGGCCAGGCTACTGCGGCTTGGTCGCGAGGATGAGCGGCGAAGGCGCCGGCACCTCCAGCGTCCGTGGCTCGACGAAGCCCGCTTCGGTCAGCCACCCGGAGATTTCCGGCACGGTGAAGGTGTCGCCCTCGTCGGTGTTGACGAGCATGTTCACGGCAAAAATCATCGCCAAGGGCGGTCCGGTGCGATCGTCATTGGCAAGAAACTCCGCGATCGCAATCGTGCCGCCGGGAGCGAGCGCGCGGAAAGTTTTGCCTAACAATGCCTGGCTTTGCTTTGCACCTTCGCTGTGCAGAATCTGCCCGAGCACAGCCACATCGTAGCCGGCGCCAAAGTCGCTTGTGCGCAGATCGCCCTCTCGAAACTCATACTGCTCCGACACGCCAAGCCGCTCCGTCACCTTGCACGTCGTGCCCAGAACCCCGGCCCAGTCCAGCGCGGTCACCCGCACGTCTTTCGATTTTTGCGCGAAGGGGATGCTCCAAACGCCAGAGCCGGCCGCGAGATCGAGCACCCGTTTCTTGCCCGGCAACGCCTCCGCCAAGGCCTTCGCCGCAGGATAGCCGACAGTGAAAAGATCCTCCACGAACGATTCAAAAAACTCCGTTCCGTCACCTTCCTGATTCACCGCCACGGCGGGCTTTCCGCTCTTCACGACCTCGGAGAGCTGCAGCCATTTCGGGATCAAGGTGTCGCCGTGACGCATGAATCCGCCGAGGTAGCCTGGCTTGCCCCGGATGAGAAACGTCGCGCTCTCCGGCGTAAGGGAGTAGCGACCGCCGCCGTCTTTTCTGAGCAGTTGTAAAGCGACGAGCGCGTTGAGCAGCGCCCGGACGCCGCGGACCGCGGCGCCATTTTCCTTGCTCACTTCCTCCGCGGTTTTCGCTCCGCCTTCGAGCAGGTCGAAAAGGCGATGATGCACTGCGGCGCTGAGGATGATCGGCGGAGCGTAACCCCAGGCCATCTCGAGCAATCTCTGTGGATTTGGTTGAGCCGCGGGATCAGGTGGATTGGGCATTTTCGGTGACAGGTTCGGATTCGTTAGGGGTGGTCTCGGCCATGGTCGCCATGGGCAGTTCGCGCCGTTTTAGCTCTTCGGAATTTGGCAGCTCGTCGAGATCGCGAAGTCCGAAGTGCTCAAGAAAAAATTGCGTCGTTTCGTAAAGCAACGGCCGCCCCGGGACCTCGGCGCGTCCGGCGATTTTCACCAGCCCGCGTTCCATCAGCGTTTGCAGCACGCTATCGATCGCAACTCCGCGGACGGCTTCGACATCGGCGCGGGTGATTGGCTGGCGGTAGGCGATGATGGCAAGTGTCTCGAGCGACGGCGGGGTGAGGCGGGCCGGCTTCGGCGCGGGGAAAAGCTGCCGCACCCACCGCGCGCAGGCCGGATCACTCGCCAGCTGCCAGCCGTCGGCTTTTTCGATGAGCTGAAAGCCACGCGCGCTTTCGATGTAGTTGATTTTCAATTCCTCAAGCGCGGCCGCAACTTCCGCTTCTTTCGTTTTCGCGAATTCGTTAGGCAACAGTTCGTCGGCGTCGCCCGCGCTCTTGATCGCGTTCACGAGCTCGCGCGCGGTGAGCGGTTTCTGGGCACTGATGAGAAGCGCTTCAACGACTTTGGAAAGGTTCATCAAGGGACCCATTCCATTATTCACCTATCGCCTGCGCGAGCGCTTCCGCGATCCGATCGGCCTGGTGGTCGATTTGCGTTAGTTCGCGGCCTTCGATCAGGAGCCGGATTTTGGGTTCCGTCCCCGAGTAGCGCAAAAGCACCCGGCCTTGCTCGCCTAATTGCTTTTCCGTCTCCCGCACCAGCTTCGTCACGTCTGGCAATGTCTCCAGTGCCGGCTTCGCTTTCACCCGCAGATTGCGCTGCGCCTGCGGATATTTTGTCAGGCATTTTTTTAATTCGCCTAACGATTTCCCGGTCTCCTGCATGATCCGCAAAATTTGCAGCGCACTGATGATGCCGTCGCCCGTGGTCGTGAAATCGCGAAAGATGATGTGGCCGCTTTGCTCGCCGCCGAGGTTGAGATCGCGCCGCACCATTTCCTCGAGGACATAACGATCGCCGACGCTCGTGCGAATGACTTTGCCGCCGTGCGGCGCGAGCGCTTCTTCGAGGCCGAAGTTGCTCATGACGGTGGCGACCAGTGTATTCTTCGCAAGCTGGGCGCGGCGTAACAAGTCGACGGAAGCGATCGCGAGAATTTCGTCGCCATCGATGATCGCGCCGTCTTCATCGCAGAGGAGGACGCGATCGGCATCGCCGTCATTGGAAATGCCGACACTCGCGCCGCTTTGCCTAACGAGTCGTTGAATCTCTTCCGGATGCGTGCTCCCGCAGCCAGCGTTAATGTTGGTTCCGTTCGGCTGATTGTGCGCGACGGTGATTTCCGCCCCGAGTTCGCGCAGAATGCAGGGCGTCGATTTGTAACCAGCGCCATTCGCGACATCGAGCGCGATTCGCAATTTCTCGAGGGAAAGTCCGCGCGGAAAGCTCGCTTTCGCGAACTCCACATAGCGCCCGAGCGCATCGTCAATGCGCGTGGCGCGGCCGATTTTTTTCGCCGTCGGCCGGACGGAATCGATCTCGCCGGTGAAGACCAGCTCTTCGATCTGCCGTTCAACTTCGTCGTCCAATTTGTAGCCGTCGTGCCGGAAGAATTTGATGCCGTTGTCTTCGTAGGAATTATGCGAGGCGGAGAGAACGATGCCGGCGTCCGCGCGGAGCGAGCGAGTGATATAGGCGACGCCCGGCGTCGGCAGCGGACCGATCAGGAGCACATCCACGCCTAACGAAGTGATCCCGGCGACGAGCGCGTTCTCCAGCATGTAACCGGAGAGGCGCGTGTCTTTGCCAAGGACAATTTTCGGCCGCAGCCCAGCTGCGTGCTCGCGCGGATTTAGCTGCGTGAAGACGTGCGCTGCCGCGCGCCCCAGCTTGAGAGCCGTCTCTGCCGTTACCGGCTCTACATTCGCGACTCCGCGGACTCCATCAGTCCCGAAGATCTTTTTCGCGGCGGTCATGATCCCGGCTGAGGCTGGCTTTTTTGCCGATCGTGGTCGCTAAAGAAAATGCATTCGTTCCCAAACCCGAGATCCAGCGTGCCCCATTTGAGCGGGAATTTTTGCACATCTACGCTGCGCAGGATCACCGCCGCCCAGTCGCGATACTCGCCCTTGAGGATATCTCCCAATGTATTCTCGCTCCCGCTGATCGGCGTGAGGTAAATAGCGTTCAGCGGCCCCCCCAGAGTGCCGTAGTCATTGAACTCGGTAAAAGTGATGACGGTATCCGGGATCCAGACCGAGCGTCGATCGGCGTACCAAGCGACCGCCCAAGGGATGTCGCTTGCGGTGACTTCGTTCGGCTGCATCCAGTCATGGATGACTGCGATATAGGGCGGGACGTAGGGCGGCCAGCGGACGCTGCCTTTAGCTACCGGAAAAACCATCGCGAAAATCATCGGCAGCCCGCAAACGACGAAGAGCAGGACGAGAAATCCGACCCGCGCGATCCGGTAGCCGATTTTGAGCCGGTGCCATTGGACAAGAAGAAACGCGAGCCCGAAACAGGTCATCATCGGGATGAAAAGGAGGTGCAGTTGATTCGCCGCCACCCCTTGCTCCTCGTGGATTCCGTAAACGGCCATCCCGACTGCCGCCCCGCCCCACATCATCAAGATCAGCCAGCGCGTGGCGGCTGTCTCGAGCCGCCGGAAGGGATAGAGCAGCGACGCGAAGAAGAACAGCGCCACCGCACTCCAGCCGAGATATTGAAAAATGTTTCCGATCTCGTCGATCACGTTGGTCGTGATTTTGGCTTTCCAGGCTCCGAACGACATCTCGGAGAAATTGATCGTGACGTGACGCATGTACCCCGCTTCGCTCATCCCGATGTGGTCGAAAAAGGAATAAACCGCGACGCCGCCGGGATTGCCGCAAACGATATAGTTGCGCAGCAACCAAGGCGTATAAACGATCACAAAAGGCGCCAGGACCAGGATCGACGCCCAGATGCGCGGGCGGAAATGAAAGCCACAAAAAATCAGCGCCGGCACAAAAATCCAAATCGTTAGGGCATGCGACAGCGCGAGGAGCCCGAAGCCAACGCCCGCCGCTGCCAGCCAGATGCCGACGCGCCGTCCTTCGGCTTGCGCTTGGACCGCTCGGACGAGTGCGTAAACGGTGAGATTGAAGAGAAACAACAACAGCATCTGGGGCAGACCTGAGAGGGTGTATTGCCAGATCGTGTTACAGACCAAAACTAGTCCGCAAGCGAGTAGCGCCAGCGTGGAATCGAAAAGTCGCCGCGCGATCAAAAAGAGCACCGCGACCGAAGCGAGAAAGAGCAGGATCGAAGTGAGCGCAATCATCTTATCGCCGACGTAGACGAGATCTTTCGGGGTCATTGTCAGCTGCGATCTCACGGGCAGGAGCGCAATGGCATCGACCAGCGGCGGGAGCGGCGCGTTGTAGGTATCGATCCAGATTTTTTGCGCCGGCTTTTTGCCGTTCCGTTGCAGTTCTCCGACCGCGAGCGGCCGCGCAAACCTCGTCGCCCAACCGTGGCCCCGCATCAGTTCGCGGCCGATCTGCGCCTGGTCCATCGCCTGCGATGTGGCCAGCCCGCGAAATTCGTGCATGAAATAAAAGAGTGCGATCCCGAGGATCGCGAAGAACACCAGGGCGCGTCGCAGCCAGACCGCGACGCCGCCCGATTCGATCGCGTGCACCGCACGCTGCACTGCTTCGGCGCTACTGGACATCGGGCTGAAAATTCGAAACCGGTAACGAAATCAAAGATGAGGCCACGCTTTCCCTATCGAAGTCCGAAATCTGAAATAACCGAATGGCGTCCCGCGGCAGTTTTGAATTGAGGATTTTAGTCATTCGAATTTGTTTCGGATTTTGAATTTCGTATTTCGGACTTTTCCGCATTCATCTCGTTGATCTTGCGATGGAGCGTGCGCCGGCTGATCCCGAGTTTCTTTGCCGCAGCAGTAATGTTGCCATTAGTGGCCGCGAGCGCCTGCATGATGAGACGCCGTTCGGTCGCGTGCAAATCGAGCGGACTGGCCTTTTCGTCAAAGGCTTTTACGCGCGTGATGCCCGCCGGCAAGGGCGCGCCGACGGCCTGTCGCACCGCCGCGGGCAGATCGCGCAGGCTGACCTTTAATCCAGTTGCCATCACCACTCCGTGCTCGATCGCGGTCCGCAACTCACGCACATTTCCGGGCCAATCGTAAGTGAGGAGCGTGTTCATCGCCTCGGCCGTGATCTCGAGCAGTGGGCGTTCATTAACCTTCGAGAAATGCCGCAAAAATGCCCGGACGAGAAGCGGAATATCTTCCTTCCGCTCGCGCAATGGCGGCATCGTGATCTTCACAACGTTGAGTCGGAAGTAGAGGTCGTCGCGAAATTTGCCCTCGCTCACGAGCTTCACGAGGTTTTTGTTCGTCGCTGCGATCAGGCGCACGTCGGCGTGCAAAGTCTGTGAGCCGCCGACCCGCTCGAAGGCGCGCTCTTCGCTGATCACGCGTAGAAGTTTGATCTGCGTCGTCGCGTCGATCTCCCCGATTTCGTCGAGGAAAATCGTCCCGCCGTTCGCCTGCTCAAAACGTCCGATGCGCCGCTCAAACGCTCCCGTGAACGCGCCTTTTTCGTGGCCGAAAAGCTCGCTCTCGAGCAACTGCGGAGAGAGCGCCGCGCAATGCACGGTAACGAATTTGCCTTTGTGCCGCCGGCTTAAATTATGAATCGCGTGCGCCGCCAGTTCCTTGCCCGTCCCACTCTCGCCTTCAATCAAAATATTCGCCGCCGACGGCGCGACCTGCCGAATCGTGTCGAGCACTTCGCGGAGCGCGACCGACTCGCCGAGCAAGTTCTCGAGTGCATAACGTTCATCCACCTGCTGACGCAGAGCGCGATTTTCCTGTTCGAGTCGGCGGCTGCCGAGTGCGCGCGCGATCAACATCTCGACCTTGTCGAGATTTAGCGGCTTCGTCACGAAATCGTAGGCGCCACGCTTCATCGCCTCGACCGCGGTGTCGACCGAACCGTACGC
>DASXPA010000159.1:0-3695 GCA_036493915.1 Chthoniobacterales bacterium | reverse complement strand
TTCTTTACGGAGTGGCGCGGCTGCGCGATGGCCTAACGATCGCGCAGGCGCAAGCGGCGACCGATCGCATGTGCGCCGCGCTCAAGACGGCGACGCATAACCCGGCGGCGCCGGAACGCACGGAGCTGATTCCATTACGCGACAGCTTCATTCTCGATCTCCGGCCGAAGCTTCTCATTATCGCGGGCGCGGCGCTCTGCGCGCTGCTTGTGGCAGGGGCGAATTTTGCCGGACTCCTTCTCTCCCGGGCGGTCGAGCGCGGCGGAGAAATGGCGATGCGCGCCGCCCTCGGCGCGAGCCGCGGACGACTCGTTAGGCAAGGTCTCGTGCAATCGCTCGTCCTGACCGCACTTGGGACTGCATTCGGCTTGCTCGTGGCCGGCTGGCTCACTCCGATCCTGGTCGCGATGAGCCCGGAAGGCGCGGACAACACCGGAAGCGCGATTCGCGAATTTGATTACGCGGTGCGGCTCGATTGGCCGGTCTTCGCTTTCGCCGCCGGGACGATGATCGTAGTCGGGATCGGCGTTGGGTTGTTCCCAGCCTGGCGCGCTGCGCGGATCGATCTCCGCGGCGCGATCGGCAACATCGCGCGCGGGAGCACGCTCGATGGCGGGACGCGCCGCTGGTTGAGCGGATTGATCGTCGCGGAGATCGCAATCGCGGCGGTGCTGCTCGCCGGGAGTTTATCGCTCACAGAATATTTTCGCGCGATCGTTAGGCAACCGTGGGGATTTGTGACGGAGCATCGGCTTGTCTTTCACGCCATGTTTGCGGATCGGCTCTTCCCCACGCCGGAGACGCGCTTGCGCGCAATCGATCGCACACTCGATGAATTGCGCGCGTTGCCCGGCATTCGCTCGGCGACTGTGACCGCGCCCGCGCCAATGGACGCATCGTGGGACACGATCCCGCTGGCGCCGGAAGGGAGTCATCCGCCGGAGCCGAGCGGCGTCTTCTACGCTTACCTGCGCGCGACCGGTCCCGGCTATTTCGCGACGATGGGTCAACGACTGGTGCAGGGACGCGAATTCACCGCGGACGACGGCGCCGGCGGGCCGCCCGTCTGTATCGTCAACGAAGCCTTCGCCCACCGCTTTTGGCCTAACGAGAACCCGATCGGCAAACGGATCAAGGAAGGCCGGCTCGATGGAACGCATCCGTGGTTCACCGTCATCGGCCTAACGAACGACACAAAAGCCGTAGCCGATCCACGCGACGGCGAAGTCGTCGGGACATTTTATGTTTCGTTGCCGCAGGCGGTCGCGACCGGCTTCGATGAGATGACGTTTGTCACCGAAACCGCGGGTCCGCCGCTCGCCCTGACAAGCGACGTGCGCGGCGCCCTCGCGCGCGCCGACAGTCGCATCGCCGCCTACAACATCGGCACCCTCGCAGACGCCGCAGCCGATTCCTGGGTAACGGAGCGTTTTCTTTTCGTCCTCGTCTCGCTCTTCGGCGCGCTCGGGCTCGTGCTCGCGGCAATCGGTGTTTACGGATTACTCGCTCTCCAGGTGGCGCGGCGGACACGCGAGTTTGGCGTGCGCATGGCGCTCGGGGCGACGGGCGCGGTACTCGTTAGGCTGATCGCGACCCAGGGCGCACGTTTACTTTTTCTCGGATTTCTGGCCGGCGCGATCGGCGCCTGGGCCGCTGTGCGCGTGCTCCAACACGAATGGCCCGGAGTGCCAGCGGGCGATCCGCTCATCTGGCTCGGCGCCACGGCGGTGCTGTCGTTAGGCGTGGCGCTCGCCTGCTGGATTCCAGCCCGCCGCGCCGCGCACGTCGATCCGATGGTCGCCTTACGAGCGGAATGACAAATCGATGAACGATCTTCGCTACGCGTTTCGCCAGCTGCGCAAAGCTCCCGGTTTCACCATCACGGCGTTGGCCACGATCGCGGTCTGTCTCGGGGCGAACCTGGCAATTTTCGCGGTGATCAACTCCGTGTTGTTGAAGCCGCTGCCCTTCCCGCACTCCGATCGGCTCGTCTCTATTTACAACACCTATCCGCAAGCGGGCGTCGCGAACGACGGCTCGTCGATCACGAACTACTACGAACGGCGCGGCCACATTCCGGCCTTCTCGAGCCTTTCCATTTATATGGAGAGAGCCGAAACCGTCGGTGATCCGGGTTCGATGCATCAAGAGGAAATCATCCGCATCTCGTCGGAATTTTTCACGACTCTTGGCGTTAGCCCCGCGATCGGTCGCGACTTCACCAAGGACGAAGTGGACGATCAGAAGAACGTCATTATCCTGACGAACGCCTTCTGGCGTCAGCAGTTTGATTCCGATCCAAACATTCTCGGTCGTGAGACTCGCGTAAATGGTATCGCGCGAAAGGTCGTGGGCGTCCTGCCTCCTGCTTTTCGCTTTCTCTCGTCCGAGGCGCGCGTTTTTCTCCCGCTGAAATCCGACAGGGAACAGCGTGGTCCGAGAGAGCGCCACTCGGGCGGCGGCGGCACGCACATGATCGCGCGCTTGAAACCGGGCGCGACGATCGCGGAAGCGCAAGCCCAAATCGACGCGCACAATAACGCAGTCGAGAAGGACGATCCGCAGGCGAAGATGATGGCCGAGGCTGGGTTCCGCTCGCCAGTGGTTTCGCTCCATGCGGAGCACGTGCGCTCGATTCGGCCGACCCTTCTTCTGCTCCAGGCTGGCGTGTTTTTTCTCCTCCTCATCGGCGCGGTTAATCTCGTCAATCTCCTGCTCATCCGCGCGAGCGACCGGTCGAAGGAAATGGCCATCCGCCAGGCGATGGGCGCGACTCGCTGGCATGTCGTTAGGCAAGTCCTGATGGAAAATCTTCTCCTGATCGGGTCCGGCGGAGTGCTCGGGGTGGTGCTGGGCGCGTGGGGAACTCGATTGCTCGAAGTCCTCGGCGCGAATCGGCTGCCGCTCGGCGCGCGGACCGCATTTGATGGTCGGCTCGCGGCGATCGGCCTCACCGGCGCGGTCTTTCTGGGAATCGTGATCGCTGCGCCGATCGCCTGGTTCAACCTCCGCAGTCATCTGGCGAATGCGCTGCAATCTGAATCGCGCTCCGGCACGACCAGCCGCGCGACCCAGCGCCTGCGCCACGGTTTTATCATCGCGCAGATCGCCCTCGCCTTCGTCTTGCTCGCGGGCGCGGCGCTCCTCGGATTGAGCCTGAAAAAAGTGATGGCTGTTTCTTCCGGCTTTCGCGCCGAGCATGTCCTGACCGGGGAGTGCACCATCTCATGGGACGCTATTCCAAAGCGCGTTGGCATCATCGATCGCTTGCTGGAGTCCATCCGGCAGCAACCCGGCGTCGTCGCCGCCGGCACGATCACGAACATTCCGCTGAGCGGCGACGACGGCAAAACCGCGGTCAAACCGCGAGGCTATGTACCGCCGCCGGGCCAATCGCCACATGGTCATTATTTCTATGCCGTCCACGGCGATTACTTCCCGGCCCTTGGCATTCCACTGCGCGAAGGACGCTATCTCACCTCGCAAGATTCTCATCGCGCGGAACGGGTCTGTGTGGTGGACGAAGATTTTGCGCGGCGGTATTGGCCCCGCGGCGGCGGGGGTGGCGCGATCGGTCAACGCATCGCTTTCGGCGGCGAAACAGATGACGCCAAGCTCTTCGCCATTGTCGGCGTCGTCGGCGCGGTAAAACAGGCCGCGCTGACCGAAGCGCAGGGACAAGGCGCGGTTTACGT
>DASXPA010000158.1:0-19884 GCA_036493915.1 Chthoniobacterales bacterium | reverse complement strand
TAGAGACGCGGATCGCGATAAGCGCCGACCTTTTGTAAAGTGACCGCCGCCTCGGCCAGGCCGATCCGCGCAATCCGCGACGATTCGCCTTTGCCGATCAGCTCCTTGGAGCGCGCTTCACCTTCGGCGAGCGCGACCTGTTTCTTGGCGAGTTGTTCCGCCTCGGCGAACTCCGCCTGGCCACGATTGGCCGCGATCTCGACCGCAATAGCGCTTTGCGTCAGCTCGGTCTGGCGTTCGGCTTTCGCGCGCGCCTGGTTGAGCGCGACCTGTTGTTGCGCCGCCTCCTCCTGCTTGGCAAAGGTGGCGCGCTGCTCGTCTGCCAACCGGCGCATGCGCAGCTGGTCGAACAACGTTTCGATCGGGTCCTCCTGGCCAGAGCCGCTATTGCGCGATTCCGGTCGGCCGATCAACACCGCAACCACGTTTATATCATAATTCTTGAAACGCTCGCCTAACTCTTCGGTGGCACGTTTCTGAATCTCTTCTCGTTTGGTCAGCAGATCGAGCATGTGCGAGGTCTGCGCGACGTCGCGGAAATAGGCGGTGAGAATCGGATCAAGCGTTTGCGTGATCAGCCGCTTCACATCGCCGAACCGCTGCACAACGGACGGCGCCTTCTGATAGTCGATGTGCAAGACTAACGAGAGTGGGAGGCGCGGCTCATAACCGTCGGCCGTGATCAGGTCGATGCTCGTCAGATCCTCATCGTAATGGTGCGCTTCGGTCTGGCCGCTGATCCAGCGGAGGACGAAGTTAATCGTCGGGACCAATTCGACTTTCACGGCGTAGGGATTGAGCGCGTATTTTCCGGTCGCGAGTGCGGAACGCCAGACACCGCGTTGACCTGTCTCGACCTGCTCGCCATAACGGAACGATTCGCCGGTCGTGTCGTCGCCAGACGCGCCATGATAGGAAACAATCACCCCGACATAGCCGATCGGGATTAGTGTCTTCGCTTTGATCTCGACCGTGCCGAACCAGCGATTGATGAAGAACGTGCCGTCAGTCAGGACTTGTAACTGTTTGCCGCGCCGGCCCCCGAGTTGCAGGAACACTTCCGGGTCCTGGAAATAGTTGTGATCCACCCCGGAGGCGGGCTTCACTTCCGGTGCAATGATTTCGCCCGATCCGATGGTAGGTCCATCCTGTATGCTGACGACGCCGATGGTATCCACGTTAGGATTGAACTCCGGCATTTTCTCGGCCGGCGAAGGCGGCGTGCAGGCTTCGCTCCCGGCCGCGGAGGCTACGTGTGCTCGGAAGGGGGCGCCGCCGGCTCCGATCACGACCGGGTCGAAAGCATGCATGGAAGCAAGTTGCGCTTTCCACGATTCGTAGCGATCGGCGGATTCGCGCACCGGCCCTGAGAAGACGCGTTCCTCAGTAATGACAACGAAGAGCGCCAGGTTAATGGCGTAAACGCCTTCGCGCAAAATTCCGCGCTGCCGGCCTCTTTGGCCCTGCGCCTCGAGGAAGCGGGCGGCGTCCTGGAAATGATTGGAATTCACGGTGCGACCGAGCGTTTGGATCGGCTCGAGTGGAACACCGTCGCGCGCATAGACGTAAGCCATTTTTCCTTCCGCGACGGAGACGAGCGATTCCTTATGAATGCGGTACTGCCACGGATATAGGCCGAAGTGGATACCGCCGCGCAGGAATCTGGCCTGCAAGCCGGCCTCCCCATTACGGGCGATGATCTGGCCGTCGCAAAGCGAGCCTTTGCTGCTCCAGATTTTCTCGATGATGCCGACCTGTGTATGCGGAATATAAACAACCCCGAGGATACGCGGGAGGCAGAACAACAACGATACCAGGGCAAGACCTCCAATCCACAAAACCCACGGGGCTTCTGGAAGTGAGAGAGCGATGTTAGTCATATCTTGATTACTCCTTATTTAACTGTCGCCCATTAGACAGCGCAGAGCCGCGCTAGCGCGAACGTGTTCGACCGATTTTTATGACTATTTAGGGCTGGCTGGCACGCCGCTTGAGTACATGCATCAGCGTCAAGATAACGTTCCGCGCCGCAACGACCTCGTTCTAACCGGTGCTAACTCTTGAGTGCCCGAAAGAAAATGGGGCGTGAGAATGTCCTGAATTGTTTCCCAATGTCTTTCTCGGGAACCCGATTGTTTCCAGTTCCAGCAAGTCGATCCGGATGGAGCTTATCTCACTTGTATGAAAGCGTAGGAGAAACGGATCGCGGGCGGTGTCTCCGAAATCCGAAAAAAGAAGCCTGCAGTGTTCGCAGCGCCGGAGGGGAACCCGTCAGCCATTCGCACCAGTTACGGCGCCGGCTCTCCGTCCTTTGCCACGACCTATTCGCTCTTGCGCTTTCCGGCCTGGATTTTCCAGCCCTTTTTGAGAATGAGTTTCCATCCGGTGCCTTTCAGAGCCTTGCGATCGAATGCCGCGGCGGAGACGGCCGCGAGCTTGGTCTCGCTGTTGAGCAAGGCACCGCCGCTTTCCACTTCGAGTGCACCCCAGTCATCGGTGGGCCGCACGGCGGGGTAGCCGTCCCAAAGGTGTCGAGCGGTTATAAGGTCTGCGGGTTGAATGAGCGACGCTCCGAGGCCGAGCTCGATCACCGGTTGCTACCAGCACTTGTCTCGGCATGACGTTCACGATAATCGGACGCTAACAAGCAGGCGTTGGATTCTTCCTCCAGCTCTGCTCGGTCGTGTACGCGGCGGCGGTTTGGACGCTGCCAAACCATTCAACCATATCGGCCGTGGTCCGCGCGGCAACTAGTTGCCCTGGCGCGGTCCGGTATCGCCGAACTTACGGCCGCCGCGCTTCGGACTTGCCTTTTTGGCAGGCTTTTTGACGGACTTGGTCGCTGCCTTCTTACTCTTGGATTTCATTGCCATGGAATTTCGCCTCCTTTCGTTCAGTGGTTTTGCGAGGGTGCCGATATCATGGCGCGGGCGCAAGGCATTTCATGCTTTTTCGCGGCCGGATCAACTAACGACCCGCAGCGTCCAAAAATCCTGGGCCAGGTGGCGGTTCATCAAATAATCGTAGGGCAAGGTGAAGTAACCTTGCATCCCCCATTTTTTGCCCCAGGAATTCCGCAGAAGAAAGCGCTTTTCTGAGTCATCGTAGCCGACCGCGAGAACCGCATGTCCGGCACGGATCCTGTCGTGTCTGATGGGCATGGCACCGCGGCCGGTGCGCGTCACCTCCGGCGAGTGCAGGCTCTGATAGACCGTAAACCCGAAGACGAAGGGATGACCGGAAGCGAGACACGCCTTTAGGGCTGGAAGGGAGCGCATCACGCGGTGGTAAGTCACGCCGGGCTGCCGCGCGGCGTCGCAATAACATTGGCGGAGAGGCCTGTTCCGGAACTGACGGATGCGGTAGGGCCACAACGGCTCCGGACAAACGCCACGTTTCGCCACCGTCTTCATGCCGGAACGGATTTGCGCCCCGCTGTCGGAGGGAATGGAGTGCTCGAGCGCGCGTTCGTTGTAATAGATGAAGAGGCGCGACGGTCGAAACCTTTCGGCTCGGCATTTCCTGATCTGATCGAACTCGATCGCTGCGGCGATGGCGTTCGCCGTGCAGCTATTCAGGGTGCCCTGGCGGTAAACTGGCGGGCAATGCGCGCGCAGATCGGCGCGCCGAGGGAGAGCGCGCAGTAGTTTACGCGGCGGCTCGTAGCAGAGATCGCGGCTATCGGGGACATCCGCCACCCACCCACAGCTACAGGTCCTCGGTGCCGAGATGCTCGAGTCCTCCGGTTTCTTGTAAGTGCTAACGTACGGCATCTCGCTCCCAGCGGAAATGTTGAGCGGCTTCAATAATTTTGGCAAATCGATCATCGCCGCGCAGGCCATCCCAGGCTGGGTCATAGCGGAGTTGCCCGTAATCCGGCCCGCCCGGCACCGTGCTCAAGATGGTCAACTGATCGAGCGCGAGGTTCGGCTCGCCCGACCACGCGTAAATCATTGCCAGGCTGGTCAGGACCGTCGCACCGTCGACGGCGTCTTCCGCGATGGGCCGTAATTCAGCCGCGCGCCGGCCCAGGGCGATCGCTTCCTCTTTCCTGCCCTGGCCGGCTGCGAGAACCCCGAGGTTCGCCACTGCCAGCGCGTCGTTATTCCGGCCACCGAGTTTCGCTTCGATGGCGGCGCGAGCGGCCGTAAACGACATCCGAGCTTGCGCCGCGTCGCCGCTGGCGCGCGCAATCAATCCTTCGTAGAAGCTTCGCGGCCGCGGAGAGCCGTCGTTGCCGACGATCTCGTCGACTTTCGCCCGGCTCAGCGCCTGGCGCGCCGCAGCGGGCTGATGCTCATAAAGGGCGAGATACATTTGTGTCCCGCCGGTGGCGCCATCGGGATCGTATCCGGGCGGCAAACGGTCGAGCGCAGCACGTGCGGCATTGAGGTTTCCTTTTTCGATCTCCGTTTCGGCGCGAAGTAGCTGGAAGTAATCGCGCGAACCCGGGTTGGCAATGAGAGCGCGATCGTAAAGCGCTTCCTTGGCGTCGTAGTCGTGCAGGAGATCGTAGAGAACGGAAAGGTCGCTGATGACTTTCGGATTGCCCGGATCGAGCTCGGCGGCTTTTTCGAGGTTTTCCCTTGCCCTACCCCATTGGCCCCGGCGTCGTGCGATCCAGCCCGCCAGCGAGTAAGTCTCGGCGCTGTTTGGCAAGGTACGTTTTGCGATCGCCACCTGCTCGAGCGCACGCGCGTAGTCGCGATCACCGTGATAATAAACGAGAGCCTGCGCCAGATGCGCTTCGCCGAGATCGGGCGCGAGCGCGAGCGCCGTCTGCGCCGTGGCTTTGGCCTGGGCAAGCCGCTCGGGCGAGCGGTCGAGTCCGAACCAGTAAAGGTTGTCGTTCGCCGTCGTCGCCCAGCAGTAGGCGAGCGCAAAATTGCCATCGCGCGCGATGGCTTCGTCGAGCAGGCGCACCGCGTGCAACAGCGTTTCCTTCCAATCTGCCGTATCGTGAAAGTTGGTGATGAGTTGCTTCGCCTGCAGGTAAAGGTCGAACGCCTCTGGATCGGGCGTCGGCCGCTCGATCGCGGCTTTCTCGGAAGGAGAAAGCTTGGCTCGTAGCTCGCGCACGATCGTCTCCGCGATCTCGGTCTGGATGGCGAACGTGTCCGTCAAATCGCGGTCGTAATCTTCCGCCCAAATGTTGGCATCCGTGCGGGCATCGATGAGCTGGGCGCTGACACGGACGCGGTTAGCGGAGCGTTGAATATTGCCTTCGAGGACATGCGTGACGCCGAGCTGTCGTCCGATCTCTCGCAGGTTCCGCGGCGTACCAGACTTGTAAATCTCGGTCGAGGTGCGGCTGATAACTTTCAGGTCAGCGACCTTTGCAAGGTCGGTGAGGATCTCATCCTGCACGCCCGCAGTGAAGAACCCGTTCTCCTTATTCTCGCTCAGATTTTCAAACGGCAGAACTGCGATCGACTTTTCCGGAATAGACAGCGCGAGCATCGAGTTTCTCGCCGCATCCTGTTTCGCTTTCACGTCTGCCCGGCGGGATATCTGAACGATAAAAAGCGCGAGCGCGAGCGCGCCTCCCACCGCGACGATGGCGAGGAGTTTGCGTCCGGGATGATGCGTGATGGATTGCTCTAGCGAAACGTCCTCGGTACGCTTGATCCCTTGCGGGGTCAGTTCGAAGGCCCAGGCCAGAATCAACGCGACTGGGAAGCCGAGAACGAGAAGCAGCACGACGACGCGCACCGTCCAGTTGGGAATCTCGAAGAACGGAAACACCTGGGTCGCGACCTGGATGAGCAACCAGCTGGCGACGGCGTAGGCCACGGCGACGCGATAGACGTGTCGGCGTTGTAGTTCGGCCAAGAATTGGCGCGGGTTCACAGATTAGTCTAACAATGCACCTGTCATCGAGTTTGGATCGAATTATGATCAGAAATTGACGACAGGATCAAGCCCAGTCGGCGCGGCGGCGTCACTCAAGTCGCGTTGAGTTGAACCTCCAGACGCCCGTCTTTTCCAGCCTGTCCTGACAGTCACCGCAGGAAAAGCTGGCACCTGAAAGCTGCCGTAACTCGTAACGAGGCGGAGCCGAGGCCGGGCTTTCAAAGACTGAAGTTAAGTCGCCTGAACCAAGTCAAGAGGATGGGGTGAGATCACGTTCTCGCACCCTGTACAATTTGATCCAATCATAGCCGTCGATATCAGTCTTTATCTGCATCCAGGCGTCTTGGTTCGGAGCGAAGAAAAGCCTTGCCCGACGATGCCGGTGAAATACAAACGAAAAAGGCCTAAAGCAATGAAATTCGCATCAATCATTCCAGCATGTCTGCTCGTAGGGTTGTTTCTCGGTGGCTTTGCCTCACCCAGCGTTGGGCAGGAATCTCGATGGGGGTCGCCGGGGGAGGAGACGGTGAAGTTCATCATTGCGGCCGAGGCGAAGTGGGCCAACTCGGCCTGTAGCCCGCAGCCGGATCTTAAGGACGTGGTTGCGGACGACTTCCAAGGGACATCGCCAAGCGGACGGCGTTACGGCAAGAACGAAGCGATCACCACGGATACCAAGTCGCTCTCGCGCGACTGCCAACTGGGCGAGGTAAAGGTGCGATTTTTCGGCGACTCCATCGCGATAGCCTATGGAGCGGAAAGCGCGGTCTCCAAGGCTAAAGATGGCAAGGAGACAAAGCGTTGTCTGATCTGGACCGACACGTGGCTCAAACGCGCCGGGAAATGGCAGATCGTGGCTGCGCAGGATACGGGTATCCCTTGTAAGCCCTAGGCAGTCGCGCTAGCTCTTGGAGTGACGTATGGGTCGCGCCTTTAAACATTTGACATTTGGTGCGCGAACGTCGGATTAAGCGGGCGCGCGTGCTTTCCGGCGAAGCCTTCCCTTTCGCTGACGGCTGCCGCCAAGGTCACTTCTTTCGTTTCGCATTCTTCACTCCGGGCTTCCTGGCGCTCTTCTTTGCGCTGCTTTTGGCCGTAGCGCTCGAAGAGCGACCGCGCTTTCCAAGCCCGGCCGTTTGCTCCGCATTGGAAAGGCAGGCTGCTCCTTCAGCGGGCGGGATTTCGAACGGATGAGATCCTGCAACCTTCCACAGATTTAGCAAGGGATGCCGGCATTTTGCCGCTGGCAATTATTCGCGCAAAAGATCACCGAAAGAGACGATCTGATCGCGAGAGCGAAGAAAATGAAACGTCTGCTGCAAAAAGCGCATCGCTGTAAATGTCTTCAGCTGGAAGATTGTGGTAAACCCTTCGCTCGACATTTCCTTCCAGCGCGACAGCCCCGGAACGGACAAGAAATCAAATTGGCTGCCCGCACCGAAAGGCAAGCTCGGCATCACGACGCGGCTTTATGCGCCTAAACCGGAGGCTCTCGATGGACGTTGGAATCCGCCGGTGATCAAGCATGTGAAGATTTAATCGCAACTTTTAGGAGACCATTCAAAGCCACAACGTGAGCTCCATTGTTATCGCAGTGAATTGCATTTGCCTGCATGATTCCGGGCACCGGTCTTTGTGGTTATCTGCCGAGAGCGTACGACGGAAGTCCAATACACGACAAGGGTGATTGAATCATATTTTTAAGGGGCAATAAAGACGCAAAAACTCAGTCGAAACGGGCAAGAAAACATTCGTACCGCGCAAATGTCGTGGTGGAGAACGATCAATTTCCGCTGCCGATTCCGCTTCGTTATGAGCAAGGAGAAATGGTCGTTCGCCACCAAGGCAGGCCGCCAGGAAATCTTGAAGCGGCGTTTTGGCGGGAACGGACTGGACGCGATCCAAATCTTTCTTGGTTTTGCGGCGCCCGGCACTGAGGCGGGAACGCTGGAGAGCGTTTATGTTTCTGCTTAGCTCTATTCCGCGCGCTCTCCGACTGATCCTGGGTTGGCTGCTGACGTTGCTCGCGTTAGCCTGGATGTTGGGCGCGCTCTGGTTCGATTTTCCAATCAGGATGTTGCGCCATCCTCTCACCTCTCTTTTTCTCTGCGGGATTCTCGCCGATTTTGTTTTCGTCCGCCCGCGCTGGAAGGCGAAGGCTGCCGGTTTTGTCGCGGTTGGAATCGTCGCGGGCTGGTGGTTGACGCTGAAGCCTGGCGACCAGCGTAGCTGGCAGCCTGACGTTGCGGAGACGGCCTGGGCTGAAATCAAGGGTGACGAGGTTACTCTGCACAACGTTCGTAACTGCGAATATCGAACGGAAGACGACTACACCACGCATTGGGAATCGCGCACCGTCCATCTTTCGCAAATCATCGGGCTCGACCTTGCCCTGGCCTACTGGGGATCGCCGTTAATGGCACACCCGATTAGCAGCTTTCGGTTCGCGGATGCATCTCCAATCTGCTTTTCCATTGAAGCGCGGAAAGTTGTTGGCCAGGACTTTTCCGCTGTCGCCAGCATGTATCGGCAGGCCCAACTGATCTACATCGTGGCAGACGAGCGGGACTCGATACGCGTGCGTGCCGTCTACCGTCATGGCGAAGACGTTTATCTTTACCGGGTTCTAACAACTCCCGCGCAGACCCGCGATCGATTTCTCGAATACGTAAAGAGCCTGAACCAACTCCATGCGCACCCTCGCTGGTACAACGTGCTCACGACAAACTGCACCACATCGATTCGCGAACAACGTCCCACCAACGAACGGATCCCGTGGGATTGGCGGATTCTCGTTAACGGCAGGGGCGATGAGCTCCTTTATGAACGCCATCTCATCAGCAGTGGCGGCCTCTCCTTTCCCGAGCTCAAGCTGCACAGTCGAATCAACGACGCAGCGCGCCTGGCGGACAAGGATCCTAACTTTTCGCAGCTTGTCCGCGAGGGCATTCCGGGCTTCGCAAAGAAGTGAGCAAAATCTGTGACCTTGGTCACGTGGCACGGTCCTGACGACTATTCCTGGCAGTTACTGGCTCGCTTGCACCAGCGCTTCGAAAAAAACTCGCCTCGCGCGAATCGAAGCAACCAGTCTTCAAGTAGAAGGCCGAAGGCGCATTTTTGACCTGGGCGAAACCCTGAGCTGGAAAACTTTATGGGATTGAAGCAACAATGACCTTCGTGCGTGCTCCTTTTTCAAACGCCGGAAAGCCTCTTGCTCGTGCCTCTGCTGGGACTAGGCGGTCATGCTCTGGTGAGGCGACCAGTAGTAGACAGCACCGAGCTCGTGTCATTCGTCCTCTTACCGCCAGGTTTCGTCCTCCTCTTCCTCGCTACGGATCGGATCCTTTACGGCAGCTTCTCAGCTGTTTATCGTTTCGATTTCCCGAGCTCCCTTCCAGAAGACGACCTTTCGACGGGAATGAGAAGACCGCGCGCGGCCGATCGTACCTGGGGATTCGAAAACCGGAAGACAGATCGATCGAGCAGGTAATGGATGAAGCCAGTCGCAAACCCGATCGCAAGCAGGACCGGCACCCAGATAGAGGTCCGTAGTCCCACGGCAAAAGCCCCAAAGATCCTGTCTCCATAAAAAGTCGCATCATCCTGCCTGTTTGCTTCGACTTCGAAGAACGGCAGTAAGATGACGGACGCCATCACAAGCAGAAAGAGGATGGCCCATGGATGGGTATTCACGAAGTGCAGGATCCGGCGGGCTCGACCCTGTGCGGGCGCGGATTCAGCGGTCGGCGTGCGGGAGGCGAGCCCGGTCGCCAGAATCCAATGTTGCGAAGTCCAGACAACGAGAAACAGAAACAAACTTCGCGGCCGCAACGCGATTGTCACCATCACCGTGATTCCCACGACGTAGAGGATGCGGGGCAACGACCACGACGCCGACCGCATTTCCACCAGAAGCATCGCTCCGGCCGCGACCAGCACCACGGAAAGCGCACTCATGCGAATGACATCCTGCGCGGAAACCAGCCAGTTTGAGATCGCCCAGTCGCTCCATCGATCCTGATAGGCCACGGCTCCAGCGAGTAGATCAGCGACAAACACCAAAACTCCGCCGACACCGAGCGCAAACCACTTATCCATGGTTCGCGTCCGCGAAAACGCGCTCCGCCCGGCGCGTGCGCGATAGATGGAAAGCGCCCCGAAATGTTGCGACGCGAAATGGTAGGTCACAAAAATGTAATCGATCACTACGAGAACAACGAGACGTTGCTCACGACTCCACGGGAGAGCCTCATCGGAAAGAAGAAAAACCGCGAAGCATCCCGCCGTGATCAGCAGCGGCAAAGCGACGAAGCGGATTGGCTGGCTGCGCAGGAGCGGCCGATAGGATTCGGTGCAATACGCCAGGTAGGTGCTGCTGAACCGATGACCAATCCAGAAAAGCGCAGTCAGCGCGAAGTAGAGGAGATCGAGCGGGCTCTCTTCAGGATTGGCGTAACCATGAGAGAGCCAGAAGGCCAGCGGCGCGAGCCAGATCGCACTCAGCATCCAAAATCCATCCCACGCCGGACCACGCACCCATGGAGAGGGAGCACGTGAGACCGCAGTTGCCGCCTCCGCCCCATGAACCGCACTTGCCTCGATCGATGCCGTGCTGATGAGAGCAAGTTTCTCAGTTCTCCGTAGCGGGGAAAGGAATTTCTTCAAAGGTCAGCACCTCGACCGGAAGAGAAATTACCTTCCTCGTCCTAACCCTTCGGCCAGAGAAGGAGGCAATTAATTCTGATGGTAAAGGCTACGGACGGCTGCTGCGGTTGAGATTGCAACAGTTGGCGCTGGAGCGAACGGCCGCTCAGCTTTCCTTTCCACAACCCAGCGAGCTAAGCGCAGGGGGTTACGGGCCGACCCCATAACCTGCACCGCAACCCATTCGAGCGGGCCATGCGCGTATGCTCGCCACAAAACAAGTTAGTCGTCGGAAGGCTCCGCTCAGTCGAGCGCGAAAAACCGCGCAAGCGACCATGCCAAGCTTGACGCCAATCCACACCGTCAAACGCTGAAGTGCTCCACGATGTCGAACCAAGCAGCAGTGTCAGACACGCTTGTTGGAACGCTGACTCAAACGCTTAAAGCGGTCACGACAAGGAAAGGTGTCTATCAAGCCGCGGAAAGTTGGTGAGTCCGCTACCGGGCTCTCAAAATTCTGGCAGCCGTTTCTCATTCATTAATCCATCAGCGCCTCGTAGGAGAAGGCCGCCGCCTTGTCTTCGTCTTCCCGGAATTGGCTTGCTGCCGATTGCCCGGGACCAGGACTTGATGGAACCCTCGGGAAATTCAATCCGCACACTCCGCGTCGCCCTGGAGGCTAAAGCCCGCATTCTTTCTCTCAAGATTTGCACCTCGACCCCAATTCCTTGCACCCTATTCGAGCGCTGAATCACCTTGGCTTTCGCTACGCAAAGTCTCCGCCGCCGGGCGCGACCGGATAAGCCTAAAGTCCAATGGCCGATTACCTCCAGCTCGGGCACGCTGAAGCTATGACAACAAAGGCCCTTTCTCTGCTCGCTATCTTACTGCTCGGTTCGGTCTCCTATTCTTCTGGCGGGACGGTCCCGGCCAGAACTGTGCTGGTTGTCCGTACTCTCGTCGCGCTTTCCTCAGTCGATGCGCCCGGCACGGTTGTTCCGGTTCAGTTGGTCGACAACGTCACCGTAAATGGGAAGGTCGTTCTCCCCGCCGGCACGAAACTCAATGGCAAGGTGCAAACGTCCAGGCGAACGGTCACCAGCTCGCAGCGTCTTACGGTTAACCTCGTGAGCGTGAATGTCGGCCAACATTCCGTGCCGATTAAGACGACGGGCGCATATCAGGTGAACAACGAAAACTTCCGCAGCACCCGGACCGGAGCTCCTGTCGGACGAGCCAACTATACCGTGGCGGCGGGAAGGAAGATGACATTTCATCTCGCGGAGCCGCTCACTCTTTGACACGACTGCTTCAGCGTCTCTCACGACGCGGGCACCCGCTTTTACACGCCAGCGGCCATGCGGTCCCAAGGCAAGCCGCCGGGCCACCGGCTGGAATTTCGACCCTTATCATATCCCTTCGGTCGCGGTTCGCTCCCGAAGGATGCTCGTTAGGCATTCATTGAAGTCCCGGGCCGGGATGAAGCTCAGACAGAGGCTCGACAATATGCCATTAGCGTAAGGAGCGGAGGTTTCAGGTTTGCTCTTCGAGACCGGAGCTGCTTACCGTTGCGCCAATAACTATGAACGACCCACTCGCTCACTGCACGATCACCAAGCTGCGGCCGCTAACGACTAAAGGGGTCAGAAAAAGCAGTCCTGAGTGCGTCCTGGAAACCGCGGGCTAATCCACGACGTATTCGGCCGAGATCAACTCCAGAATTTCGTCCTTTGTAGAATTCGCCATGTCGGTGGGCCGAAGGGCCGCAAATAGTCACGGCGGCGCTGAGTCGAACGCGGGACCGACCCAGAGAGTTCCCATCCCGTCTGGCGCTCCATCAGTCGTCCCTCCAACTCCTTCAAAGAGATTTTATTGCGACCTGTGACAAGGCTTCCCTCGGCCTATCTCAGTAGTTAAGGTGTCGAAAAAATTGGAGCTTTGGAGAAAACGAGTCGGGTTGATCACGGGTATCGCTAGTATCTTCGCATGCATGGCTGTTCTGGGAGGGATTACCTGGGCGACCCTCTCTATTCACAAAAGCGACGCGCGACTGGAACGCGTCCCTGCCCGGATCGGCAAGGTCGTAAAATCAGGCCGCGCCTCCTTCGCACGGAGCATCAAGTTCGGGACCTACAGACTGCGCATCCGGTACCGGGCGGTGGATGGCCGCGAAGTGAATGACATCATCGAGAAGCGGACCTACGGATTCCCTGCCGAGGGCGATTCATTCACTCTCTTGCGCGATCAGGAGAGTGGTCGTATCGAGGACAGCCCTTCCCGAGCTCTGGATTGTCCTCGGGTTTGTCTATCTTTCGCTAGGCTCGCTCATCTAAAAGCTAAGCCGCGCGAGTGATCTTCGATTCGAATCCTATCCAGTTGTTCTTCGCTTCCGCGCGGTGAAGCCATGACCGATCCTCGACCAGGATGCAATGCGAATCCGCCTCGTGCGCGCGGTTTTCTTTGGCTTCTGCCCGTGGTCTTCTTATGCCGACAGGTTTCAAAGCCGATCAGAGTCATGGCAATGTCATCCGGGCCGCCCAACCGTTTCGTGGGAAGGAAAATGGCCAAGCGGTTCACCGCCGTTGCGGCGAATGATGTCGCCCTCTACCCAGCGACGCGCGTAAACCTCCAAGTCATCCCTCTTGTGCGGATCGATCGCGTAGCGAATACAATGGTAAATCATGCGCGCTAAAGGTAACGGTGCAGCCAGCCTGCGCAGTTTAGCCGTGATTGAAATGTGCGTCTGAAGGAGAGCTGGCCCACCCTCACAAAATTTGCTGTGATTCGGACCGTGCTAGATTGAGCCATGAATGAAATTTCTGATGTGGAACGCCGTCCGGCGCCAATCGTGACGCCGCAGGCCCTGGCCTGCGAAGGGAAATATCTTTGGATGAGCTCGCGCGATCTTGGGACGCTTTATCGAATCGACGTCGAAAAATGGAAAATTGTAGAAGAGCTGGACCCTCCGGGCATCGTGTGGGCCGCCGCCTTGAGCAATGACGGCGGGCGCTTCACGATCGGCAAAGGATTGAACGACGATCGCTATGTCTATCGCTACACAGCCGGCGGTGGCTTCAGAAAATTGTTTGCCTGCCCCGAGTTTACCGGGTCCTATCTCAGCTTCGATGGCGAGCACCTATACCTTAGTCAATGGTATAAGGGAGTGATCCTGCAGCTCGATGCGCAGGGTCGGACTGTCCGCGAGATCGCGGTTGGCGAAGAAATCTGCGGTCATACCTTTGTCGACGGGATGATCTACGTCTTGCGGGGGCGTGAGAATAAGAACATTCCAAACAAACCCGAGGCCTGGCAGATCGCGCGCCTTGATCCGCGCGAGGACAGCCCGAAGGTGGAGAACCTCGCGGCGGTTCCATTTGCCGCGCGGTCGCTAGCTTTCGACGGCAAAAACTTTTGGTCGAATCACCGTGCGGCGAACGAGACAATTTCCTTCACCCTGCCGGGCGCCCGCTCAAGGACGGTCGCAGACAAGACGAGCAGAGTCCTCTACCCGGCAGCTGAATGAATAAGGCCACCTTTGCACGCGCAGTATCCGCGCTTTTACTTCCTAAGCTCAATTTCGTAATCTATTTCGACGCCGGCGCCGGACTTCTCAAGAGATGCCATCCTTGAGCGAAGCGACGAACGATATTTTCTTGGCGAAAGACGATGAGCCGGGCCTTTGTAAAAGAAGACGTCGATCCACCCGAGCGGAGCGGCAGGAGGCGTTCGGCTTCGGGTTTGCCGCCGGGCGCGACTAACTACATCACTGCCCGCGGAGCGGCGCGCCTGCGAGCTGAGCTGACGAAGCTGCGCGATTCTTTCGACGATCAGGAACGGATTGCAAAGCTGGAGGAAGTCCTCGCTTCGCTCCAGATTGTCGATCCGCCCGAAGGGGAATCGAAGAGTGTTCCGTTTGGTGCAACCGTGACGGTCGAGGATGCAACCGGCAAGAGGGAGACTTACACGGTGGTCGGCACTGATGAGCTGAAATTCGAGCCGCACGCGGTGAGCTGGGTTTCGCCGCTCGGCAAAGCATTGCTCTCCGCGGAGCTGGGCGATCGCATCACGCTCACGGATGGCCGTTCGGCGAAGATCGTGAAGGTGGATTGACCAATCATTTCGGCGCACTCGGCCGACTTCGAGTCGCGATCCCGCTAAAGAAATTCAAGACGAGTCGCGAGCGATTCCTACCGCCAAGCAGCGGGAGCAAAACGTTTCTCTCTCTATGAGCTCAAGTTCAGAAATGCCTTATCGCAATCTCGGCAGCACCGGCGAGCGCGTCTCCTGCATCGGTGTGGGCGGTTGGCATCTTAGCCTGCCGCAGGTCGAGGAATCGCTCGCGCTTCGCATCGTCCACACGGCAATCGATTGCGGGATCAATTTCATGGATAACTCCTGGGACTACAATGAGGGCGAGAGCGAGAAGCGGATGGGTAAGGCGTTGCGCGACGGCTACCGGGACAAGGTTTTTCTAATGACGAAAATCGACGGCCGGACAAAAAAGGAAGCGACGCGCCAGATCGAAGAGTCACTCAAGCGCCTGCAGGTCGATTGCATCGATCTCGTGCAGCATCACGAAATCATTCGCTTCGACGACGCCCATCGGGTGTTCGATAGCGACGGCGCAAACGCGGCCATGTGCGAAGCGCGCGCGGCGGGTAAGCTGCGATTCATCGGGTTCACCGGACACAAGGATCCGCAGATTCATCTCCACATGCTCTCCGTCGCGCGCGCGCATGACTTTAAGTTCGATGCCGTGCAGATGCCGATCAATGTGATGGATGCGCATTATCGGAGCTTCGCGCGGTTGGTCGTGCCGGAGTTGGTGCGCGACGGCACCGGAGTGCTCGGGATGAAGTCGATGGCTAATGGGATCATTCTCAAGTCAGGAACAGTGAGTGCGATCGAGTGCCTCCATTATGCGTTGAACGAGCCAACTTCGGTCGTGATCACCGGTATCGATAGCATGGAGATACTTGACCAGACCTTCGAAGCGGCGCGCACTTTTCAGCCATTAAGCGACGAGACACGCACCAAGTTGCTCGCGAAAACAAAGGACGCCGCCGCAGGCGGAGAATTCGAACTCTTCAAGACCCGCTCGATCTTCGATTCGACGGCGCAGAATCCGAAGTGGCTCGGCGAAGAACCCGAACGCATCGCTAACCTCATGCCGGGCTAGAGCTAGATTCCGTGAGGAGCGACGGGCGGCAAAGCCAGAACCACTTGCTGGGGTTCCCGGCTATCGCTTAACTCATCATGCGATCGGTAACATAGAATGCCAGCGCGTAGCAGAGAAAGATTGATACACCACCTCCCGCGCCGGCGCCGATTGCGCTGCCCCACGACCCACCGCGCAACGCCCGGGCAAAGAGCGCGAGGGCTAGCGCGATACCGAACTCACCAACAATAATATACCATGGGGTAAACGAGAGCATGCGGCAGCCGTGGTATTGCCACCAGTGGATCTTCCGCGCCATCTCCTCGTAAAAAGGAATGTTCACTGCGCCCAGAAACGCGATCAGCGCGAGCCCTGCGCCTCCGAAACGTTCCCACAGTCTTAACCCAATGTAGCCGAACTGCACCGCCACCACCTCCCAAGCCAGCGGCATCCAAAGGGGTGACCGCCATATCATGGGGCCACCGCCTAACGAATAATCGAGCGTCCGCGTGTAATCCACCAGCCACGCGTCCGCCGCCAGTTCCACGATCCCAACAGCAAACCCGAAGAGCAAGAACCGCGCAAGGAGCGGATCGCGTCGCGCGAGCACAAAGCCGGTGAGCAGAGTGTTGTCCAGGAGGTTCAAAGCGGCGCCCGTCCGCCAATCCGACCAAGGCGCGAACGCGAGCAATGTGACCCCGAGCACATTGATCGCGACCGTCGCGAGCACGACCGTGAGGCGTTCGCGTTCGAGCGCGACGTGAGCCGGATTCATCAGATCGGGATTTGAGCTGAAGTCCGAGGAAACAGAATTAGACTTGGCGCAGGGAGTGCGGAGTGAATGTTACGCGGGCCGGCCCTGCTTGAGCAAGCCTGAAGAGAAAAGTAAGAGACATAACCAGCGACGGGGGGTTTTGTTCCAGAATGGCGAAGGCAATTCGGTTCACCGAAGACGGAGCAACTTACGCCCGGCGACTGACCGGCTGTGCGCCGAGGTAGCGCATGCCCGGGCGTCGGCGCGCAATCTTCGAATTGCGTCGGGCGCGCGTCTCCCGCAAATTCGGCCGAAATGCTGTTGAAAAGCGAGCCAGGCGAAGCGCACTGTGCGGCCGTGCGAGGATTGGGATGTAGCAACGCTGTTTCTCTGAACCTTCTCAAGGTTACTCAGTAGCCGCGCACCGCCTGATGCCTTTCTCCGATCGAGTGCTCCGCGTCCTGTTGTGGATAGGACTTGTGCTTGTGGCGACACTTGCCTTTCTCGGGACGCGACCGCCGGCGGCCCTCGGACCGGACGCGCCGGGCGATCAATTCTCGGCCGTGCGCGCGATGTCGCATCTCCAGCATTTTGCCGTGCGTCCGCATCCAATCGGTTCGGAAGCGCAGCGCCGGGTTCGCGATTACCTTGTCAAAACACTGACTGCTCTGGGAGCGGCGGTGCACGTGGAGAAGACGACTGGAGTGCACGCGCGGGGGCGGACAATCTACGCGGGCACAGCGCACAACATCGTGGCTACGTTCCCGGGCCGCGCCAATCGCCGCGCCGTGATGCTCGTGGCGCATTATGACTCCGTTCCCGAGGGGCCGGGCGCAGCCGATGATGGTGCGGGACTGATCTCGATTCTGGAAACGATCCGCGCGCTACGCATGGGCCCGGTGCCACGGAACGATCTCATTGTGCTCTTCACCGACGGCGAAGAACCGGGCCTGCTCGGCGCCTCCGGGTTTGTCGCCGATCATCCTGATCTGGCGTCACATGTCGGTGTCGTCTTGAACCTGGAAGCGCGCGGCAGTTCCGGCCCGGCCATGATGTTCGAGACGAGTGACCAAAATGGCTGGCTTATCTCTGAGCTGGCGCGAGCAACGCCTTATCCAATGGCTTCCTCGCTCATGTATTCCGTTTACAAGCTCTTGCCTAACGACACGGATTTTTCCGTTCTTAAAACAAACGGTGTCGCCGGGCTGAACTTTGCCTTCATTGAGAGCTTTCAGGATTACCATTCACGACGCGATACGCGCGAACGTCTCAGCCCGCGCAGCGTGCAGCAGATGGGCGCAAACACGCTCGCGCTGGCGCGACACTTTGGTAATCTGCCGCTGACACAGGTTAAGAAGCCAGATTGTGTTTACTTCAACTGGCTCGGATTTCGCCTCGTCCACTATCCGATGTGGGTGGCATTGGCGTTGCCGCTGCTCATCTTTGGTCTTCTCGTGTTTGCGTTCGTGCTCGCTCATCGCCGCCGCGCTCTAAGTCTCTCCCCTACCCTCCCCGGCGCATTCTTTCTCCTCCTCTTGGTTGTCGGAGGTGGAATGAATCTGCTTTGGAGTACAATCAAACTTTTCGTTGGCCGCTCCCTACCGATCGGAGACACCGCCGGTAATATATCGCTCTTCGCCGGTCTGGTACTAGTCGGCTTTTGCTGCGGGATCTCGTTGCTAGGCGCCATGACTTCCCGTCTGGGACTGCGCAACGTTCACGCCGCTCTCCTTCTTGTCGCAGCTGTTCTGGCGCTGCTCATAGGGTTACTCCTTCCTGGAGCCAGTTACCTTTTGCAATGGCCAGCCTTCTTTGGAGGAGTAAGCCTGCTGCTGGGCTTGCGCGCCAAGTCGCCGGCGGGGATGGCTCTCTGGGGATTAGTCGCTGTCGTGCCGGCGTTGCTCTTGCTCTTTCCGTTGATCTATCCATTTTTTGTCGTCTTACAGCTGAACCTGCTTTCGCTTCTGGCCGCCACCATTTTGCTTACCTTTCTTCTCGCGGTCAGTTGGCCGGTTTTCGACTTCATTATCCGCCCGTGGCGCCGCACCTGCGCGATCGCGGCGTTGATTGCGCTCGGGTTCATCCTCGGCGGCGCTTTGCTCGCTCATCCCAGGGCCTCACACCCGCGTCGCGACAGTTTGGTTTACAGCCTCAATACCGACAGAGGAAAAGCGAAGTGGATCAGTTACGATGATGCGGTTGATCAATGGACGCGACAATTTCTCGGATCAAGTCCTCGACGAGGACCTGACCCTGAGTTTACCGCTGGCTCCGATCGTAATTTACTCACCGCCGACGCGCCTCCACTGTCTCTGCCGGCTCCTACTGTCACCCGGGAAAGCGACAGCACGAACGATGGGATTCGAACTCTCCACCTGCACATAGCCGTAGCTCCACAGAATCGGACCTTGCTCGTGAGCATGCCGGCGGAGCTCGACCTTCGAACAGTCACATGGAATCGTCGCTCGCCGTTGGTTAACGCTGTCGGTAAACATCCCTGGACACTGCATTACGAAGCGGTCCCACCGGAGGGCGTCGACTTGGAGCTCCGTCTGGGTGGCAAGAGCGTGATGAACTGCTGGATCGCTGCTGTGTCACCAGGATTGCCTCGAAGTGAAGATCACACCTTCGTGCCACGACGTGACAACTTCATCGCCGGGCAAGGGAGTGACTGCACATTGGTTGCACGACATTATTCCTTCTAACCCGCACGTTGGGCCTGCGCGCCGCCGCGGGCGGAAACGCAGAACATCGCCGCAAGGACTTTGCTCAACCCTCGACGGCGCTCCCGAAAGCATGCCTGAGGCGTCGCAGACCAGAAGGGCCAAGTCGCAGACAAAGAACGGCGAGATCGCCTCGCCTTACTCCACGGTGACGATCACTTTACCGTGCGCGTGCCCTTTTTCCAGATAGCGCACAGCTTCGGGCGTCTCCCTTAGCTTGTAGGTGCGGTCGATAGCTGGCGTCACCTTTCCCACCTGCATCAGATCGGCAAGTTCCCTCAGGTTGTCGTGACTCATCTGCGCCATCATCATGCCCATCTTCTGGTTGATAAATGGCGACAGGATCAGCGCTTTCAGCGGACGCGTCATCGGCCCGAGCCAACGGCCTTCGTCGATTCCGCCGCCTCCGATCAGGACGCAGGTACCATGAGGCGTCAGGACGCGTTTGAATCCCAGCAACGGCTGAGTGCCGACGCAGTCGAGGATGAGGTCGTAACGCTGCGCGCCTTTGGTGAAGTCTTCTTTGGTGTAGTCGATAATGTGATCTGCGCCGAGCGAACGAACCAGGTCGGCGCTCCTGCCACTGCAGACGCCGGTCACGGTCGCTCCGAGCGACTTCGCGATCTGGACGGCGAAAGTGCCGACACCTCCCGAGGCGCCATTAATCAAGACCTTCTGGCCCGCCTGAAGATGTCCCTCGTCGCGCAAGGCCTGCAAGGCGGTGACTCCGGCGATCGGAACCGCTGCCGCCT
>DASXPA010000157.1:0-32703 GCA_036493915.1 Chthoniobacterales bacterium | reverse complement strand
TACAAGGTTGCCGTCGCTTATGCGGTCGTGGGTTGGCTCGTCTTGCAGGTGGCGGCGACGATCGTGCCGGCGCTCCATCTTCCCGATAGCTTCACGACCGCAGTGGTGGTGCTGACTTTGCTCGGCTTCCCGATCGCCCTCCTCATTGCCTGGGCGTTCGAGATGACTCCGGAAGGGATGAAGCGGACGGAGGATATTTCGCCTAACGAAAAGCTGCCGCGGTGGAGCCGGCGCAAGTTTGCCGGCTTCATCTTCGTCGCCGCCCTGCTTGCAGCGAGCTTTCTCGGCTTTCGGCTTTGGCGACCACGCCCAGTAGCCAGGGCGCTTCCGCTGGTTCCTCAAAGCAAACTGCTCACCGATAAGGACACAATTGTTCTCGCCGATTTCAAAAACGCCACTGGTGATTCGGTTTTTGACGGCACACTCCGGCAAGGATTGTCATCCCAGCTGGAGCAGACACCCTTCTTGAGCGTGGTCTCTGATCCGAGCATTGCCCGGACACTGACGCTGATGTCGAAGCCGAAGGACTTGCGGCTCACGCCGGAACTGGCGCGAGAAGTTGGTCAGCGTCTTGGCAGTGCCGCCACAATCGAAGGTTCCATTTCCGCCTTGGGAACGCAGTATGTGCTGTCGTTAAAGGCCGTGAATTGCCGGGATGGAAATTTGCTCGCAGAAGAGCAGGAAACGGCAACGGGGAAGGAGCAAGTTCTAAAAGCTCTCGGCGAAGCCGCGACGAAGCTCCGCAGAAAATTGGGGGAATCGCTGGCCTCAGTGCAGAAGTACGACGCATTGCCGGAAGACACCACCACTTCATCACTCGAGGCGCTCCAGGCCTATGCCCTCGGCTACAAGGCCATCGATATCGAGAATGATTATCTCGCCGGCATCCCATTCTTTCAGCGCGCCATCAGCCTCGATCCAAATTTCGCCATGGCCTACCTGCAGTTAGGTATTTGTTATCAACCTCAAGGCGAACTTGAGCTGTCGGCGGAAAATGTGCGCAAAGCCTATGAGTTGCGCGACCGAGCCAGCGACCATGAAAAACTTAACATTTCAGCGTTCTATGAAATCGTCGTTACCGGCAATCTGGAGGCTGCCCGCAGGGCCCATGAGTTACTCGCGCAGACCTATCCGCGCGACGAGAGCGCAGAGATATACCTTTGGTTTATCCATACCGCGTTCGGAGATTATGAGAAGGCCGACGCAGCGGCGCAAAGAGCCTTTAAGATCAATCCCGCCAGTTCGAACAATTACGTCAGTCTGGTCTACTGCGACCAATGGCTGGACCGGCTGGACCAGGCGAAGGCCAGGGTCGAAAAGGCTCGAAGCGAGAGGCTCGATTCACCCTGGTTTCCGATCATTCTTTACGTCGTCGATTTTCTGAAGCAGGACGCTGCCGGCATGGAACAACAAACGCCGACGACTACCGGGATACCCGGAGTCGAGGATCAAATGCTTTTCCTACAATCCGAAACCGCAGCTTGCGCAGGCCAGTTCGTCAAAGCACGTGATCTAACGCGTCGGGCGGCCGACTCCGCGCGACGGGCACAGGAAAGGGAAACCGCGGCAGAATATGAGGGACACAATTCGCTCCGCGAAGCATTAGTCGGAGAAGCGGATTGGGCCAGGGAAGACGCCCAGTCTGCTTTGGCCAAGATAAAAGGAAAACATGGTGAAGGATTTTCTGCGATCGCCTATGCGCTCGCTGGCGATACCGCAGACGCCCAGTCTTCGATTGAAGACCTAACGACACGTTTTCCACAGGACACGGTTGTTCAGACTCAGTATCTACCCATGGCTCGCGCAGCTCTTGCGCTCGATCGCGGAGATGCCTCCGCCGCACTGGAAGCATTGTCCGCGGCAGCACCGTACGAGCTTGGGCACACGAACGATGACTTCACCTTCGCCCTTTACCCCATTTACCTACGAGGCCAGGCCTATTTAAGGGCAAGAAACGGCACCGCGGCCGCAGCCGAGTTTCAGAAGATTCTCGACCATGCGAGCATTGTTGGAAATGAACCAATCGGCGCCCTCGCCCACCTGGGTCTTGGCCAGGCCTACGCTCTCTCCGGTGATTCTACGAAAGCGAGAGCCGCCTATCAGGATTTCTTCACATTGTGGAAAAATGCCGATCCAGATGTCCCCATTCTGAAGCAAGCCAGGGACGAGTACGAGAAGCTGCAGTGAATTCCATACCGTCCGATTCTTCTTCTGAGCGCAAAGCCGAAAGCGGCCCCGTCCTTTCCGTCGACGTCGTGGGTTCGAGCGCGGGGTGTGGCCCGGATCATGGCGCGACGATTGTCTCGGTCCCAGCGGACGTTTGTGTTTCCATCCAACGGCCTAGGATCGATCCGATCTGGGACTCGATCCGCCACGATCTCGGCGTTCAACAACTCCTGAAAGGTCGTCAGCTCATAGGACACCGAAATAATCGTTCATGAACCCGCGCAATTTCTTCGCCGAGCTGAAGCGGCGCAACGTCTTCCGCGCGGCGGCGCTCTACGCAGCGGGCGCGTGGCTGCTCGTGGAAGTCGCAACTCAGGTCTTTCCTTTGTTTCACGTCGCGGAACGGGTCACGCGCCGGATCGTGGTCGCTGCCAGCGTCGGCTTTCCCTTCGCGATGCTCTTCTCCTGGTTCTACGAATGGACGCCGCAGGGACTCCAGCTCGAGAGCGAGATTCCGCCTAACGAGTCTATCACTCGGCAGACCGGGAGAAAGCTCGATAAGTGGATCATCGCGGTCCTTCTCATGGCGGTCGTGCTCTTGCTCGCGGATCAATTCGTCCTCTATCGCGACGACGACAGATCGGCCGGCGCCGAATCGGGAACGACGCCAATCCCGGGCAAGTCGATTGCGGTCCTGCCTTTCGCCGATCTTTCGCCCAGGCACGATCAGGAATCTTTTTCCGACGGGATGGCGGAGGAAATCCTCAACGCCCTCGCCCGGATCAAGCACCTCAAGGTCGTCGGACGCGCTTCTTCATTTCGCTATCAAGGCAAAGACGTGGATCTGAGAAAAATCGGTTCCGATCTGGGCGTGGCGCACGTTCTCGAAGGCTCAGTTCGTAACCAGGGCGATCGGCTTCGGATCACGACGACGCTCTTGAAAACCTCCGACGGCGTAGAGGAGTGGTCTAACTCTTACGACGGCAAGCTGGCCGATGTTTTTGATCTGCAGGAATCCTGCGCGCGCGACATTGCCAGTCAGCTTGACGTCGTGCTCGGTGACAATGGCCAGCAGCGATTGGTCGATAAGACGACGGATAACGCCGAGGCTTATGCGCTCTTTATCGAAGCGCGAACGATGGTTAACGCCAGGGTGGGCGATAATCTGCCGCGCACGATCGCGAAGCTTGAACAAGTCACAACTCTCGATCCCAAATTCTCCCGTGCCTGGTCGAAGCTGGCGGTAGCTCATGCGGTCTTGCCGCAGTATGTCGGCGGGGATTGGGCGGAGAACCTAACGACCGCAGAAACCGATGCGAAGCGCGCGCTCGCGCTCGATACCGACAATGCGGAAGCCTATGCGGCGCTTGGCTACATCGCCTTTTCGCGCCGTCATTATGTCGAAATGGTCGCGCCCGCGACCCGAGCTTTGGCGTTGGATCCAGATGACGACACCGCGAATTACTGGGCCGAAAATGAGCTTGCCGTTATGGGGCGAAGCGCGGAGGCGGAAACCCTGATCGACCATGTTCTCGTTCGTGATCCGGCAAGCGCACGGACAGTCTACTACAAAGGATTGATGCGCAGGCGGGCCGGCGACGTCACCGGTGCGGTGAGGCTGGCACGGCGCGCCATTGCGCTCGGCTTTCGGGGAGCCGGGTCCACGCTTTCGTTTCTCGCCGCGAGCAAGGGGGACTATGAGCGAGGCGCATCGGAGTTTGCTCGTGGATTTCTGACCCTCGGTGCGAAATTTTCATCGGAAGATTTGGAGACGATCTACCGTGGCATGTATCTGGGTGAGACGGCACATGCTGCGGCTCTGCAGGTTATCGCGAAACACCCCGATGAGCAGTGGGTGCCGACCTTGCTCATGATGCTGGGTGAACCTGACCGCTCGTTTGCCCAATATGAACGTAGCTCGACCGGTCTCTCCGACGGCTATCTCAATTTTCTCTGGCAACCCGATACCTGGTCACGCAAGGCGCGCCAAAGTCAGGCCTTTCAAGGCTTCGCCAAACGCAGCGGCATGGTCGATTACTGGAAACAAAACCGCTGGCCCGACCAAAGCCAACCCGCATCGGACAAAGGCCCGGACGCTTTCACCTGTAAATGAACTTCTTCACCGAGCTGAAACGCCGCAATGTGATCCGGGTTGCCGGCTTGTATCTCGTCGGCGCATGGCTGCTCATCCAGGTCGCCAGCACGATGCTGCCGGCGTTCGACGGGCCGGCCTGGGCTTTACGCGGGCTGATCATTTTCCTCGCGCTCGGCTTCATCCCGGCGCTGATCTTCAGCTGGATCTTTGAGTTAACACCGCAAGGCCTCAAGCGCGACGAAGAGGTTCCGCCTAACGAGTCCATCGCGCCCCAGACCGGGCGGCGGATCGATCGCCTGATCATCGTCGTGCTTGTGCTCGCGCTCGGCTATTTCGCGGTCGACAAGTTCGTCCTCACGCCACGGCGCGAGGCCGGAATGGTCCGCGCTTCCTCGGCTTCGCCTAACGAGCATAAGGAGGCCGTCCCGGAAAAATCGATCGCAGTCCTGCCGTTTGAAAATCTCAGTGACGATAAGAGTAACGCCTACTTCGCCGAGGGCATCCAGGACGAGATCCTCACCCGGCTGGCCAAGGTCGCGGACTTGAAAGTGATCTCGCGCACCTCGACCCAGCACTTTAAGAGCTCACCCGAGAATCTGCCCGAGATCGCGCAGCAGCTCGGCGTCGCCAACATTCTGGAAGGCAGCGTGCAAAGATCCAACGACCAGGTGCGCGTGAATGTGCAATTAATCAAAGCGGCGAGCGATGCGCATCTCTGGGCGGACATCTACGACCGGAAGATGACCGACCTTTTCACGGTCGAGAGTGACATCGCAAAAACGATTGCCGACACCTTGCAGGCGAAGCTGACCGGTTCGGAAAAGAAGCTTATGGCGAAAGCTCCGACAGCGAATAAGGAAGCCTACGAACTTTACCTGAAAGGTCGTTTCTTCTGGAACAAACGGACCGCGTCCGATCTGGGGAAGGCGGCGGAGTATTTTAAGGAAGCGATCGCGCAGGATCCGAATTATGCACTCGCCTATGCGGCTCTGGCGCAGACGTGGATGTTATTTCCAGCTTATAACGGCGGCGCGCCGAACGATTATTTCCCGCAGGCAGAGGCGGCGGCGAAGAAAGCTCTGGCGCTCGATGAAACCTGCACCGAAGCGCACGTTGCCCTCGCTTCGCTGAAGTCGGTCTATGACTTTAAGGACGTGGCAGCGATTCCCGAATACGAACGGGCGCTTCAGCTGGATCCGAATGACGCGACGGCGCATCATTGGCTGGCGAATGATGCGCTCGCGAATCTCGGCCTAAGCGCGCGTGAGTTGGCGGAGATGAAGCGCGCCCTCGATCTCTCTCCGCTCTCCCTCATCATCAATGCCAACGTCGGCGTGGCCTATCTGCACAACGGGCAACTGGAGCAAGCCATCGCGCAACTGCGCAAGACCGTCGAGCTGGATGGCGCCTTCTACTATGGGCGCTGGAATCTTGGAGTCGCCTTGGAGGTAAAGGGAGATATGGCCGGTGCGATGGCTCAATTTCAGAAAGCAGTGGCTGTGACGGACGACCCGTCCCCGCTCGGGTTCCTCGGTCATCTCTACGGAGTGATCGGCCGCAAAGCCGAAGCCAGGGAAATCCTGAAGCAGCTGCAGGACAGGCGAGCGAAAGGCTATATCAACGCCTACCCCCTGGCGATCGTCTATCTCGGGCTGGGCGATAAAGACCAGGCCCTGCACTGGCTCGAGCAAGGCTACCATGATCGCGATGGCTTCGACATCGGACCTATCCGCATCGACCCGATTCTCGACGCGCTGCACGGCGATCCGCGCTTCGAAGCGCTCGCCGAAGAGATTATGCCCACACGCGAGTTCGCCAAAACTCCCCCAATCTCGAAATGAACCCGCGCAACTTCTTTGCCGAGCTGAAACGGCGCAATGTTTACAAGGTCGCGGTCGCCTATGTCGTCGTCTCGTGGTTGTTGCTGCAGGCGGCCTCGATTTTCCTTCCGGCATTTGATGCCCCGTCATGGGTCATGAAGGTTCTCATTATCCTTCTGCTCTTCGGATTCCCGATCGCGCTCGCTCTCTCCTGGGCCTTCGAGATTACCCCGGACGGGATCAAGCTCGAGTCAGAAATTGCACCTAACGAATCTATCACTCGTCGGACGGGACGGAAGATTATTGGACTGACGATTGCGCTGGCGGTGATCGCGGCAGGTTTGTTCGCTTTCCAATTTTTCCGCGCGCACTCTAAAGAATTCCGGCCTCCTCCGGCGACGGCGAGTGTTCCGGAGAAAAGCATCGCCGTCCTTCCCTTCGATAATTTGAGTCACGATCCAGACAACGCCTATTTCAGCGAAGGGATTCAGGATGAAATCCTCACCCGGCTGGCGAAGAGCGCAGAGCTAAAAGTCGTTTCGCGCACCTCGACCGAGCGGTTCAAGAGCTCGCCCAGCAGCGTGCATGATATCGCAGAACAACTGGGAGTCGCGAACATCCTCGAGGGTAGCGTGCAGAAGGAGAACAACGAGGCGCGCGTGAACGTGCAGCTAATCAAGGCCGCGACCGACACGCACCTTTGGGCCGAGACCTACGATCGCAAGCTGACCGATATCTTTGCGGTGGAGAGTGAGATTGCCCGATCGGTCGCCGGGACGCTGCAAGCGAAACTGACCGGCAGCGCCGAGCATGTCCTTGCCTCGCGTCCGACGGATAATCCGGAGGCGCACCAGCTCTACCTGAGAGGCCGCTATTTCTGGAACCGGCGCACGTTGGAAAACCTCAAGAAGGCGATCGGTTACTTCGATCAAGCGATCGAAAAGGACCCTTCCTATGCTCTGGCCTACGCGGGTCTCGCCGATAGTTACTCATTGATGCCCGTCTATGGTAACAACCCGCCAAAGGAAGATATCGCGCGTGCCCTCACCGCAGCCCATCGCGCGCTGGAGTTAGATGATAGCCTCGCGGAAGCTCATACCTCTCTCGGTAATGCCCTGGAGGTGGATTTCCAGTTCGCGGCGGCGGAGCGGGAGTTCAAGCGCGCGATTTATCTAAATCCGAACTACGCCACCGCGCATCAATGGTTCGGCGAATGTTTGCAGGCCCAGGGACGCTTCGCAGAAGCTCTCGCCCAACTGCGACAGGCACACGAACTCGACCCGCTTTCCTTGATCATCAACTCTGTTCTCGGCTCAAACCTTGGAACGGCCGGTCAGCTGGACGAAGCCGTCGAGCAATTTCGTAAGACTCTGGAGATTGACTCAAATTTCGGGCCCGCGCAGTTCATGCTCGGCGAGGTGCTGGAAGACAAAGGCGACCTCAAAGGCGCCAAGGCTGCCTATGGAAAAGGGGCCATGATGGGCCGGACTCCCATGCGACAGGCAATGATCGCGCGGATGGATGTGATGACCGGCCAAAGAGAAGAAGGTCGGAAAATCCTCGAGGGCCTAACGAATTCTTCGGAGCCGAGAGGTGCTCAGCCCTACCCATTGGCCCTAATTTACCTCGCGTTTGGAGAAAAAGAAAAAGCCTTGCGCCTGCTCGAACAAGCTTACGACGAGCGAAGCATTCAGCTCGGCGGAAATACCGGCAGTCTTAAGATCGACCCGAGGCTTGATCCTCTGCGGGGCGACCCGCGCTTCGAGAAGTTGTTGGCCAGGTATATGGGACAAACAAAGTGAACCCGCGCAACTTCTTCGCCGAGCTGAAGCGGCGCAATGTGATCCGCGCAGCGGGTCTTTATCTTGTTGGCGCATGGTTACTCACCCAGGTTGCGAGCACCGTGTTTCCGGCCTTTGAAGTTCCCGGTTGGGCGTTGCGTGGACTCATCATCACGCTCGTCATCGGGTTCTTTCCGGCGCTGATTTTCAGTTGGGCCTTCGAGCTGACACCTACTGGATTGAAGCGCGACGAAGACGTGACCCCCGCCCAATCGATCGCGCCCCTAACCGCGCGTCGGATGGACCGGATGATTATCGCCGTCCTGCTCCTCGCGCTGGCCTACTTTTGTTTCGATAAGTTTGTTCTCACTCCACGCCGCGAAGCGGCCTTGGTCGCTGCCCACCCGCAAATCCAGGGATCGGCCCAGCCTAACGAGACCGCAACTGCCGTGAGTCCGAAGTCCATCGCGGTCCTGCCTTTTGAAAACCTAAGTAGCGACAAGGAGAACGCTTACTTCGCCGAGGGTATCCAGGATGAAATTCTCACGCGTCTCGCCAAGATCGGCGCGCTCAAGGTCATCTCGCGCACTTCGACCGCGCATTACGCAAGCAGCCCGGAGAACCTGACGGAGATTGCGCACCAACTCGGCGTAGCAAACATCCTCGAAGGCAGCGTGCAGAAGGCGGCGAACGCGGTGCACGTAAACGTGCAGCTCATTCGTGCCGCGACTGACGACCATCTGTGGGCCGAGAGCTACGATCGCAAGCTCGACGATATTTTCGGCGTGGAGGCGGAGGTGGCGCAAAGCATCGCCTCTGCGCTCAACGCCCAGCTCACCGGCGCCGAGCAAGAGGCGCTGGCGCAAAAGCCGACGAGTAATCCCGCGGCCTACGACGCCTATTTGCGAGGCCTGGAGAAACTTAATGGACTAGAAAGCTCTTTGAACGACGCAGTGCAAGCCTTCGAGGAAGCCGTGCGGATTGATCCCCAGTTCGCGCTCGCCTGGGCGAAGCTTTGCCGGGCGCATTCGATGATCTACTTCCACTATGTGGATCGCTCGGAGGCCAGGCGCACGGCCGCGGCAAATGCCCTGGCCGAGGCGCTCCGCCTGCAACCGCAATTGCCCGAGGCGCAACTGGCCAAAGCGGACTTTCAATACTGGGTGTTGTCCGATTACAAAGGCGCGCGCGACCTCTTGCAGCAACTGCACCAGAGTTGGCCGAGCAACGCCGACATCGTGCAGGATCTTGGATGGGATTTGGCGCGTCTGGGAGAATGGCAGGAAAGCGTCCAATACCTGGACAAAGCGATTGCTTTGAATCCGCGCGATCTCTACCTCCGCAGGACCGCGATCGACGGTCGCCTCGCGCTGCGCGATTTCGCCGCGGTGCATCGGATGGTGGATGAGGCGCTCCAAATCTGGCCGGGGGACATCGGGCTCCTTGACGTAAAAGCGCAAGCTTTCCAGGCAACCGGGCAGCTGGATCAAGCACAGACTATTGTCGATCGGCTCCACCCGGGCGCTGACCGTATCGGCCTCAACGCGATCGTAGATCAAGCAACCCTTCGACGGACGCCAGCGCTCGTCCTGCCCTACTTCCAATCCCTGGGCGAGCAGGCGACGGTGAACCTTTCCGATATCCAGGACCTTATTGAGTTCGCGCGCCTGTTGGAATGGTCGGGCGATAAGACAAAATCGAGGGCAATGTTTCTGAAAGTGCGTGACGCGGCAGAAGCTGCCTTAAAGGAGCAAACCGACAATGCGTTTATCATTACTCTGCACGCTTACGCTCTGGCGGGATTGGGAGAGCGCGATGCCGCTTTGAGCGGGATCGATCAAGCCCTCGGCTTAACGGCCAACGACGCGCGCAATCACGGAACCGTGGAAGAGATAAAAGCTCGAGTGCTATCGCGCTTCGGCGACAAAGATCGCGCCATAGCCTTACTCCAACACCTGCTGGAAATTCCCTACGATGGCACCGGCGAAGCGCCGCTCACGCCGGCACTCCTGCGTCTTGATCCGGATTTCGATCCGCTCCGCGGCGATCCGCGTTTTGAGAAACTCTGCGAGGAAAAACAGCCGTGAACCTCCGCAACTTCTTCGCCGAGCTGAAGCGGCGCAACGTTTACAAGGTCGCGGTTGCCTACGCGGTTATTGCGTGGCTCCTGATTCAAATCGCGACGCAGACGTTCCCATTTTTCGATGTTCCGAACTGGGCGGTGCGGCTGGTGATTCTGCTCATCATTGCCGGCTTTCCGATCGCGGTCGTTTGCGCCTGGGCTTACGAGCTGACCCCGGAAGGAGTCAAGAAGACGGAGGAGGTTGCGCCCAGTCGCTCCATCGCGCGCAGCACCGGCCGCAAACTCGACTTCTTGATTATCTTCGTGCTCGCGGCGGCCGTCAGCGTGCTTCTGTGGCAACGCTGGCATGCGCCTTCTCCGGGAAGTCGAGCGCCGGAGCTACCGGCCAAGTCCATCGCGGTGCTGCCGTTTGAGAACCTGAGCGATGATAAGTCGAACGGCTATTTCGCGGAAGGCATCCAGGATGAAATCCTGACCAAGCTGGCCAGCATTGCTGACCTCAAAGTCATCTCCAGGATCTCGACGGCTAAGTACAAGAGCAAGCCGGACGACCTGAAGGCGGTCGCGCAGCAGTTAGGCGTCGCCACGGTGCTCGAGGGCACGGTGCAAAGAGCCGAGGGCAAAGTGCGCGTGAACGTGCAGTTGATTGACGCGCGCGCGGATGCCCATCTTTGGGCCCGGACTTATGACCGCGACATCAAGGATGTCTTCGCGGTCGAAAGCGAAGTCTCACAAGAAATCGCCGATGCTTTGTAGGCCAAGCTTTCGCCTGACGAAACCAGCAAGTTAGCCGCCGCTCCGACGCACGATCCCGAGGCATACGACTTATTTTTAAAGGGGGAATACGAGGAACGCGCAGCGCTAGAATCACGTAAGTTGGAAATGTTCGTTCGGGCTGCTGGCTGGTATCGAAAGGCCATCGCGCGTGATCCTCAGTTCGCTCTCGCGATCGCAAGTCTGGCTGAAAACGAAATATGGCGACATTGGTGGCTCAAACCTCTGAGCAAAGCCGATCTGGATAAGGTAAGGAGCAGGGCGGAGCAGGCGGTTAGCTTGGCACCTAATTTGGCGCAGGGACATATTGCACTAGGCTTGTACTACAACTACGGCAACCATTGGCAGCCCGATCAAGCGCTCGCTGAGTTTCGGCGTGCGCTAGAACTACAACCGAATAACGTGCAGGCGTTGCAGCTCTCCGCGAGCGTGCATCGTCGGCTGGGGCAGTGGAGCCTGCATTTATCCGAGCTGAAAAGGTGTGAGCAGCTCGATCCGAGGGATCCTGAAATTCCGGTTTTCATCGGCGCGACTTATTGCCGGCTACGCATGTGGAAAGAGGCGAACCGCGCGGGGCAACGCGCCCTCGCCCTCGACCCGCGCAACATGCCTGCAATCCTCCATGTGTTGGTCCCTTCCTTCGAGGGAAGTGGCGACATCGAAAAGGCATCGCAACTTCTTGCTACTTTCCCGGCAGATTCATTGATAGCTCAGTCCTTCAAGATTGGGGGAGATGTTTCCAACCTCGTTGGTAACTGGCCTTACTTCTACGTGATGAAGCGAGATTATGCAGCTGCGCTCAAAGCAAGGGACAAAGACAACGGGGAACCCACGGCAAACCGGCTTTCCGCCCGTGCGGCGATCTTTGTGCTCGCTGGCACTGCCTCGAACGAAAGAGAAGAGATCGAGCGTGCGTGTGCCTTAGTCGAAGCAAGATTGCGCGAGCGTCCCGATGATAATTACGCTATGAGCCAGCTGAGCTGGATTTACCTGGGATTAAACCGCAATGCTGAGGCTCTGAAAGTCGCGCAGCACCTGGCGGAGTTGGTGCCCCCTGAAAAAGATGCAGTCATAGGCCCGGAAAGTCTCGCCAACCTGGCGGAAATCGAGACGCGCACCGCCGAGACAGCCGAAGCAATCGAGACGCTCCGGCGAGTCCTGCTCCTTCCCGCTGGCATGGTCGCCTCGATCGCGCGCCTGAAGATCGATCCGGTCTGGGACCCGATCCGCAACGATCCCGGCTTCCAACAACTTCTTGAAGGCACCGAGTTAATCGGGCTTCCGCCTTCCCTAACCGGGGAAGCGGCAGAAAAATGAATGAATCCTTCCAACGCCTGAAGCAGCGCAAGCTGGTGCAATGGGCGATAGCCTATGTCGCTGCGGCCTTCGCTTTGATCCAAGGCATCGACGTGGTCGCGCAGCAATTCGGCTGGCCGGAAAATGTGCGCCGCGGAATCACCCTCGCGCTGGTGGTCGGGTTCTTTGTCACCCTCGTTTTCGCCTGGTATCACGGGGTACGCGGCGCGCAGAGAGTTACCGGGAGCGAACTTCTAATTCTCGCACTCTTACTTGCGTTAGGCGGCGCGTTCCTCTGGCGGTTTCCGTTTGAAAGCAGAGTGGCGTGCCCGCAGCCTTTTTGACTGCAGACACGCCGCTTGGATGCTATTTCCCTTTCAGACGCCTACTGGCGTGCGTTCGTCTTTTGCAACGTTGCGCTGACCGTCCGTGTGATCGCAGGTGATCCGCCCACTCCGGTGACGGTAAAGGTATAAGTACCTTTTCGTGTCGAAGAACTAACCGTGAGCGTCAGCGTCGACGTCGTGGTCGAGGGATTCGGGCTGAAAGAGCCGGTCGTTCCTGAAGGCAAACCGCTCACCGAGAATGTCACCGGTGAATTGAACCCGTTGGTTGGATTCACTGTTACTGTGTAAACCGCGGTGCCACCATTACGACCCACGCTGTTGGAGGAAGGACTAATCGAGAGCGAATAGTCAGGAGCCGGCGTCGGAGTGGGAGTTGCCGTCGGTGTCGGTGTCGGTGTCGGCGTGGGGGTCGGTGTCGGAGTCGGAGTTGGAGTCGCGGTGGGAGTTGGCGTCGGAGTTGGCGTCGGATTCCCCGTAGCCAATTTGAAGCTCCCAATCCGAGTGCGCCAGTTGTACGTCGTCGTACTGGAGTAATATTCGTTCGTATACCAGAAGGTCGTGTTGTCGACCGGGTCGACGGTCAGGTCGCTGTAGTCACCCCAGCGGTTGCCGGTGCCAGTCTGGCTGCCGGTGCCATCAAAGAGATGCGCCTCGCCCTGAGCCAGGGTGTTGACTGGGTCGCCCACCAGCCGGCCTGCGTAACGGAGCTGCGGATTGAGTGAGGAGCTGGAAGCGCTGAACCCAATCGCGAGGTTGCCCTGGCCGTCCATCGCCGCGCCGCCCATCCAGCGCCAGGTGCTATCGGGCTGGTAAGTGCTTTCCTGGAAGACAGTGACCGGACCGGCGCTGACTCCGCGGAGCTCAAACCAGCGGATGCCGGCGACCCCGCCTGAATTGACCGTAAAATTACCGACTAACGATTCGTGGCTGCCAAAGTTGCGGTAAGCCAGCCGGAACATCAAGCGGTCGCCGATCCCGTCGAGCTTGTTCGACGAAGTCACACCCAGCTCCGGCACGCAGGAGCGGGTCGTGGGGCAAAGCGAAGTGAAGCCAGCGGCGGCAGGAGCGGCGAAGGTGGTGAAGTTAGAGTTACCCGGCGTAGCGAAATCGACATGGAAATGATAGACGGTGTATTTGTTATTGCTCGGGAAACCGAGGAAGGTGTTCGGAGCGCCGGCGGAGGGCAGGGTCGAGCCATCGAGGTCAGCCGGCAGGAAGGGCGGGACAGAGCTGCCAAGCGGGGCGACCGGGCTGATGAAGGTGGCCGGAGCGCCCGCCAGCATCTTAGTGCGGTCAAAGGCAAAAGGCTGCGGGCCAAGATAGGCGGTGCCAGAGGAATTAAACACGTTCATGCTCATGTAATAAGCATCGGGCCAGAGACCGAGGTGAGGGTAGTCGTAGAAGTTCGAGCCAAGGTGAAACCCATAGCGGTTATACGTGCCCGTCGCGTCGCTGGTCGTCGAAACTGCGACGCACTCGTCCGTGATCGGCGTGCCGCCGGTTGGTGAAGCAAACTGGCTGATCACCCAGCGATTCGCCAGCTGGTCATAGAGCACCACCGGATCGCCAAAGCCGCCGTTCTGGCAGGCGCCGCCGAAGCCGCTCCAAAGTGAGACGATGCTCTTCGGGCCAAGGACAGAGTTCCCCGTGGCTTTGTCGAAAACCTGATAGCCTTCATTGACCATCTGCACATACTGGGTTGCACCCACCTCACCGTTGGGATCCGGGGGAGCGCAGTTGCAGCCCACTCCCGGGAAAGGAGTGCCGTCAAAGTTCAGAATCGGCGCAGGAATGCTCGGCGCGAGGAAACGCAAAGTAGCACTCCGATCGACCACCTGATCGGGGCTATCGACATGAGAGTTCGGAATCTTCGGGTTCTCGGCCGCTTCGCGTTCCTGATGATGATCGGGCCGATCTTCGGCCGCCAACTCGCGCAGGGGACGTGAGACGTCGTTGTGATAGGAAGGGGTGACCCGGAAACCGTTAGGAGTCAGCGCAAAGGCTGAGCTAACGAAGAGAGCGCTGCTCCCGCACAAGGCGAGAAAGCGCGCGCGGATGACTGCGTTTGGCTTGGATTTCATATAGATTGAACTAACGACAGCTAAATGACGATTTAACGTGGCCGGAATTATGAAACATTTAAGAGTCTTGTCATGGAATATTTCATAGGAAAAGGTTATATACCTTCTGTCAAAAAAGTAAGCATCAGTCAGCCAATCCTCAGCGTGACTTGCCCCCCTCAAACCGTTCCTACGGCGCGGAGGCGTGATCTGTTCGATGGCCGCGTCTTTACGCTCGACAGCGATTCTCGCGTTTATCACCGGAACGGTCGGCAAATGATCCCAACCCTCGCTCCTGAGCGTTAGGTGCGTTTCGAGAGGTTAGTGGCCATGTCTATGCAAAAAACAAAGTGAATTCGCGGAATTTCTTCGCCGAACTCGAATCGCACAACGAGCACGGAGTCGCGGAGTCTTGTCGCTCCGTCGGAAGCGAGGAACATGGTGCCTGAATCCGGAAGCACTCTGCGCTCCGAGATCGGGCACGTCCTCTTTATCGAGATCGTGGGCTACTCGAAGCTTTTTATCGAAGAGCAAAGGGAGCGCTTACGTGAGCTGAGGGGAATCGTGCTCTCCACTTCGCAGGTCGCCAGGTCTACGAACGAGCAACTCGTTAGGCTGCCGAGCGGCTTGAATTCACAGCCTTGATTTTCGCGCGATGTTTTACTTAGATCGCAGCGTGCCTGCCGATGACAATCAGGCTTCGGGGAGCCGGGGTGCGAGTTCGCAAGAGGGCGCGGTCGCGTTTACCACCACGCATTGGAGTGTGGTGCTGGCAGCGCAAGGCGAATCAGCGGAGGCCAAGGCGGGGCTGGAAAAGCTTTGCCGAACCTACTGGTGGCCGCTTTACGGCTTCGTCAGACGCGAAGGCTACAAGCCGGAGGAAGCACAGGATCTCACTCAAGCTTTTTTTTGCGCGGTTGCTCGAGCGGAGGGACCTGGAAACTGTCAGGCAGGAAAGGGGACGTTTGCGTTCTTATCTGATGGCATCGCTCAAGAATTTTCTCTCGAAGGCACGGCATCGCGAACTGACCATCAAACGAGGCGGAGGCCAGCCACTAGTTTCACTGGAGGATTTGCTCGCGCGCGAGCGCACCGACCAGGAACCGGCGCACAAATTGAGCCCGATCGCACTTACGAGCGTCGTTGGGCTTTAACTTTATTGGAGCAAGTGCTCAGCCGGCTGCGGAGCCGAATATGAGGCCGCCGGCAAACTGATGTTATTCGGTCGCTTGGAGAAATTGCTCGCGCGGGAATTCGGGCAGCCATCGCAGGCTGAGATAGCCCCCGAACTGCAAATGACCGAAAACGCGGTAAAACAGGCGTTTCACCGGAGGCGCCATCGCTATCGGCAGTTGTTGCAGGAAGAGATTGCCCACACGGTCGCGGTGCCGGAAGACGTCGAGGATGAGGTGCGGCATTTCATCGCCGTATTGCAAATGTAACCTGTGGAAGGATTTCCGGCAGTACAACTGGAGACGGTAACTCGGCCGGAAAACACGATGATGAATGCCAGCAGAGTTTGCACAGAATGCGGGGCCACCGTATTCGCGGATGCGCCTCGGGGCGTGTGCAGCGTTTGCCTGTTTCAGACTGGTCTCGCCTTGCTCGACGACAAAGATGACAAGGCGTTTGAATCAACGGCTGCGCGGATGTTGAAAGATTTCGGCGATTACGAAGTACTCGAAGAAATCGGACACGGTGGCCAGGGCGTGGTGTATCGGGCGCGACAAAAAAGTCTCAACCGGCTTGTGGCGCTCAAAGTCATTGCTCTCGCTCACTGGGCGACAGAAGTACACGTGAACCGCTTTCGTCTCGAAGCAGAAGCCGCCGCCAGCCTAAACCATCCGTGCATCGTTCCGATTTACGAAGTCGGAGAGCGCGACGGCGCCTGTTACTTCAGCATGGGACTGGTAAAGGGCGGCCAACTGGATGCGGTCGCGAAGCGCGAACCGATACCGATCCGTCACGCAGCGGAATTGATCGCCAAGGTTGCGCGCACGGTGCATTATGCGCACGAGCACGGCATTCTGCACCGGGATATTAAGCCGGGAAACATTCTGCTGGATAAAAAAGGCGAGCCGCATTTGACCGACTTTGGTCTGGCGCGATTGGTGGAGACTGAGAACACCGTCACGCGCACGCTGGAAGTGTTGGGCACACCCAGTTACATGGCGCCGGAACAGGCTGTGGGAAAGAACGCGCGCGTCAGCAGCGCCACGGATGTTTATGGGCTCGGCGCAGTGCTGTACAACTGCTAACAGGTCATCCGCCGTTTGCCGGAGGAACAACTTACGAGACCATCAAGTTATTGCTCGACGCCGAACCGCGACAACCGCGGGCGCTAAACCTGAAAATAGATTGCGATCTCTCAACGATCTGCCTCAAGTGCCTCGAGAAAGATCCCCAGCGACGATACTCTTCTGCGCTTGCGCTCGCCGAAGATCTCGAGCGCTGGCTAAAGCATGAACCGATTCTGGCGCGGCGCACTGGAATCATTATTCGCGGCAGAAAATGGGTGCGACGCAATCCGACCATGGCCGTCATGACAGCATTGTTGCTCGCCCTGGCTGTGCCATTGGGCGTGATGATTTGGAAAAGTGACATCCGGCAGTTGCCGGCTCCGAATCTGGTGCAGCCCGAGAAAAGCATTGCCGTGCTGCCGTTCAACAATCTGAGCAAGGAACCCGAGAACGCTTATTTTGCCCATGGCGTGCAGGATGAAATCCTGACCGACCTGGCCAAGATCGCTGATCTGAAAGTGATCAGCCACACCAGCGTGATGCAGTATAAAAGCGGGGCGCAACGCAATCTGCGCGAGATTGGCCAACAGCTCGGTGTCGCGCATCTGTTGGAAGGCAGCGTGCAGCGCGCCGCGGGCAAGGTGCGGGTAAATGCGCAGTTGATCGATGCGCGGAGCGACGCCCATCTCTGGGCGGAGAATTACGACCGGCCGTTGACCGATGTCTTTGCCATTCAGTCGGAGATTGCCAAGACGATCGCCGATCAACTCCAGGCGCATCTCTCGCCTAACGAAAAGGCGGCAATCGAAGAAAAACCGACGACCAATCTCCCGGCCTATGAGCAATTCGTACGCGGCCGCGATGTGGTGGAGAGCTATCTCGATCGCACCGACCAGCGTGCCGACCTGCTCATGGCGATCGACCGGCTGGAGGATGCGACGCGGCGCGACCGGAGTTTTGAGCTGGCTTATTGCTACCTGGCGCGCGCCCATGATCTCATGTTTTTCCTCAACTTTGATGCCACGCCGGAGCGGCGCGCAAACGCTGAGGCCGCGCTTAAGCAGGCCTTGCGCCTGCGACCGAATTCCGGCGAAGCGCACCTGGCCCGGGCCGGCCATTTCCTGCGTCGTTATCGCGACTATAAGGCGGCGAAAGCCGAGATCGAAATCGCCCGGCCCAGCCTGCCCAACAGCGCCCCGCTCTACACCCTGAGCGGCTATATCGAGCGCCGCCTCGGTCATTGGGATAACTCGACGCGGGAGATGGAAAAGGCCTTCGACCGCGATCCCCGTAACCCTACGACCTACGATTTGCTGGCCGATAACTACATCCTGACTCGGCAGTTTACGAAGGCGGCGGAGATGTATCGCGAGCAGGCGGCTCACACTGGGATCGATCCACGCATGGCAGCCTTCAATCTGGCTTTGGTTGATTTCGCTGCGACCGGACGGACCGCGAAGACGGAGGCAGCCCTGGCTAATCTGCCGACTTACATCGATCCTGGTTCTGGCATCACTGCACCGCGTATTCTCATGGCGCTAATCAAAGGCGATTACGCGGCGGCTTCAGCCGTGCTGTCCGCTTCCACGCAGACTTACTTCCAGGACGTCGATTTTAGCTTCCACTATCCACGCGCATGGTATGAGGCCCAGATCGCGCGGGCCGCGGGCGACCATGCGCGCATGGTGACGGCGTTTGCGGCGGCGCGGAAAGTCTTAACCCAGCCGGGCTATGAGGGAAATCCCCGTGTCCTGGCGGTGGTGGCGCAAGTGGACGCCGGCCTGGGAAACAACGCCTTAGCCCTGCAAGAAGCCAAGGAGGCGGTAGAGCAGATGCCGATCTCCAAGGATGCCTACGACGGCCCGCTCGTCCTGCAAGGTCTCGCGCAGGTCTACGTCATGACCGGTGAGAAGGAAAAGGCCGAGCAAACTCTGGAGACACTGGTGAAGGTGTCGGGATACCTCGCTTACGGCTTTCTCCTAAGAGATCCGATCTGGGCGTCTTTGCGAAATGACGCCCCCTTCCAAAAGATAGTAAACTCTCTCGCACTTAGGACGAATGCGTTCTAACTCATGAACCCGCGCAACTTCTTCGCCGAGCTGAAGCGCCGCAATGTTTATAAGGTCGCGGTCGCCTATCTGGTGGCGGGCTGGTTACTGGTGCAAGTTGCAACGCAGGTTTTTCCATTTTTTGAAATTCCGAATTGGGCCGTGCGTCTGGTTATTCTGCTCTTGATCCTCGGTTTTCCTGTCGCGCTCGTGCTGGCGTGGGCTTTTGAGATCACGCCGGAAGGAATCAAGCGCGAGCAAGATGTCGAGCGCGGGCCCGCGGTCACTCGTAAAGCCGGGCGCAAACTGACCGCGCTGATCGTCACTGTGGGCGCGGTGGCGGTCGGGATGATGGTCTTTCGTCTCGTGTATTCGAACAGAAGCCTTGACCAATCCCATGCAAGCGAAGTGGGCGGCAAAATCGAGAGCAAATCGATCGCCGTTTTGCCCTTTGAAAATTTGAGCGCTGAAAAGGCGAACGCCTACTTTGCCGAGGGCATTCAGGACGAGATTCTCACCCGCCTTTCCAAGATCGCGGACTTGAAGGTGATTTCGCACACTTCCACCCAGCATTACAAAAGCGCGCCAGAGAACCTGCCCGAAATCGCGCGACAACTGGGCGTGGCCCACATCCTGGAAGGCAGCGTGCAAAAGCAGGACGATCGGGTGCATGTGAACGTCCAGCTGATCAAAGCCGCCGACGACTCGCACCTCTGGGCGGAAGTCTTCGATCGCAAGGTGGTCGATATTTTTTCGGTGGAAAGTGAAGTGGCTACGGCGATCGCCGACCAGTTGCGCGCCCGCCTCACCGGTGAGGAGAAACAAGTCATCGCCGCTAAACCGACCGATGACCCGAATGCCTATGACGCCTATCTCCGCGGGCTGGCTTACACACTGAAAACGCAAAACACACCAGGCAACTATCTCGGCGCGCAAAAGTATTTCCGAGAGGCGGTGCGATTAGATCGAAAGTTTGCTCTGGCCTGGGCGCTGCTCTCCTACGTCGATGCCCGTGGTTATCACACAACCAACCTTCCACCGACCCTCGCTCTCCGGGAGGAGGCGTGGCAGGCCTTCGAGACCGCGCTCGCACTCGATCCCAGTCTCGGTGAAGCCCTGGTGGCCAAGGGTTATTACCATTACGGATGCGTCAACGATTTCGAAACCGCCGTGCGTTGTTATGAGCAAGCGCGAAAGTTTCTGCCCAATAGCAGTCTCATTCCTCAATCGCTTGCCTTTGTCGCCCGCGATCGAGGGCAATGGGAGCGCGCGCAATCCTACTTCATGGAAGCCGAGCTGCTCGATCCGCGCAATGTGAGTCTCCTTACTCGGCACGCTCAGTTCTATATCGCGATGCGGCGTTTCCCCGAAGCACGCCGCAAGCTCGACCAGATTCTCGAGATTGTGCCTAACGACACGGACGCCTTGGTGGAAAAAGCGGCGATTGCCCAGGCCGAGGGCGATCTGTCCCGAGCCGCGACGCTTCTCGCGCAAGTGCGGCCGGCTGCCGGCGACCCGACTGGATGGGAACAGGTTGCCTACCAGGGCATCCTGGAGCGGCGGCCTGCCCGAGTTATCGCACAGCTAAAGGAAGTGCTCGCTCATCCCGACCCAGGTGCAGGTTATCTTAATGGCGAGCTGCGCTTCTGGTTAGGCTGGGCAGAGGAAGTCGCAGGCGACCACGCCGCCGCCCAGGAAAGCTGGCGGGAGGCCCGCACCGAACTGGAAGCCATTCTCAAAGAGCAACCAGAAAATTGGTCTCTTCTGGATGATCTCGCGCTCATCGCTGCGGACCTTGGTGAGAAAGCCGCTGCCTTCACCTTGGTCGAACGCGCCATCGCCTTGCATCCGCTCGGGAAGGACGCCGCGAACAGTCCGCAGTCGATCGATATCCTGGCCCGGATCGCGGCACAGCTGGGAGAACCCGATCGCGCCATTGCCGCTTTAGAGAAAATACTTTCAATTCCATGCAATGGCGGTCTCGCTACGGGCATGCCATTGACGCCCGCATTGCTCCGGCTCGATCCAATGTTCGATCCGCTGCGAAGTGATCCAGGTTTCCAAAAGCTCGCCCTCTCATCCAATCCCAAATAGCCTCCGGCATAGCACAACAGTACGTCCTGTCCCTGGAGATGAATGTGCGCAGCTTTTTCACTGAACTAAAGCGCCGCCGGGTATACAGCGTCGCCGTCGCCTACGTCATCGTGGCCTGGCTGCTCATTCAGGTCGCGACGCAGGTGTTCCCGTTTTTCGACCTCCCAGACTGGATCGTTAGGCTGGTCGTGCTCTTTAGCATCGTCGGTTTCCCCATCGCCGTGGTTTGTGCGTGGGCCTTGGAGATAACGCCGGAGGGAATCAGGCTCGAAGGAGATGTCGATCGTAGAATCACGCGCAGAGCAGGGCGAAAGGTGACCGCCCTGATTGTCATCATCGCAGCCGTGGCGGCGGGGGCGACGCTCTTTCGGCTCCTGCGTTCTCAGCAAGTCAGCGGAAAACAGCCCGTGCCACAATTTGCGAACACGATCGACAGTAAATCGATTGCCGTCCTGCCATTCGAGAACCGGAGCGAAAACAAAGCAAACGCCTATTTTGCCGAGGGCATCCAGGCGGAAATCTTGACCCGTTTATCGAAAATCGCCGATCTGAAGGTGATCTCACGCACATCCACACTGCATTACAAGAGCGCCCCTGAAAACTTGCGCGAGATCGGCCAGGAGCTCGGGGTGGTTCATCTTTTGGAAGGCAGCGTGCAACGCGCGGCCAATCGCGTGCGGGTGAATGCGCAGTTGATTGACGCGCGGACAGAAGCGCATCTCTGGGGGCAGACTTATGATCGCGACCTGGCCGATATCTTCGCGATCCAAAGCGAGATCGCCAAAGCCATTGCCGGGCAGTTGCAGGCGAAGCTCTCGCCTAACGAGAAGAAAGCCATTGAGCAGCCGCCCACGACTGATCTGGCGGCTTTCGACCTTTACAGCCGGGCGAAGTCACTGCTCCTCAAGGCTGGTTTCAGCGTGACCTACGGCCCGGATGTGCGGAAGGCAATCGAGCTTTTGGATGAGGCGGTGAAGCGCGATTCCTCATTTTTCGACGCTTACTGCCAGGTCGCCTATGCCCACGAATACCTTTATGGACAAACGGGGTCTGATCACGCTCCCGCGCGGCTTGCCCTGGCTGAAGCTGCGGTGCAAGCCGCGGCACGGCTGCGACCGGATGCTGCCGAAACGCATTTGGCGCGCGCACAATATCTCTATTACGGGCTGCGCGACTACGCTGGTGCCCTTGCCGAATTGGAGATCGCGCGGCAAGGATTACCCAATGATTCGCGTCTCTTCGAAGTCACTGGATACATTCTGCGGCGGCGCGGCCAGCAGGAAGAAGGTCTGCGCAATCTGGAGCGCGCGGCGGAGCTGGATCCGCGTAACTTTGATACTCTGCAACAGATCGCGCTCAGTTACCAATTCGCGGGGCGCTATGCCGACTCAATCGCTGCGATCGATCGCGCCTTAGCGATCGTCCCCGACAGCGTCGAAACACAGGACGTTCGTGGACTATTTTATTTCTTCTGGAAAGCGGACACCCGGCCGCCGCTCCAGACGATTGATGCAATCCTCGCACAAAAGCCGAGCGCCATCGCCATTGCCGCGGATACCTGGTTCCTTTGCGCCCTGGCCGAACGGGATCCGGCTACGGCCGAACGAGCACTCGTCGCCGTGGGCGACAATGCATGCTGGTCCGAAGGGGTGATTGCTCTGAGCCGCAGCTTTGGTGAAGGCCTGCTGGCGCGCATGGTTAAAGACGAGGCGCGAGCGCGCACTGCGTTTGTAGCGGCTCGCGCCCAGCAGGCGAAAATCGTGCAGGCGCAGCCGGACTACGGCCCGGCGCTCTGCGTCCTCGGCTTAATCGACGCTGCTCTTGGGCGGGAAAACCTGGCGTTGGACGAAGGCCGTCGAGCGATTGCGCTCACACCGGTGGAAAAAGATGCCGTCAACGGCAGCCGCGTCCTTCAGTATTTCGCCATCACGGCCGCGTGGGCGCGGGAGAAGGAGCTTGCCTTACAGCAACTCGAAGCTGGCCTGCGTGCTCCCGCCGCATCACAAATGCTGAGCTACGGCGCCTTAAAGCTTCTGCCCTTCTGGGACCCGCTCCGCGGCGATCCGCGCTTCGAGAAAATCGTCGCCTCACTCGCGCCGAAAGGGAACGCCGAGAATTCGAAGAAGTGAAGTCCGACGGGTTTTCGCCGGGCGAGAGCAACGCAGACTTTACAAGGTTGCGGTCGCGTAGTCTTCGACTGGCTGCTGAAATGAACGACAGAGTTTTCGATTCTTGTGCTGTTGCTTGCGCCGGGCGGCGGATTCAGGATCGTCACTTCGAAAAAGTTGATGAGCACGGTCGCGTGATCGAGCCAGGCCGCTGTCACCTCATCATTCCGCCAGAGGGCAGGCTTGGGATGAAACGGAGCTGGCGCGACGGGTCTCCAACTCTCGCGCAACCCCCTTCCCCCCAGGTGTCACCGAGCGGCGCATGCTGGCGTTGCGATAGCTCGGCTGCTGTGTGTTTGTCTTCATCGGGTGCCGAGGGCCTTGGAAGTCTTCCTCCATTACCACGGTGCCGCTCCCTTGCTCAGCCCGGGCAAACTGCGGCAGATCGTTCCCCTTGTCGCCTCCGTTCGGTAGGCCCGACGCCTTTGAACAGAAATCGCGCCGCCCTGTCCAACCCCCCGAACCAGGGAGCCATCAAAAAACTATCTAACATCCGGGTTCGCCACAGCAGCTTGAGGGGGGTGGCGCGTTCTACTGGGACAAACCTTCCGTGCAGCCGGACGCGCTAAAATGGGAGGCAGGAAAAGCATCGGCATCGTGGGCGGGGGAATCGCTGGCCTGACGGCCGCTCTCGCCTTGCGGCAATTCGGTTTCGGAGTCGCCGTTTACGAGAAGGCAGCCGCTCTGCCCGAGACCGGTGCCGGCGTGATGTTGTGGCCTAACGCTACCCGCGTCTTGCGCGAACTGGGTTTGCTCGACAGCGTGCTCTTACGGAGCGGGCCGAATACCGAATTCCTTGTCCGCACACGAGGGGGCAGAGTGCTCATGCGCCTTGCGCTTGGCGTCTCCGAGGTGTCGGCTGTCTGCATGCGGCGAAGCGATCTGCTGCAGATCCTGGTTCGGGCTCTGCCTGCCGAGTGCATTCATCTCGCGCACGAACTCCCCGCCATCGAACGGCAGTCCGACCGCGGGATCGTCACTTTGCTCGGGATGCCGCCCATTCCCGCACGCCGAATCTCGGTCAGGGTGGCTGCATGGCACTGGAGGATGCGCTCGTCCTGGCCAAATGCCTGGCCAGTCATGATTGCCGGGCCACAGCCCTCCGCCGCTATGAAGCGCTGCGCTTTCGCCGCACCCGCGGGATTCAGCGACGCTCGCGTTGGATCGGCCAGATCGGCCAATGGCAGAGTCCTCTTCTCGTCCGCAGCCGCAATTACGTCACGCGCCTGCTCCCGTCGCAAGTCCTCGAATTGAACCTTCGCCGCACCTATGCCTACACAACGTAGCTGCCGGCTACTCCTCCATCTTTCCCTCCCGCTGGCTCTCTTCGCTCTCCCCGTCCTTGCCGCTGAGCCCGCGTTCCCCCACGAGACCGGCATCTATGAAGGCTGGCTCAAAATGTACGATCTCCAGTTCGCGGCCGCGCATCAGGTTTTCGCGCAATGGCAGCGCGATCATCCCACCGATCCTCTCGGACCCGCTTCCGATGCCGCCGCGTACCTTTTCTCCGAGCTGGCGCGCCTCGGGTCTCTCGAAGCGGAGCTTTTCGTGGACGACAGCCGTTTTATTTCCCGCAGCAAACTCCAACCCGACCCCGCAATGAAGACGCGCTTCGACACGGAGATCGATGAGGCCAATCGCCTCGCCGATGCGGACCTGCAGAAGTCCGATCGCGACGCCAACGCGCTCTTCGTCAAATCGCTGGTCTGCGGTTTGCGCGCCGATTACGCCGGACTGATCGACAAAAGAGATTTGGCCGCGCTAATCTATACCAACCAGGGCCGCCCCTATGCGGAAAAGCTGCTCGCAGTAGACCCCACCGCTTTCGATGCCCACCTCGGCCCCGGCGTTGAGAATTATCTCCTTAGCTTCAAAACAGCGCCGCTGCGCTTCGTGTTACGGCTCACCGGCTCCAAGGTCGATCGCGCGGCGGGCGTTCAGCACCTTGAGGCCGCTTCCCTGCACGGCTATTACCTCGAGCCTTTCGCCAAGCTGCTCCTCGCCGTCGTCGCGCTCAGGAATAACGACCCGGAACGAGCCAGCGAACTCCTTGGCGGCTTGCACGACCGCTTCCCCGATAACCAGCTCTTCGTGCGCGAGCTTAATCGTATCCATGTGCCGCCTTCGTCGACAGACGCGGCAACTCCCGAGGCCGCGGTTTCAAAATGACCAGCGCTCAATCTTTCCCGGTCGAGATCGAACATATCCGGGAACACCATGATCGGTTGTCGTTCCTCTACCGTCTCTTCTGGGGCGAGCACATTCATCACGGATATTGGAACGCCGACGAGCGCGACCCAAGCGCAAGTCCGCCTCATGGAGCGCCTGGCCGAAGAAGCTCGCGTCCCGCGTAGCGCCACCCCCACCCGAGAGGCGATGATGGCGCGGATGGAAGTGATGACCGGCGACAGAGAAGAAGCTCGAAAAATCCTCGGCGCCCTGACGAATTCTTCCGAACTGGGCGGTGCTCAGCCCTACCCATTGGCTCTGATCCATCTCGCGTTTGGAGAAAAGGAGGAAGCCTTGCACCTGCTCGAAAAAGCCTATGAAGAGCGCAGCATCCAGCTTGCCGGAAATACCGGCAGTCTTAAGACCAATCCGAGGCTTGATCCTCTACGACGTGATCCGCGCTTCGAGAAGTTAGTGGCCAGGTCTATGGGATAAAACCAAGTGAACCCATACAATTTCCTCGCCGGGCGAACGCAGCGCAAGGAGGCGCGTCTTCGCCGTTTTTCCAGTGCAGGATCGGAAAGCTGCACGACCCGCATTCCAAATAGCGGGGTTCGAGAACGCTTACGGCGCGAGAAGCCAGCGGCCAACGTCGGTAAGCTTTGCGCAGCCGCAGAGCAACATCGTTTCGTCCAGTTCGTGTCGGAGAATTTCGAGAACCTCGCGCGCGCCCTTTTCGCCTTCGACGCATAATCCCCAGAGCACTGCCCGCCCGACGAGCACCGCTCGCGCTCCCAGCGCAATCGCCTTTAGGACATCGCTGCCGCGGCGAATTCCGCCGTCGACATAAACTTCGCAGACATCGCTCACCGCATCGACCACGTGCAGCAGTGCGTCGCAGGTCGCCGGCGCCGTGTCGAGTTGCCGGCCGCCGTGATTGGAAACAATGACTGCCTTGGCGCCATGCTCTGCCGCACGGCGGGCATCGTCGCCACGACAAACACCTTTCACGATGACCGGCAACGGCGTCGATCCGCAGAGCCAATCGAGATCGTCGAAACCGAGGTCCGCCTTAAAATTCGCTTTCACATACGCGGCCAGACCGGAACCTTTCACCGCCGGAAAATTGCCCTTCCCGAGCGGCGCCAGATTTTCCACGGCCACTCCTTCCGGCAGGCGAAAACTGTTGCGCGCGTCGCGTTCGCGCGTGCCCAATCCGGGCGCATCCACCGTTAGCACGACGGCTTCCGCCCCGGCCGCTTCCGCGCGTTTCACCAAGTCGAGCGTGATCTCCCGATCGCGATAGACATAAAGCTGGAACCAGCGCGGACTGGCGGCTTGCGCAAACACTGTTTCCATCGCGGTGTTCGAAAGCGAGCTCAAGATGAAGGCCGTCCCGGCCGCCTGCGCGGCTTTCGACATTTCGATTTCTCCCCCCGCGCAGGCGAGTTTATGAAATGCGGTCGGCGCGACCACGATCGGCAGCGAGATCGATTGGCCGAGCACCGTTGTCGTCAGATCGCGCGCGCCGACTCCCGCAAGGACGCGATAATAGAGCTTCAGCCTTTGCCAACCCGCGGTGTTTTCGCGCAGCGTAATTTCATCCCGCGCTCCGCCTTCGTAATAATCGAAGATGTCGTTAGGCAACCGGCTTCGCGCCGCCCGCGCGTAATCGGCAACGTTAAGAAGCAATGACTCGGAATTCACAAAGTGTCACCTAGCCCGATCGTCACGCGCGTTCACTGATGAACCACGCCGGATTAAGGTGCGCAAGCGGCGCTCTCAGCTTGTCGAGTTCTTTCGCCGGCCCGTGCAATTCGATTCGGGTCAGATCAGCGATCTTGAACGCCTCGGCCAGCATGGTGCCGACATTCTCCAGATGCGCGAGAATGCCTTCCGCGTCGGCATAGCCTTCGCGGCAGAAGACTTCGTCCGCATTGATCGTGAACCCATAGAAGAGATTCTTCGCCTCACTCTTGGTCTTTTCGACGAAGGCGGGCAGGCTCGTTTTGAATTCCTCGAGTTTCCCTGGGTGAACCTTGAAGTAGGGATGAAGACTCACGAAGTTCGAAAGGGCACTCATGTTTCGATCATATCCGACGGAATTCGACGCGTCGAGCATTGACACACTTGGTACCGCCCTGAAGAACTGGCTCCGCAGAACGCTGATGTCTGAATTCGGAGTCTTGCTCTTCCCATCCCATCCTTAGGCCCGTGATGACTTCTGTCGTGGCCCTCCACCCGAATTTCCCGCAATCCCCATATGCTCCGCTGATTGCCGATGAGCGTTGGTTTCCGGCTGCGGAGGAACTGCGCGAGACGGCCTGCGAGAAACTCCTCCGTCCACTTGCTGCAGTAATCCGAAGTGAATCCTCACTGGAGCAAGCGTTATTTTAGGACTCGACCACCTAAAGCGGTCGAGTTGTACGAACAACTGATGCCTGTGCCAAGGCCGGGGCAAAGAAGACTTCGGCTGAAGACAACCGACGCCACAACTGCTGAGGACCAGACTTCATCGCGCTGTCGTGTTGCCATACTTTTGCATCAGGTGCTGGATGTAGCTGCTGTAGCGTTCGGCCAGGGCTGCGCTCTCGATGAAGAGGATGTTCTCGGCGTTGAACTCGGCGCTGCGCGAGAAATTATAAGAGCCGGTGATCACTGTGTCATCGATGACGAGGATTTTGTTGTGCATGAAGTCATGCCGGCCCGTCGGCGTGTAAGGCGTTGAATTTTTGCCGATCAATCCGGCGCGCGTGATGAGGTCGTGGAGGGCGGGAATTTTCCAGTGATTAGAAGGCACCGTCGCCCATTGGCGGTAAACGTCTTCCATCTGCGTGCGATCGTAGACGCCGTCGACCTTTACGCGACCCGCGCGCAGGACCCCGCCGAGAGCGCCGATGAGTGTCCCGGAGTTAAGAAGCAGACTGCAGATGCGAATGCGTTGTTGTGCAGCACGCACGCGTCGGGCGATTTCGGCGTCGATCGTGAAGCCGAGACCGGGAGAGAAAAACACCCGCGCACTCGCGAGTTTGCCGGCAAAGACCAGCGGCACCGGCGTGGTCTTGATCTTGCCGGTGTGCTCGAAATTTTCCCTCTCCCAGAGTTGCTCGAAATCGCGGAGATAGAAATCGGCGAGCATGGGTGAATCGATTTCGATGACGTTGTTTTCCATGATCGTAAAAGCGTCGTCCGTGAGGTTGGTCGATCCGGTCCAGACCGCCTGCCGATCGCGGACGATGAATTTGTCGTGCATCAACTTCATCCCCGCGATGCGGCGCCAGGGATAGCCTAACGATTCGATAAACGCGCCCGTTCCCGGCGGCGCCGGGTCCTGGCCGGCCGCGAGATTGGGTTGCACCGGTTTGTCGCCGTCGTAACAAAAGCGAATCCGCACTCCGGCAGCGGCGCGCTCATGCAGTTCGGCGCTCAGCTGGCTCTTCAGCGGCTCACTCAGGCGCAGGTCGTAAAGCGCGAAATCGAGTGACTGTTTCGCCGCGCCGATGAAATTCGTTAGCCGTGCCATCACGCTCGCGGCCGACTGTTCATCCTGCGCAAGGAAAAAGACGGAGAGATTATCCGGTTGGTGATCGCTCATCTGTTTTCGTTTTTCCGGTGGGCGAGGCTTGAAATTCGCCAATCGCCTCGCTTGGGTGCATAAAGGGTGAGCAATGAAAAAGACAGCTGTCATCCTTTGTGCGCTCGCGCTTGTTTCTCTCAGTTCGGCTCGGGCGCAGTCCGATTACGTCAAGGCGATCGAGAAATGGCGCGCCGGCGAGGAGGCCGACCTGAAGAAGCCGGACGGCTGGCTCACCCTGGCAGGTCTTTTTTGGCTCAAGGATGGGGTCAATACCGTGGGCGCAGGACCCCAGTTTGATGTGCGGCTGACGGATCATTTCAAGCAAGGGAAGTTTGGAGAAATCGATTTCAAGAATGGCGTCGCGACCTTGCATGTAGCCAGCGGGGTCGAAGCGCAGTGCGACGGCAAACCCGTCTCGACGCTCATACTCGTTTCCGATGCAAAAGGGAAGCCGGCTGAGATTCATACCGGGACTGAGACATTTTATCTTATTCAGCGCGAGGATCGTTTCGGCATTCGGCTTAAGGATAATGAGAGCAAGGCGAGACTAACGTTTAAAGGACAGCGTTGGTTCCCGATCGACGAGGGTTATCGAGTGATCGCCCATCTGGAAGCCTTTCCGGAGGCGAAGGAGTTAATGGTCCCCAATGTGCTCGGCGGCCATTTCAAGATGAAGAGCCCAGGCCTTTTGAAGTTTGCGCTCGAGGGAAAAGAGTATTCCCTTCAGCCAGTTCTGGAAGACGACGGGTCGCTCTTTCTCATTTTCCGCGATCAATCGAACCTGAGTAGGACAGACGAGACGGGTCGGTTCCTTTACGCCGACAAGCCAGTGAACGGCGACGCCGTGCTCGATTTCAACAAGGCGGAGAATCCGCCTTGCGCCTTCACTCCGTATGCGACCTGTCCGCTGGCGCCTCCGGGGAACGACTTGAAAGTTGCCATCAACGCTGGCGAAAAACGCTACGAGCCCTAACGAGGCCGCGATCAGGAGACGGGATTCTCAGAGTAAGGCTGTGAGTTCTTTCGTAGAAACGAGTGGACCTCGATTGCTTGAAGCGTGAGTAAGTCTGGGGAGAGCACGCGCCTCATGTGTCGTTTTGGCGCCCCCGCGGCATGGGCCTTTTCAGCCGTGCTCGGTTGCGCCGTGCACAAGCTGAGTGATTGCTGGCATGTCAGCTCCGATGCCGAATTGTGCGCGATTAGCGCGGATGGAAAGTTCGCGTTTATCGCGAATGAAGATGGCGTCCCCTGGTTTTCAACTGGCGATCTGTCTATGCGCGATGGCGTGCGGATTCCGAAGGCGACTCCGCCGCGACTGGCCCGCGAACGCTTGATATTCGCCTACGCCGGAAAAAAGAAACCCGCGCGGACATTCATCCGCGCGGGTTTCGAAATGCTATCGCTAACCTCCAGCCTAGGCGACTCTCCGGCCACGCCGGAAGCGCAGGGCAACCACGAGGCCTAAAGCGCCCACAGCGAGGAAGGCCATCGGCGATGGTTCCGGCACGACAGTGTAGTAGATGGTGCCGTTCCAGACCCGCGGCGAGAAGACAGGCTGGGTAAAGGGGACATTGGTGGCGGACCCCAAGGCCAGGGAGAGATCCCCGTTGGAGTAGTTCTGATTAGATCCAGTCCCGTTGGTGTAAAAGTGCGAACCACCCGGGTCCATGACCAAGGCGATCCCATAGAGCCCGGATGCATCGAGGGTGAACGAGTTCGACAAGGTGACATGGGTGGGACTGTCAATGATGCCGGCGCCGGTGCCGCTGCCGGTGGCTACCTCCGTCCACAATGGGCTGGTCTCGTTCCCTTGCGAGGTCATGCCGGCCAGTATCCAGACTTGAAAATTGCTGAACGAGCCCGAGATGTCCGTGTTGATATCAAAGGAGTTAATGGAGAGCGAATTTGAACCAATGTTGGCGTCAAAATAAACGGCTCCGCCCGGGCTGCCGTTGTTATTCGAGCCAAAGAGCGTGGTGATCGACTGGGCCCCGGCAGAAGTCAGCATCGCAAATGAAAAAACGGCGACCGCGACAACCGCGAACACCCTTAACAGCCTATTGGATTTAGTATTCATTGAGAGTTCCTTTGTGGTGGTTATTTAATTCGTCCGGATCTGGATCAATCCGTGTTTTGGCAAGATTGGCGAAGGGGGTCAAGCAAATTTTTGCCGAATCGAAATTTTTTTCAGAGACTGGGCAATCGGGTTCCGCCTTCCCGGCATTTTAAGTGGCGAACCAGGTGCGAAAGATGGCCGCTCGCGACGAGCGGGAGCCGTCTCCGAATCTGTGACCGCTAACGGTAAATCGCTTCCAGGTGCGCATTGATCGCAATCCAAATTGCGCGTCGATGATGAATGTAGAAGACGCAACTGCGCGGTGACATCACCCAAGTAATCGGCGTCGGTCAGAGATCAGGCGAAGACGGTATTAAACGAGCCAGACAGGATCAAGGTCGCGTAATGTACTCCCGGCATCACGAGATGGGATTAGCGCGAATCCGAAATCATGCCCCCTGCGCCAACTCTTCCACCGTCTTCCATGCCGCGGGAGTAAGGCGCAGTCTGGTCGCGGCGACGTTCTCCTCGAGATGCTTGAGCGATGAGGTTCCAGGGATCGGCAGCATTACAGGAGAACGGTGCAGCAGCCAGGCAAGCGCGATCTGCGCAACGCTGCAATCGTGACCTTTCGCTTCAGCTTCGAGCGGATTGCCCGGTTTGAGCAAAGAACTACCGCTCCCACCGAGCGGGAACCATGGGATGAATGCAAGGTTCTCTTTTTCGCAAAAGGCGAGCGAGGCGTCGGATTTGCGATCCTCGATGTTGTATTCGTTCTGCACACTGACGATCGGCAGGACTTTGCGTGCCTGCTCGATCTCGGCCGGCGTCACCTCCGAGAGACCGACGTGACGGATCTTGCCCGCCGCCTGCATTTTCTTGAGCGCGCCTAACGAATCCTCCACTGGTACTTTTGGATCGATGCGATGCAGTTGATACAAGTCGATCCGCTCCAGCTTCAGTCGCCGCAGACTGTTTTCGACGCATTGGGTCAGGTATTTCGGTTTTCCGTTCGGCTCCCATTGGCCGGGACCGGGCCGAGTCAGTCCGCCCTTCGTGGCGATGACTAATCCCTTCGGATAAGGATGGAGCGCCTCGGCGATAAGCAGCTCGCTCACTTCCGGGCCATAAGCATCGGCGGTATCGATGAGATTTACGCCCAATTCGACCGCGCGCCGCAGAACCTTGCGCGCATTCTCGCGATCCGTCGGCCAACCCCAGACGCCTTTTCCCGTCAGGCGCATCGCGCCGTAACCGAGCCGGCGCACCGAAAGATCGCCCCCGAGGAGGAACGAAGATTTGTCCGCCGCATCCGCTGTCGTGGTCGTCGCAAGTTTCTCTGCCATAACGAATGATCTTCCCGCCAAAACGGTCGCGCCGCCTGCCGCGGCCGTAGCAAGAAATTTGCGACGCGTCATTTCGCGCGATTTCCCGCTCCGGGTTTCCGCGGTCATCAAGCCCAGACTAAGTTCGCCAAGATTGGTGTCAACGCCTCGGCTGCCATTTGCCGCCCGCGGTCCCGAGATGTAGGCGTGAGAGGTGAAGAGGAAAATCGCGGCGATTCTTTGGGCAATCATTCTGGCGGCGGGGATCGCGAAGGCGGCGGAAGATCCCGGCTACCTCCTATTCGTGAGCAACGAACGCTCAGGCAACGTGACCGTGATCGACGGAACGACGGACGCGGTCGTGGCGACTTTTCCAGTCGGGAAAAGGCCGCGCGGGATTCATGCGACGCCGGATGATCAGCGGATCTTCGTGGCCTTGAGCGGATCGCCACGGATGGCGCCGGGCGTGGATAAGGAACGCCCGCCTGCGGACAAGGCCGCCGATGGGCTCGGCGTGATCGATCCGGCCGCGCGCAAGCTGATCGATCGCTGGCATGTCGGCTCCGATCCGGAACAATTCGCGATCAGTGCGGATGGCAAGTTC
>DASXPA010000156.1:0-3428 GCA_036493915.1 Chthoniobacterales bacterium | reverse complement strand
AAGCCTTTGGTCATTACTTACGTCCATGGCTGGCACAATAACTCCGGCTCGGGAGACGTGGATAAGTTCCGCACCTTTCTTTCCGATATCGACGGGACTCCTTTGATTAAGAGCAAAGGCTTTCGAGTTATCGGCGTCTATCTCGGCTGGCGCGGTGAGATCACGGACATCCCGGGGATAAATGAACTTACCTTCTACAGCCGCAAAGCCGCCGCGGAACGTCTCGCGAATAACTTTGATTGTTTCGACGCCATCTCTTCCGTCGCCGAAGCCGCGCGCAAACATCGGCGAAGAGACCAGCAATACACCATCCTGCTCGGCCACTCCTTCGGCGGCCTCGTCGTGGAAAGAGCGGTTGCGCATGCGATCGATGCCGAAATGCACGGGCGTTCGCACCGCGGGAACTCGATGCCGGCCGATCTCACTCTTGTCCTCAATCCGGCTTCCGATTCTGTTCTCAGCCGGCAGATCATCTCCGCGCTCTATCAGGAAAAGACGGAAAAGGCGCGGCCGCTTTTTGTCTCCATCACGTCAACCGCGGATGACGCTACCGGCACGATTTTCCCCATCGGGACTTCACTTGCAGCCGTCACCAAGGCTTTCAACGAAGTCTCCGATCCGGGGTCGCCCGAGAAGAAAGAAACTGAGCGTCATTTCTTTACCACCACGCCGGGTCACAATCTGTCCCTCGTGAATCACGTGGCGACAAAACTCGATCAACCCTTCACTCCGCCTGCGGGACTGACCCCTTTGGAGACGAATCTCTCGCACCTGCTCAGCGGCGACACCGTCGCCCTCCCTGGGGCGAACGGGGTTGAGCTATGGCAACTGAAGCGCATCTCGGCGGTCGACGTTCCCTATTGGGATGTGCAGGTCGACAAAAGCATCATCAAAGATCACGGCGACATTTGGAATCCGAGAGCGGAAGCGCTCATGGCCGGTGTTTTCAGCATCGCCAATCCCATCAACCCGCGGAAGAACAGGCGCGAAGCCGATCTGAGTAAGCCGCGCGAGTTTCGCCGCGCCGCCTACCGGCAGGAGAACGTTGCCAATCCTTCGCAGCGTTGAAAACTTTAGGGGGCGTCCAATAGGTCGCAAACGTGGAGGCCGGAGGTCGTGCGCCGCCGGGGTTGACTTTGTCGAACCGGGCCGCTGGAGCAACGCTTGGAGTGGAAAGCCAGGCTTTTAGCCATCGAGTTGTGACCGGGTCAGGTCCTCCAAAGGGTTATATTCGTTAGGCTAGAGCGTTGCCATGGCAGCGCTCTGCCCCTTGTCAGTTCTTATCAGCGGCTGTTCACTGAACCATGGCGATTGCATCGATCAATCCCGCTACGGGAGAAATACTGCAGGAATTCGACGAGCACAGCGCGGCGGAGGTCGAAGAAAAGCTCGCGGCGGCGGCAGCAGCGTTTTCGTTGCATCGCCGCAGCTCATTCGTCGAACGCGGGATAGTTTTGCAGGAAGCGGCGCAGCTTCTTGAACAGGAGGCCAAATCACTTGCGCGTACCATGACGCTGGAGATGGGCAAGCCGATCGCGGCCGCGCGCGCGGAAGTGGAGAAGTGCGCAAAGGTGTGCCGCTATTACGTTGAAAATGCCCGCCGTTTTCTCGAAGAAGAACCGGAGCAAACCTCCGCCGCGCGCAGTGCAGTGCGCTGGCAGCCGCTCGGTCCCGTCCTCGCGATCATGCCTTGGAATTTTCCTTTTTGGCAGGTCTTTCGCTTCGCCGCGCCTGCGCTCATGGCGGGGAACGTTGGCCTCCTCAAGCATGCCGCGAACGTGCCCCAATGCGCGCTCGCGATTGAAGATATTTTTCGCCGCGCCGGACTGGCGCCGGGCGTTTTCCAAACGCTCCTGATCGGTTCCGCTAAAGTTGCGGCCCTCATCAAAGATCGGCGTGTGCAAGCTGTGACACTGACCGGCAGCGACCGCGCGGGCAGCGAAGTGGCCGCGATCGCGGGACGCGAGATCAAAAAGTGCGTCCTCGAGCTCGGTGGGAGCGATCCTTTCATTGTCATGCCGAGCGCGGACGTCGATGCCGCCCTAACGACGGCGGTGAAAGCGCGCACACAAAACAACGGCCAATCCTGCATCGCTGCGAAACGGTTCCTGATCGCCGACGAGATCTACGACGAGTTCGTCAGCCAATTTGTCGAAAAAATGAAGGCGTTGAAAATTGGAGATCCGCTTGAGGAGGCGACCGAGATTGGACCGCTCGCGACGCCAGCGATCCGCGACGGCGTCGCTGAACAAGTGCGCAAGTCGATCGAGGCCGGCGCAAAGCTGCTCCTCGGCGGAAAGCCTCACGACGGTGTCGGCAACTTCTATCCGCCAACGGTGCTCGCCGAGATCCCGAAAGAGTCCCCTGCGGATGGGGAAGAAATCTTCGGCCCGGTGGCATTGCTCTTTCGCGTAAAAGACGCGGCCGCGGCGATCGAGCTCGCAAATGATAGCTGCTTCGGCCTCGGCGCCAGCGCGTGGACGAACGACACGAAGGAACAGGAGCTCTTCGCGAGTGAACTGGAAGCCGGGATGGTTTTCATCAACGCGATGGTCGCATCCGATCCGCGCCTGCCTTTCGGCGGCGTGAAGCGCTCCGGCTACGGGCGAGAGTTAGGTTCGTTAGGCATTCGCGAATTCATGAACGCGAAGACCGTCGTTCGAGGAAACTAGCTGTTGTAGTCGGCCTTGGTGACCGCTGTGCTGGAGGGGTCGACGACAGTCCTTGTCGGCCGGGGTTGGCGATTACAGCTTATGTTCGAAACTGGTCTTCTTTCTCTTTAAAGAGCACGTTAAACGTGGTGAGCGAGCCGTAGCAGCGAGTAATGTATTGGTGCAGGTCGAACTTATCGGCGTCACTCAGCTTCTCGCTCGCGTTCACCTTTTGCTCGAGCACGCGCAGATTGTTGCGGATCATGACGATCTTGTGAAAGAAGGTCTCGAGCGGCACTTCCTTTGCCTGCAGGGAGGAGTCCGCCGGCCGCAAGGCGAGGGTGCCGCTTTGCCAGCGCGTGGCCAGACCTTCCACTAACTCATCCGTTTTCTGGAGCCCGAGTCCGTTGATCATCGCCTGCGCCGTCTCTCGGATGAGCGACGACAGCGGCATCTGCATTTCGGTGAGACTGGCGGTTGGTTCCGCCGTCGTCAGATCGCTCACCGCCGGGTCGACCGTTCGCGGAGCATCATCAAAAGTGATATCGACGGTGTGCTCAGTGAGGGCTTTGATCGTGCCGACACCGTAGTGCGGGTGGCGGACTTTCATTCCGATGTGCAGATTTTGAACGGCGATTCCCATGACAAGGCAAGCCTGCGGCGAGGCGCCGGGCACGCAACCGAAATTCCTTTGAGCCGACGTCGCGGTAGCCTGGAGGGCGGAGCTCTGCGACGCCGTGCTGAAGGTTGAAAGCACAGGTTTCGCCAGTTTCCCGA
>DASXPA010000155.1:0-2715 GCA_036493915.1 Chthoniobacterales bacterium | reverse complement strand
ACCGGAGGATGGAAAGGAGCGTGGCATCGCCGCTTTTGTGATTTGCGCAAGTCTCATCCGGCAATTCGAGTTCGCGCAAAATGTCTGGGTGAACGACAAAAATTTTCATCAGCTCGGCAACGAGCGCGATCCCATCATCGGTAACCAGGACGGCACTCTCGAATTCAAAATCCCGAAGCGGCCGATCCGGAAAAAGATTACCGGTTTACCCGCCTTCACGGCCGTCCGCGGCGGGGCCTACTTCTTTTTGCCTGGACTCAAGGCTCTTCGTTATCTCGCCGCACTTGGCAACTCGCAATGAACCAGCACCCATAAACCAAAAACGATCCTTTCCAACTATGAGCGCACTACCAGCAGCACGCACCTACAATCAGAACCACCGCCCGCGCAACTACACTAAAGGCAAGCGGCGGCTTAGCATCTACTGGACGTGGAGCTATCCGTGGGAGACCCAGCGCGGGGTTGAGACGATGGACAACCGGTTTTCAACGATGAGTGAAGTGCGAAGAGTGCTCTGGCCAAACTACGAGACGCCCGAGTGGAGCGCCGCGCAGTTTTTGCAGGGCATCGCCGGCACGCTCGAACTGTTCCATCGCGCGACGCTGAATTTTCAAAAGGCCGCCGAGGAGGCGACTGCCCATCCCCCCGCCGTTTTCCAGCGCATTGACCAGGCCGGCTTCAAGCTACCGATTGACGAGCGCATCCTCGCCGACTGCGACACGCTGCTTGTGTTCGGTCTCGACCACTTGGTCGGCGAAGAAGAGGCGATGCCGGAGGAAATTGCCGCGATCAAGAATTGGCTCAAACGCGAGGACACATGCCTGATGTGCGCGCCGCACCACGACGTCGGTTTCTCAGAAGACTTCGAGCAACGGCAGATGGAATACCTCCACCACCGTGATGCGCTCGTCCCGCGCCAGCAGCGTTTCAGCCAATACACACGCTCGCTGATGAAAGGCCTGGGTATTCCGGTATCGAACGAATGGGGCCTCCGCCCTGCGGTGATCAAAGGCACGAAGGACATCGCGCTGCTGACCGCCTTTCGCGACATTGACGCGAAGGGCCTGTTAAAAGACGTAACCTCGTTAAGTCTGCATCCGCACCTGCCGCACTACGCGCTGACGGAAGAGGCCGGCGACAGCGTGAAAGTGCTCGCACGGCAGCCGATCGACATGGAGAGACCTCACCCCTTCACGCAGGCGGGCAACACCGAGTTTAACTGCCTGCTCTGGCTCCCGCCGAACTCCGAGCGCGCCGGGGACATCGTGATGACCGATTCGACGCACTTCACCGTGCTCTTCGGCGTCTCGGAGAGCATTTCGAATTTCTGGCGAAACCTCGCTCGGATGAAATGAGCGACCGCATCTTTGCCTGAAACCTGCCCTTCTGGTGGCATATTTCGACGTGCGACGGTTATTGAATCCAATAAGCCGCGCGCGAATGCGTATATTATCGTGGTCGCTGCGGCTACTTAGCGGTCTGGTGTTACTCGCCGTGATCCCGGCGCAGGCACAGAACAGAGGGGTCTATCCCCTCGGAATGAGCACGCTAAATTCTGGGATCACGCCAGAACCGGGATTCGCTTACTCCAACCAGTTCCTCTTCTACTCGCGCAATGAAGCCAAAGACGACAACGGCAACACTCTGCCTGTCAGCGGAAACAACTACGTGCTCATGGATATGAACACGGTAACCTGGGCGAGCAAGGAAACGCTTCTAGCGGGAGCACGATACTCCGCCTCGGCCACCCTCCCATTCGCGAAGAATGATCTGACATCTGATATCCAGGGCAATATCAGCGGCGGAAGCGGGTTTGCGGATTCGTACTATTTGCCTTTGATCTTGGGCTGGAGTTGGGACCGCGTCGCGGTCAAGGCGATGTACGGTTTCCTGGCGCCGACCGGCCGGTTCGATGCGAATGCAAACGACAACGTCGGTTCAGGCTACTGGACGCACACTCTATCTTCCGGACAGACTTACTATCTGACGAAGGACAAATTTCTGATCTTCTCCGCGTTTGAGATGTACGAGTTTCATACCACGCAGCAAGGCACCGGTATTCACCCGGGCGATACCTTTGACCTCGATTATTCGCTGATGCGAACAGTTCTTAACAAAACGGCTCTTCGGCTCCAAATCGGTCTGGCCGGCTACGAAGCACGGCAGTTAACGGCAAAAACCGGGCCCGGTATCACTTCAGCAATGTCCGACGAGCGTTACGCCGTAAACGCGATGGGAGTCGCGGTGAATCTCGCCCTTCCGAAACAAAGGACAAACGTGACTCTCCGGTTCTTCGATGAATTCGCGGACCGCGCTACATTCCAGGGATATTCGTTCCAAGTCGCGGGCGCGATTAGCTTTTAGACGCGAATGTCGATCGAATCCGCACTCGAGCTCGATGATATTCAAAGCGGACTGTTGCGCCCGCGGCCCACTCCTTATCACGCAACTTATGTCATCTTTCGAATCGACGATCGATCGGCCGGGCGTGAGCTGATCCGCCGGTTGAGCGAAGTTGTGGCCTCCGCGGCTCATCCAATCAGCCCGGCTGGCGACACCTGGGTTAGCACTTCACTCAGCTACCAGGGCCTCAAAGTGTTGGGCGTGCCGCGTGCGTCGCTCGAAAGTTTTCCTCTGGAATTCCAGCAAGGAATGGCGGCGCGCGCGCAGCTGCTCGGAGACGACGGCGAGAGCAGTCCCGAAAACTGGGAAAAG
>DASXPA010000154.1:0-4734 GCA_036493915.1 Chthoniobacterales bacterium | reverse complement strand
GCGCGATGGATTTTGGCTTTGAGCAGGTTCAACAACATGGTGATTCTTGGAACCTCCAGCTTCAGTCGAAAGCCGTCGAAATCAAGGAACCCTATTTGGCAACGGTCGCTCGCCGACGGCTCACTGCGCCGTAAAATGGATGTGCATCAACAGTCCCCCTTTAGGCGGTGATTCGAGTTGTGCGAATGGAGCGAATCCGTCATCGTGGGGATGTTTACCGATGACCGCTGCGAATTCTACGCTTCGACACCGCCCCTTCCCCGCGCCACCACCGACATTGGCTCCGGCTACGACCACATCACCAGCAGCATGGGCGCCGCCATGATCAGCAAAGCGCGGTTTGATCGAGCCGATGGGGATCAAGCGAGATAGACGGGCAACCCGAACGGGTGAGAGAGCGGGGGCGGACGAATCAATGGAGCCGCTAGGAAGCGGGCGACATAGACGGTCAAGCCCGCGAGGATAGCGGGCAACTTCCGGAGGTTGGTTCCGATAAGGCGTGACGGCCCGTGGCGCGGATTTTTGCCGGCGGCGCGCGCTCTGGGGGGTTGATGATCGCGCCCCGCGCGTTCCGCATCGCTTCTCCTTGACAGCTTAGGAGAGCGAGTGCTAATCTCCTAACCAATTTAGGAGAGCAAGATGGATTACGAGGCCGAACTTCTTCCAGGCACACTCGATCTTTTGATTCTGAAAGCGGTTTCTCTCGGGCCGCTGCATGGCTACGGAGTGCTTCTCCGCATCGGGCAAATCTCCGGACGCGCGTTGCTCATTCAGCAGGGCGCGCTTTATCCGGCGCTATTTCGTCTAGTACGCCAGGGTCTTTTGAAGGCCAGCTGGGACAAATCGGACAACAACCGTCGGGCCAAATATTACGAGCTGACGGCAAAGGGACGGAGGCGTCTGCGCGAAGAAACGGATGGATGGAACCGGTTAGCAAAAGCAATTGCAACCGCCCTGGCGGCGCGGCCGCAAGAGATATGACCTTGCTCGCCTACTTAAGTTCTCTGGCCGCGCATTTTCTTCATCGTTCGCAGACTGAGAACGAGTTGGAAGAGGAGCTTCGTTCGCATATTCGATTGCGTGCCGATGATCTCGAACGTTTAGGTCTGGCCCGTTCTGAAGCTGAGCAGCGTGCGCGAATCGAATTCGGCGGCGAAGTGCAAGTCAAAGAAAAATGCCGCGACGAGCTCGCCGGCAATTTTATCGACATCCTCATTCAGGATCTTCGCTTCAGTGTGCGGATGTTGCGCAAAACGCCGGGTTTCACTGCGATTGTTGTGCTGACGATGGCGCTCGGCATTGGTGCAACCACCGCGATCTTCAGCGTGGTGGACGCCACGCTGCTGCATCCGCTGCCTTACCCGCATGCCGAGCAACTCGTTCGGATCGTGGACGACCTTGCCGGCATCGGCGCGCATGATGTTGGAATGTCAGAACCGGAATGGCAGGACCTTCAGCACTCGGGAATTTTCCAATATGTCTCGCCGACCTGGTACGACGATAACAACCTGACTGGATTATCGAAACCTGGACGGGTCAGTTTGCTGATCGAAGCGCCTGATTATTTCGCGTTGTTAGGCGTGAAGCCCGAACTTGGTCGAACGTTTCCGCCATTGGATCACTCGCCGGGCTTTACCACGGAAGCGGTCATTAGCGATGGATTATGGAAACGAACATTCGGCGGCGATCCCGCGATCCTCCGGAAGCAATTCCGAATGGATACCGACTTGTATCGGATCGTTGGCGTGATGCCCGCCGATTTCCACGATCCCGGAACGTCGCCGCGAGAGCGCAACATCGAAGTTTGGGCCGCGACGAGTTTTTATGGTCCGCCGATGTCCGATCATCCGGCCCGAAGTGGTCGCAATCTTCCAACGGCGATCGCGCGCTTGAAACCAGGCCTAACGATTCCGGCAGCGCAAAGCCGTGTCGACGCGCTGGTCGCAGCATTGCAAAAACAATATGCGGGCGATTATCCGGCCCATATGAAGTGGAAGATTCGTTTGATGCCGCTGAAAGAGAGTGTCCTCGGCGATGTTCGTCAGACCTTGACCATGCTGCTCATCGCGGTCGGCCTGGTCCTCTTCATTGCCTGCGTGAATGTTGCCAACCTTCTGCTTGCGCGCGGGAGCGTCCGCTCTCGCGAAATGGCCATTCGCCGCGCGCTCGGCGCCGGGCAAGCGCGACTCACTCGCCAACTGCTGACTGAAAATTTGCTCCTTTCGCTGCTCGGCGGTGCAACCGGCTTGGGCGCGCTCTTCCTCGCGAAAGATTTTCTCCTGAAACTGGTGCCGGAAACCTTGCCGCGATTGAACGAGATTTCGATCAGCTGGATCGTGCTGCTTTTTGCTCTTGGGATGTCGGTTATATCCGGAGTGAGCTTTGGCATTGCTCCGGCGTTGTCGGTCCGGCGCCTCGATTTGATTCACGCATTGAAACAGGAAGGTCGCGGCTCGACTGGATCACGCGAACAGACCCGATCTCGCCGCACACTGGTGATCACGGAATTCGCCATGTCGCTGGTGTTGCTAATTGCTGCCGGTCTCCTCCTTCACAGTTTTTGGGATCTGCTCAACGCGCCGCTCGGATTCAATCCGCATAGCGTGATGACGATCAAAACACGAATGCCGTATCCGAACGATCCGAAGGTCGACAAGTATGCGACGGCCGCGCAACAGGGGCGATTTTTCCGGGAAGTTCTTCGCCGCTGCCAGCAACTACCGGGAGTTAACGAGTCGGCCTTCAGCGACCTTGGTGCGCTCCCGTTAGGCCACGATCGCAACAACCAAAATCCGCCTCTCCCGATGATGATCGAAGGACGGCAGACACAAAGTAACGAAGCGCCGCTGGTGGATGAATCTATCGTCACGCCCGAATATTTTCATTTGATGGAGATGACCTTACGGCGCGGTCGCATCTTCAACGAGCTGGACACCGACCAGGCCGAACCCGTCGCCGTGATTAACGAGTCGATGGCGCAAACCTTTTGGCCTAACGAGGACGCGATCGGTAAGCACGTGAAGCTGTCGCGACGCGCAACGAAATGGACCACAATCATCGGCGTCGTTGCAAATGCACGGACGGAATCGTTGGAAAACGTCAAGGTTCCGCAGATTTATACCGACCTGTATCAACGAGGCGCCAAACATCTCGTCATTTTTTTGCGCGGAGACTTGAACGCGGCTGCGATTCCGGACGCGGTCCGCGAGCAGGTGCAGTCCGTCGATCCTACGTTGCCTGTGTTCAGCGCGGAAATGTTATCCAACACAGTGTCGGCGGCACTCGATCAGCGGCGCTTCGCGCTCGAGATCGTCGGCCTGTTCGCGCTTACGGCGTTGCTTTTGGCCGCGATCGGAATTTACGGCGTGCTTTCCTTTCTGGTTAACGAACGCACGCATGAAATCGGAATCCGGCTCGCCCTTGGCGCGCAACGACGGGCGATTCTGCAAATGCTGTTACGACACGGCCTCTGGCTGGCACTTACGGGTGCCGCAGTCGGGCTTGTCTGCGCACTCGCCCTTTCGCATTTCATGGCCAGCGCGCTCTACGGTGTCAGACCTACAGACCCAATGACGTTTGGCGTCGTCCTTGTTATTTCTATCGTTGTCGCCTTGCTCGCTTCTTATCTTCCCGCGCGCCGAGCTACGAGAGTGGACCCCATGATCGCCCTGCGCTGCGATTAGTCAGCTGCAGTTTTGTCCAAACGATCTCACTCTGCGGCACTCTTCGCGAAGTCTCTGCGTAATGCTGTAGCGGAAGCCAGCTTGTTTGGGGAGGGACTACGCCTATGGCGGATGTAATAACGAACCCGGAGCGCGTAATCGGCTCCTAGTCGGTACAGCACTTGGTCAATTCGGATCTCAACAGCAGCGCTTTTTGATCCAAGCCGGTATAAGCTTCGGCTTCTTGCCAGCTTTATACAATGCGGTCGTTTTCAAAAACCGAATCGACTCTTGATCGCTAGTGCAATAAGCCGACAACCGGAGATACGGGCGATCGCCGCCACATGATCGCCGTTGAATGCGGAATTTGCGATCTTCTTGGCCATTAGCTTCTCGGCCACATCAACAGCGGACAAAATCCCGAATGTGGGATACGGCGTGGCCCACTCAACCTCATGTCGTAAAGCGCGAGGTCGAGCGTGCGTTGTGCGCTGTTGATAAACCGAACGAGCCGCGCCATCACGTCGGCTGCGGTTTGTTCATCCTGCGCGAGGAAGAAGACGTCCAGATTATCCACGAAAAGAAAAGAAGGAATGGGTTAGAAGCTTACTTCAGCACACTTCATTCGCTGCTAACTCAGTTTGCGAAGGTCACTGCTTTGCTTTCGCCTTCTTCACCGCGGACCTCTAAGAAGGGAAGAAGGATGAAGGAAGCCGTAACGGACGCGCAGCAACGGCCGGGGGACAAGAATTGGGGTCAGGACAAGAATTGGGGTCAGTGTGCAAATCTTGACAATGGCAAGCGAGCTCCCGAGGTCATTTGGTTTCGCCTTTTCACCGCGGACTCTGGGAAGAAAGAAGGAAGATCCATTCCTGGCGCAGAACGGCGAGCTCGGAGCGGTCCTCCGACTTCGCTCGGGAGTACAGAGTAGCGCGCCGCCCATCAACGATACTTCGCGATCACGTGATCAATGTAGCGGCTGTACCGCTCCGCCAGCGGCGCACTATCGATGAACAAAATATTCTCGGCGTTGAACTGCGCGCTGCGCGAAAAGTTGTAGGAACCGGTGATC
>DASXPA010000153.1:0-3016 GCA_036493915.1 Chthoniobacterales bacterium | reverse complement strand
GAAGGCTAGCGGAAGCAGTTCGTTCAGATCGTGCCAGTAAACAGCAGGCACGCCGATCGGAGGCAATCCCTGAGGGACGTTACCGAGCAGCTTTACGCCATGCGCGCCTAACGAAAGCGCGGACGCGGCCAGGATACCGCCCACGACTACGAACAGCGATACCGGTCTATTTTTCAGAAAAATCTTACCCAAAATAAGCACAGCCAACGCGGCTCCTCCGACAAGAAGCGATGTCGGATTCGTTTCATACAGATGCTTGAAAAAGTGGCTACTGTTCTCCCAAAAATCTCCGTGTGCGCCGTGAAATCCGAAAAGTTTGGGCAGTTGCGTGGTGGCGAGAAAAAGGGCGACGCCGCATTTGAACCCCGTCATCACACTTTCGGAAATGAAATTTACAACGACGCCTGCTTTGACGAGCCACGCGATGAAAGCGATGAATGCAACCAGCAAGGCTGTGCCCGCGGCGAGTGCGCCAAAGCGCGTTGTATTACCACCCGAGATCTCTCCAAGGGAAGCACCAACGAGCAACGAGATTGCGGACGTAACTGTGACGACTGTGTGCCGCGAACTACAAAATAACCAGAAGACCAGTCCACCAAACAGACACGCGTAAAGTCCGGCCTCCGGGGGCAAGTTAGCAAGCGACGCGTCTCCCAAACCGGCGGGGAGGAGATATGCGGCCAGCGTGACGCCAGCGAAAACATCGCTGCGTAACCAGCTTCGGTCATAGGTGCGTAGCCAACTGAAAGCAGGAATGAAACGAGCGAGGGACGGTGTGTTCATCGCGTCAATCTCCGGCGCCCTTAAACAGTGATCTTATCTGCGATCTTTCCGATGGCGGATCTTGTACTCTTTGGCCCAGGCCCGAGCTGTTTCCAAAGGATCGCCATGTTCCTGGCGCTCGATCCACGCCTTAAGTCCCTCCTCATTGATCGGTAAATCGAGAACTCGTGGCTGCCCGAATAATTTCCCAAACGTCTGCAAAATTTCCGTTGTGGTGGAGAAGACAATCTCGTCGATGGCCTCCGGTTTTCCCTGCGACGCGTAGACATTGAAGTCGACCCAGCTTCCATCCGGACGTAGAACGAACATGCGTGTCTTGGGCAGTGGATCGCGGGGCGCGACGCCGGTCTGCGTCACCAGATATGGTCCGTGTTCACCGGCGGAACCGAGATTCAAGATCTGCGCGTCGCGATAGTCGTTCGTAATAGTGCGCATTAGCCGAATTTTTGAGAGCTCATTTTGGCGCGCCAGTCCCTGCGAAATCGCCCCCGAGAGCCAGGTAAAGGTTTACACGTTCGCGAAGGCGCGAGGCGCGAATTGCCGTTAATTGGACTTTTGCAGCGAGGTTTTCGCCAGTGAGGCGCAGGACGGTGAACATATCGACCTGGCCCTGCTCCAGCTGTTGCCTTCCGAATTTCACGGAATCGGCGCTGCTAGAAACTGCGGTGCCCAGTGCGCCTTCGCGCATACGCAGATAGTAATCGCTGGCAAGAGCATCTTCCACATCTTCGAATGCGCGCAATGCATGGCCCACGTAACTCGCGGCTGCGGCTTTTTGCTCGGCCGTGCGAAGATCTTGTGCAGCTTGAAGTTCGCCCCCAAAGAAAATCGGCTGAGTAATCCCGCCGGCGAAAGTCCAGAGGAGGGCACTGAGCGTGCCAACTGAGTCGAGATCCGCCGTTCCGAGTCCGCTACCGGCGCTAAGCACAAAGCGCGGCAATCGCGCGGTGCGAGCCTCGTTCACGCGGTGAAATGCAGCGGCGAAGCGGCGTTCGCTTGCGATGAGGTCGGGCCGGCGTTCGAGAATTTGCGCAGGCAGACCTGCGGGCACGGCTCTCGGTTGGCCGGGGAACGAACGTCGCACGTCAAAACGGCCGGCCGGGTAATGGCTGGTGACAACTTCGATCGCGCGGATCGTCTGCGCTCGCGCCTGTTGCGCTGTATACAATGCGTCTTCTGCGCTGGCCGTACGCGACTTGATCTGCGACACGTCAAAATCGCTTGCGAAGCCGTGCTGTTTTTGAATATCGGTGAGCTTCGAATACTCTTGGTAGATATCGAGCGTCTCCTGCGCGTTCGCTTCTTGTTGCGCGGCCTCGATGGTCGTGAAGTACGCGCGCGCCACTGCAGCGACGAGCGATTGCCGGGCGAATTCGTAGTCGGCTTCCAACGCCTCGCTTTCAGCTTTTGCTGCAGCTTTCTTCGAGCGAATGCGGCCCCAGACGTCGGCCTCCCATGCAGCGCCGGCAGCGATGCCGTACACCCAACGCTTTGATGTATCCTCAGTACTGGTGTCGAGACCTGCGCCGCCCGAGCTCTCGACTCCCGAGCTCCCGAAATCCGGCGGATTGATGTCGCGACCGAGGTCGCCGCTCAAGTGCTGGCCCTGGCGCTCCCCGAGTCCCTTCATCGCAATCCGCGGATAAAGCGATGAGGCAGCGATGCGCACGGCGGCGCGCGATGCTTCCACGCGAGCGGCGGCAGCCTTCAGGTCGGGGTTCCGCTCGACGGCGTCCGCAACCAGCGCGGTGAGCTCCCGGTCCCCAAAAGTGCGAATCCAGTTTGGCACCACACCTCCGCTGCGATGCGGGCCGGCCCAACTTCCCGGGATTTGCGCGCGAGCCGATTCAGGCATGATGTCCACGCCAAACGGCGGATGCTTAATCGCGCAACTGGAAAGAGTCAGGCACAAAGCAGCACCCAAAAGGACTCGGCTATTCATGTGAGCGGGTCTTAGTGGAGCTTGAAAACAAACCAATCCAATTTTGCCGAGACCCGCACGAAGACCTTCCGGACGATGTGGATCATCTTGCCATGCTCGGTATAAATGGCCCCTGCGCCGCGCGCGCCGGCGGCAAGGAAGGTACCGCGATCCTGGGGCGCGAGAAGCAGCCGCACCGCGATGCGCTGTTCCGGCGCGGATACAGGTAGTGTATTCTGCAGGTTGCCGCTTATCGGCATCTGACCTTGGGCTGTGGCCCACAGGATGGAGTCCACCGTACACTTAATGATG
>DASXPA010000152.1:0-16330 GCA_036493915.1 Chthoniobacterales bacterium | reverse complement strand
AAGCTTCCGCCCAAATCAACGACGTTGCTGGACAATCCTGTGCTGACCTGATCGCGATCGCGACCCGTGGTCTGACCGGCCTCAAGCACGCCTTTCTCGGCAGCACGACGCAACGCGTCGTTCGTGCCGCGTCGTGTCCGGTTTTAGTGGTCCGGGAAAACGAACATTTTTCGGCAAAGGAACGCGCTCGCAGAGAGCGCCGCTTCAATTTCAAAAAATTCTCGTGCCGCTCGATTTCTCCGAGTGCTCGCGCGTCGGGCTGGACTACGCGCTCGGTTTCGCCCGCGAGTTTCGCTCGAGCCTGCTTCTGTTACTCCGTCATGGTGCACAGCTATGCGTTGAGCGACGAATACACCGTCGTGGAAGTGCCGAACGTTCTCTCGCAACAACAGGAGTACGCCGAAGAAGAGATGACCCGGCTGCGTCGGAAGTTTGGGAAACAATTGCGCAACATCAAAACCAAGGTCGTCGTGGGACCGCCGGTCGAGCAGATCGACCAGCGTGTGCGGGCCGAGGGCATCGATCTCATCATTACCTCGACTCACGGTCGCTCCGGAGTGAAGCGGGCGTCCATCGGGAGCACGGCTGAACAGATCGTGCGGCACGCACCATGTCCGGTCCTGGTAGTTCCAAACCGGACCGCATCGAAGCGGCCGGCTTCCCGGAAATAGCTTCCGATGCGCTGGTCTTTTTCCATCGGTCGCATTGCCGGCATCGATCTCAAGGTTCACGGCACCTTTTTCCTGCTCCTCGCCTGGATCGGTTTCATCTATTACCGCGAAGGCGGCACCGCCGCGGCGATCGATGGGCTCATCTTCATCCTTCTTATTTTCCTCTGCGTAGTCCTGCACGAATTTGGTCACGCACTGGCCGCTCGCCGCTATGGAATCAAGACGCGAGATATTACTCTTCTGCCCATCGGCGGTCTCGCGCGGCTCGAACGAATGCCGGACAATCCGCGTGAAGAAGTGGTCGTGGCGTTGGCCGGGCCGGCGGTCAACATCATCATCGCCGCCGCCCTCTCGATCGTCATTGGCCTAACGAGTGGCGTCCCTTCCCCGGAGATGATGGAGCATACCGGTGTGCCGCTCGCCTTGCGGCTTTTCACGGTCAACATCTGGCTCGTCCTTTTTAACATGATCCCGGCCTTCCCAATGGACGGCGGGCGTGTGTTCCGCGCCCTCCTCGCCATGCGAATGAATTACGCTCGCGCCACTCAGGTCGCCGCCAAAACCGGCCAGGGAATCGCGTTCATCTTTTTCATCATCGGTCTCTGGTGGAATCCGCTGCTCCTCCTGATCGCGGTCTTCGTTTATTTCGGCGCGGGGAGCGAGCTGGCCGTCGCGGAAATGCGCAGCCTCTCGAAAGACCTCCGAGTTTCCGCGGCAATGGTCACGCAATTCCAATCGCTTCCGCCGGACGCGACTTTGCACGAGGCGGTGGAAGCGCTGCTCAGCACCTCGCAACACGAATTTCCCATCACCGACAACGAGGGGAAAATACACGGCATCCTCACCAGAGACGATATGATCGCCGCCCTGCGAAAATCCGGGGCGAATACTCCCGTGACCGAGGTGATGCGAACTCAAATCCCGGCAGTCACAGAATCGATGCTCTTCGAGAAAGCCTTTGCGGTCATGCAGGAATGCCGCTGCCCGGCGCTGCCGGTGCTGGATTCGACCAGCCGCCTCGTTGGCTTGTTCACCCCGGAAAACGTGGGCGAGATGATCATGGTGCAAAGCGCGCTCGGAGCGCGGGGGCGTTAGCCCGAGATCACCCGCCCGCTGCGCCATGCATTGGTCGCTCGTCTGGCTCGGCTATCTGCTAACCTGGGCAACCATCCCGCACATCCTCCTGCGCAATAAGCCGCCGGCCTCGACCCTCGCCTGGGTGTGGGCCGTCATCCTCTTTCCCTATCTCGGGCCGTTTTTCTATTTTCTCTTCGGGACCGATCGGCTCATTAGGCAAAGATTACGCGCCACCCGTGCGATGGACGCGACGGGCGCGCGCGAAGAACGAAAGATTACCGCGCACACCGAAGCGCTCGTCGAGCAATTGCCGCCCGCCGATCATCGATCTTCTCTCCCGGCTCAACGAATTCGCCGTTTCCGCCGCCGAAGAAACGCGGCTCCTGATCGATGGCGATCAATTTTTCCCAGCCCTGGCTGATCGGATTGATCAGGCGCGGCATCACGTCCACTTGGAATTTTACATCTGGCGCGACGACGCCCGCGGCCGCGCGATGCTCGATCATCTCGTGGGAGCCGCGCGACGCGGCGTGGAAGTACGGTTGCTGCTCGATCGCGTCGGTTGTTTCAGATTATGGCGTTCGCATTTTGCACCGCTCGTTGCTGCCGGCGGAAAATTCGCCTGGTTTCGCACCGCACATCCGTTTCGCAACCGGTGGACCTTCACTCTTCGCAATCATCGCAAGGTGTAGATCATCGACGGAGAGCACGTTTTCGTAGGCGGGATGAACATGGGTCGCGAATACGCCGGCGAAGATCCGGCGATCGGACCCTGGCGAGACGTTCAAATCGAGATGAGCGGTGTCGTCGCGCGCAAATTCCAAATGATTTTTGCCGACGACTGGTTCTTCGCGACCGAGGAGAAATTGCTCGACCGCGGTTATTATCCGGTGCCGCAAACTCCGCAGCGGCTGGTCGTGCAGCCGATGACCGACGGGCCCGATAACGCCGACGATCCGATCCAGATGTCGATCGTGTTCATGCTCGACACGGCGCGCCGGCGGGTCTGGTTGACGGCCGGCTATTTCGCTCCGAAGGAGCCGCTTCTCACCGCCCTGCAACTCGCAGCCGGACGCGGCGTCGATGTGCGCCTGCTTATCTCGGAGAAGACCGATCATCCGATGCTGGTCAATGTTGGGCGATCTTATTACGAGGAGCTGCTCCGTTTTGGCGTGAAGATTTATGAATACGAAGCCGGAATTAACCACTCCAAAGTCGCGCTCATCGACGACGATTGGCTCATGGTCGGCTCGGCGAATTTCGACGTTCGCTCGATGCGATTAAACTTCGAGCTAAACGCGCTCGTGCGCGATCCCGCGCCTCGGAATTGGAGCGAGTGTTGACGAACGATTTCGCCCGCAATTCCGGGATCGCGCTCGACGAATTTGTCCGCCGGACTCGCCTCCAGCGTCTCAAGGAGAGCCTGCTCCGGCCTCTGGCTCCGCTCATTTGAGGAACGTCTTAATCTCGATCTGCGATTTCAGCGTCCGATGAACAGGACACATGTTCGGGATTTCCAGTAACCTCTCGCGCTGCTCCGCATCAATTGTTCCGGTCAGCTCCAGATCGCATTCGATTCGATCAATCCTTCCCACTTTGGTTTCGCACTCCGCGCAATCGACCGCATCGATTCTTGAGTGCCGCAGCGACACCGTGATCTGATCGAGCGGCCACTTCTTTCGGCGCGCATACATCCCGACCGTCATCGCCTAACAGGAACCTAACGCGGCCAACAAGAAATCGTATGGCGTAGGACCGCTTGCCGTTCCCCCGGGCGTCGGTGGTTCGTCCGCGATCAAGCGGTGGGAGCCGATCTCAACTTCCTGAGCAATTGTGCTCGCGTTGCCGAGGACAATCACCTCCGCGATTCCATCATCAGCAGTGCGCGGATTCACAAGTCTTGAAATTTAATCGCTTCATTTTCGACTTCTCGTTAGCCGAAAATCTCTGAGTAGGCATGCTCGGTGATGGCCGCGGCGGCTGGGTTTCTTAAACGGCGCTCCGCGGTGATTGCATAGAAGTCGGTCCCGCACTCATCAACCTTGGCGATGACCTTCAAGCCCCAATGTTTCATGATTTCTCGCTCAACTACGGTAGGCACGACGGTAAATCCGCGACCGACCGTGGCACAAAAAACCATCAGCGCGGAGTCCTCATACTCGCCGATGATGCGAGGACGAATTTTCACCGTGTCGAACCACGTCTCCAGCACCGCGCGCATGCCCATGTTTGTTGTCGGCAGCAATGCGGGAGCCCCATTCAAAGATTTTGGGAAATTGCGCCGGAGCTTTTTGGCGATCGCCGGTATCGCACAAAATGTCACCCCGGAACGCCCAAGCCGATGGTTGAAAGTCTTTGCTTTGAGCGTGCTTGAGGCTGGCTCATCGGCGAGCACCAGGTCGAGCCGGTGCGCTTGCAGTTGATTGACCAGCACCTCGATTGCCGCCATCCGGCAGACAACGTGGACTGGTTCAGAAAAACTGAGGGCGGGTTTGAGGAATTCAAGACCCATCAGCTTGGAAATCGAGTCCGTCATTCCGACATTGAGTCGGAGCGAGCGGCCGCCCGGCCGCTGTTTCACGGCATTCATTAGTTCGCGGCCCGAAGAGAAAATTTCGTCGGCATACGTCAGCACGAGCTCGCCGATTTCACTGAGCACGAGTGTTCGCCCGCTCCGCTTGAAAAGCTTTTCGCCCAGCGATTCCTCGAGAAGTTTGAGCTGCGCACTGATGGACGGCTGCGAGACGTGAAGTTCTTCCGCGGCTTTCCGCACACCGCCTTTTTTGGCGACCATCCAGAAGTAACGCAGGTGATGAAAATTCAGGAATTCCACGCGGGAAACCTACATAATCAAAATCTATCGGTCTAATCGAATATGAATCTTAGTCGTTGCCCAGGCCGCCACTAAATTCGGGTGTTCAAAAACGCCAAGTTTATGATCTCACTACTTACCGACCGGGCCGCCAAGCCCGCTCTTCGCGCCAGCTCCTTCGCAGCTCGGAAGCGGACGCGGGCGGCGGCGCTTTCTGATAAAGTTTGGGAACTCCATCGCATCATCGCCAGTCCGATTTCTCGGATCGAAGAAGTGAGGATGGCGAAGCGGCAACTGCTCCGCGAACTGAGAAAATCCCATACGCTTCTCAGCAGGGAATCGAAGCGCAGGTCAACCCGCAGTTTCTGATTCGACGAAAATCGTCGCGCTGCCGCAGCCACCACCACGATATGAAAAGAGTTACAATTGATCTGGCGGGACCATTTGAGGAAATCGTCGCGAAGTTAAGCAGTGTTCCGCCAACGGATAATTTTATTGAGCGCAATGGGACTGCTGTGTTCGAGCTAAGTCCCGAGGTTCAGGACGTCCTTCGACACCTTTACGAGGCAGCTCGCGGACGACAATTCGCAACCGTAATCGGTCTAATCCCGGTGGGACCGCCACCCATAGCTCCGTTCCTCAAGGATGCGCCGTTCGAGGTCGAGAGCCAGACCGACTTTCTCTTGCAGGCTCTAGCGAGGCTCTACAGCGGCTCGGCAGCGCAGGTTCCATCACGTAAGACCAACAAAGAAACGAGTCATCCGAAAGCCGAGTCGCGCCGAGCTTTCGGCCACCGCCAGCAACGTATTTCTCACGCAGTTAAACAAAAACGAAACCATGACCAACCTGCCCATTCACATCACAACTCACCATCTTAGTCTGAGCGATCCGCTGCGCCGGTTTACCCGCAAGAAGATCACGCCAATCACGCGCTTCGCGAACGACGCGCTCGCCGCCGAAATTGTGCTGCGGCGCCATGGCGGCGCGACGACTTGCTTTTCCGCCAGCGCACGCCTTGCGCTGCCGGGACGCGATGTCCATGGACGCGCGATCGACTCCAATCTTTACGTCGCAATAGGAAGGCTCGTTACCAAACTCGGCCGCCTGTTGCGCAAGCGAAAGACACGTCTTGCCAAATCGTTTACAAGATCTCGAATCCGAAAATCCGGCAAATCGCCTCAGCCGTCTGCGCTCTCGGTGGCGAAAGCGTCGCCTGAGCCATCGGCGGAACCAGACCGCGTCCGCCCGCGTGAAGGTGGCCAGGAAATGCGCGTTTTCCCGTTTCGCCGCCGCGCGCCATTCCCCTTTGCGCCGGTTCACGGGGAGGAATCGCTCACTGGTACAGACCGCTAACAAAAAGCTATCGCTCCGATTGAGTCTTAGTCTTGGCGGGTTCGCTTTCGAGTAGCGATGTTAAGTCACGGCAGAAACTTCCACCAAGGAATTCTTCACATGAATATAACCATTCTCGACTTCGCCATCATTGCCCTGCCTCTCGTCATTCTCATCAGCGCTCTGCTTTCTCGCGTCCGTGCCAGTTTGAGCCGGCCGATGGATGAAGTTAGCGAAGCGAAGAAGGCCCTCCGGCAGGCCCATATCGAAATGTTGCGAGCTAAGGCGAGCCGAAACCTCATCCCGTTGAGCAGGCCTCATCCAAGCCGCGACGGGCTGCCAAGGCTTCTGGTGCAGGCGAGATAATCTCGAAGCTTTTAGCCCTCCCGTTTTACCGCCACATCCTTAACGATCAGACGAAACCATACCTATGAATCCCGCACTTATCACTTTGCTTGCAGCTGCTGGCGTTGCTCTATGCGCTTTGCTCATCCTCGCCAGCGGACTCATCCATACCAGCCTGAAGCGCCGGCAAGCTGTCGAGGCAGGTGGCCCGAGTTTTCCATCGAGGATTCTCGATGACTTGCGGCCAGTGGAAGCTTTGCTAGTAGATTTTGTCTCGCACACGCGGGAATTGGCAGCTGTTCTCGCCATTCTATCGTCCTTCGATGCGCCAGCGTCGTTCGCGCGGCTTATGCATGAGATTCGAATTGGACGCGACGGTTCTACCGATCTGAGGTTCGCAACCAATTTGGTCGTGCCGGCCTTGGCCATCCTGGGCTTGGCCGGACTTGTCCGAGTAACGACCGGCGGTCAACATCATCACGGAAGTCGGTCGCGAAGTGCTAAGACGAATTGACTGCGCGTCGCAACCGGTGGGCCGATCGGTGAAGGCTGTTCTTGTGGAACGAAAGGCCCAGCTGGCTGCTGCCAGCCGGGAAGGACGCAATCAACTCACCAACAAGACCGTAGGAACCAAGGAAACCAACACTATGAACAGGAACAACTGCAATATCATCATTTCCGCCGCCGATCACGCAGAGCTGGAGGCAGTAATCATGTTCGCGGGCAAAGTATCGGAGCGCGCACGCGTTGAACTCAGCGCGCTCGAAAACGAGCTCAAGCGCGCTGAAATCGTGGAGCCCGAAGAAATTCCTTCGGACGTCATTACTATGAACAGCCGGGCTGAGTTGCTTGATCTCGAGAGCAAAGAGCGCATGCAGTTCACCCTCGTCCTACCGCGCGATGCGAAGATTGAAGAGGGAAAAATTTCGGTCCTCGCGCCGCTGGGGACAGCGATGCTGGGATATCGAGTCGGAGATGAGTTTCAATGGCCTGTGCCCTACGGAATTCGCCGATTGAAAGTAACCAACGTCTGCTTTCAGCCCGAAGCGGCGTTGAAGAAAGCCGCCTAGGTTGGCTTCAGACCTGGGGATGGTCTCTTGAGAACTTCGCCGATAGCTTCCGAGGTATATAGATATCGCGACGATTCAATCTCAGTCCCAGGCCTCCCGAATTCAAAGAGGCAATGTTGCGGAGAGCAAGACAAGCAAATGATAACCGAACACAAATCTCCCGCGATTAGCGATGGAAGGGTCTCACACGAGAATAGCAGACTTACAAACTCGAGCGATTTGGAAAAGGATGTTGCCGCAATTCCCTTTCTCCGGGGTTTGAGCGCGCGACATATCGCGATTCTAGCGGCCTGTGCAGGCCGAAGTCGTTTTAAAGAGAATCAAATTATCTTTCGTCAAGGCGAGGCCGCAGATCGGTTCTACCTTATCGAAGGCGGCATGGTAGAGCTCGAGTCTGCCAGCCGCGGAATCCTTGCCGGCAGCATCTCGTCTGGGGGAGCGTTGGGTTGGTCGTGGTTGTTTCCGCCTTACCAATGGCAATTCACTGCCCGCGCTTTGAGGGAGACAAGCGCGATCATTTTTTGTGCCACGAACCCTGCGCCAGCAATGCGAGGCCAATCCATCGCTCGGCCTTGAGCTCTTCAAGCGAATGGCCGCCAGGATGGTGAAGCGGCTTCAATCCGCGCGCCGGTGCTTGCTTGACTGTGTAGCTGGTTTTTCGCCGGTCGGAGATGAGCGGCCTTTCGGATCCCAGCCTCGTTTGGCAAGGAGGACGGACTGATCATGCTGCACAGCATTCAGGAACGTTCCGGCGGCGCGCGAAACAAGTCCATGATGGGCTGGCGTTGTTGCATGGTAAAGACCGCCGAGAGTCAGGCCGAACCTGCTCCTCGCGGCTGAAGATTTCCTAATCCGGCATCGTTCGATCTTTGTTCCTGATCTAGATCAATCCCGCGGGGCGATCGCGGTTGGAAACGGTCCGAAGCGGGAGGAATCTTAAGAAGAAAGTGAGGGAGAAATGGATTACCTGGTTGCCTTTTTGACGGCGATCGCAATGGCGATTTACGCTGTGGTCGTTCACCGCGCTCTGCCAAAAGAATAAGGCGGAAAACGTTGGTAGCGCTGATCGAAAAGGAAGTGCAAAATTGACGTAGATGAAGAAACGCCTGCCGCACGACAAAAGAAGCCTCGTTCGGAGTGATCGCAAGGTTCGGCAGCCTTCGCGTCGAACGATTGCAGTCGCAAAACAAGCAGCGGCGTTTGTGAAACTGAAAGATGAGCCGATTCACTGCGCCAGCCCGCCGTGCTACCTTCCTGAAATCGAAGATTGAAGCGCCTTTCGCCAGGCACCGGGACTCCTTGATCCTCCGATCTGCGAAAGGCTAGTGCTCCGGCCAGCGAATTCGACCAAGACCGGTAGGATCTTTCAAAACGCCCATCCGGTGCGCGAACGTATCGGCAATGCTGACGGCGCGATTCTTCGCTTCTTCACTTTTCACCCCGGCGAAATTCTCATCGATGGTCTCGACAAAGAGCGCTAGCCAGCGCTCGAAATGCGCCTGCTCCACAGGAAGGACGGCGTGTTTTGGAAAAGGCGCGCCCTGGTAATTACCCGTTCCGAAAAGCATCGACTCCCAGAACCGGTACATTTTCGGCAAATGCTCGGCCCAATCGACGTCGGCGGTGTCGTTGAAAATGGGCGCGAGCAGCTCATTGCGATTCACCTTGTCGTAAAAGACATCGACGAGCCTCTTCACATCTTGGGGCGTTTCGATATCGCAGAGAGAGTTCATAAGATCGCCGACCACTACGCTCCGCCGACGCGCTGCGCTGGCAACCATAATCGTGCCGGAAACTTGATCTGCATCAAACTTCCCAGAAACGAGGCGAGTCAGTTCCCGCCGCGCCGTGCCGAATCCAAGAGCGCGAAGGCCAATTTCCGCCATCGGACGACTTTTTTAGACGCCCTCTTAGTCGTATCTGACTCCCCGGGACACATCCCGCGGCGCGATCACGCCGCTCATTTTGTCCCAGGCTGCCCGGCTAGCACTTCGGGCGTCATCCCAAGGGAGAGCGGAGTGGTGTTTTTCGTATTCGACCGCTAGGTCTGCCTCCATTTCGTCGAATTTCCTTTCCGGGTTTTTGTCGAAACCTTCGTAACCTGTGCGATACGCCGCCGCGTAATCCTCGTAGGAATGGCCCGGTTTCACGAATGGCTGTTCATGATGATGTGCACGCCAGTATTGTTCTTCATCTTTCGAGTTAATATTTTCTTATCCTTTCTCACTTCCGATTCACGGTCAGAGATCCGGCGCCAACAATTCTCATTGCCGCGCTCTCCGAGAGCTGAGTGTCACGATTGCGTCGTTCTCATCTCCGAGTCTTTCCTTTCTTCCTGCGCCGGCTCACCAATTTGATCGGGAGAGGCCAGCTCTGTCCTTGGGCGAGCAGACCCTGAGCGTCCTCCGGCCCCCACGTGCCGGCGGCGTAATTGGGGAAATCACTCGGTGGCATTTCCGCCCTGACTTCGAGGATCGGCGTCAGTAACTGCCAGGCAGCTTCGACCTGATCGGCGCGCATGAATAAGGTGGCATCATTCTTCATGACGTCCCTGAGCAACGTTTCATAGCGTCCGGCGATTGTACGGCGAAGGCTGTCCGGTAATTGAACTGCATCCTGACCGAGCGGAGGTGCATGTTCGCTCCCGGATATTTGGCTTGAAAGCACTGCACAAGTCCCTTCATCGGGTTGAATGGACATGACCAGACGGGACGGTTGCCAATCGACGGTGGATTCGGCCGGAAATGACTGATGCGGCACGCCGCGAAACTGGATGGAAATTTCCGAAGCCTGGCGGGTAAGGCGCTTTCCGGTTCGAAGGTAGAAGGCACACTTTGCCACCGCCAATTATCGAGAAAAAATCTTAGGGCGACGAAAGTCTCAGTTTGGGAAGCAGGCGCGACATCATTTTCTTCGCGATAACCAGGAACCTTTTTCCCATCCATCCAACCCGGGCCGTATTGCCCACGCACGGCGCATTTATGAACTGAGTCGTGATGAATCGGTCGAATGGCGTGAAGCACATCCACCTTCTTGTTCCGAATCTCATCGGCTTCGAACGACACCATCGGTTCCATCGCCACGAGACAAAGCAGTTGCATGAGATGATTCTGCACCATGTCACGGAGGGCTCCGGCGTGGTCGTAGTAGCCGCCACGATGTTCGACCCCGACGGCTTCGGCGGCGGTGATCGTGACGCTCTCGACATAACGACGGTTCCAAATTGGCTCGAAGAGAGGATTGGCAAAGCGGAAAGCGAGAATGTTCTGCACCGTTTCCTTGCCCAGGTAGTGATCAATGCGGAAGATCTGAGATTCCTCGAAATTGGCGGCGAGGATCGCATTCAAGGCGCGGGCCGATGAGAGGTCATACCCGATCGGTTTCTCGACCACGATCCGGGCCCGCTTCCGATCGCGCGCCAATCCGGCCTCGGCGAGGTATTTCGGGATCTCGCCAAACATGCTCGGCGGGGTGGCCATGTAAAAGATGCGATGCACCTTGCTATCCCAGTCCTCTTCCAGTTTCGCGCATTGCCTGCCCAGAGCCTTATAAGTCGCGAGTTTCTTGAAACCGCCCTCCTGGTAATGGATGTGTCGTGCGAACTGATTCCAGACTGCGGGCTTGGATTTCCCGAAGCGGGAGAATTTGTTGACCCCGTCGTGCAATCGGCGGCGAAACTTTAAGTCGCTCAAGGGAACGCGATCGACCGCGATGATTGAATAATCTGCGGGCATGCTTCTATCCTGGGAAAGATCAAACAGGGCCGGAACAAGTTTACGCCAGGTCAGGTCACCTGCTCCGCCAAAGATAACGAAGATCGTCGACTCGAGTTGATCGTTCGCTTCCATGACTCTCAAAACTTCTCCCATTCGGTGTGGAAGGCTCTCTTCTGATCGACCCGCTCATAGGTGTGGGTGCCCAAATCATCTCGCTGAGCCTTGATGAAGTAAGGCGGGAGCCAGTCACCGCGATCAGCGTCGAGATGGCGCGATGAAACCAGCAATTCCGGAGCCGACAGCCCCGGCTCCAGCGGAAATTGCTTGGCCGGTTTTCCCGACTGGGGATTCACATTCGTGCGCTGCTTGCGACGAAAGGCTCCGCAGCCCGGCGGCGGGAAGATCGGTTTGCCTGGAATTCTTCTTTCGAATCTTCTCTCACGATCGCGTGCGGACGGAAGTCGGCTAGGGGAGCGGCGCCAATGCAAAGCCTGGTCAGAGCCTGGAGCAGAAAATCGGCCTGAGTCTCGACGTAAAATGGTGCGTCTTTGAGGAAAGGAGCCAGCGGCGGCGTCATTGAGATGAAGCCGATCTGCGTCGCCACCTGTCGTCCGCGAGTTGCCTCATAGAGACTTCGCAGCACCCCTGCCATATCTGCGCTCAACTCGGAAGCGACCGCGTTTTTGCTGCCGTTAAGCTTTTTCGCCGAAGGAATCGAGCAAAGCTTTCCTGCAATTTCCTCAAAGGTCCTGCCAGATCGATTTTGATTAGCTTCACGTGGTGGCGCTCGCACCGAGAGGGTAGTCATTTTCAGAGAATCGGTGACTGCTGCGTGTCATCGTTCGCGCTTGCTTCCGAACTCCAGAGGCGTTGGAGCCACCCGGATTTCCGGCGGCCGCAGGCCGCGCAGGTATTGAGCATCGAAGGCCCGCAGTGCCGCCTCGATAATGTTGCCGAAGCCGACAATTCCCTCCTCGATGCTGGGGCCAAGCATTGCGATCCAAACTTGGCCGCGCAGGATCAATCGCGGTCGGCGCACCGCGCTCGGACTTCCGGGATGCGCCATGCAATACAGCTCCATTCTCTCCATCGCAGCCTTGGTCTTGTCGGGAATTTGCTTCTTCCCGGGGCCGGCCGATGCACCGGGTTCGGTGAATCGAATACCACTCCGCTTCATTTTATTCGTTCCATGCATTGTCGACCCTCCTCCTGCCGCGTCCCTTGAATCCGAGTGGAGGAGATCCGCGTCATCCACGAGTGCCGGAGCTTGCATTGCTATGAGAATACCATGCCGAAGGAAAATGAGAATGGGGGACGCCTCTCTTGGTTGATTAAGGATTTTCCCTATCGCCGAGCAGAATCGCGGCATTCAAGATCAATTAGTAAAGAAAGTTATTGACTTATATGACACAAGAGATTAATCCAGACCTACAATCACCCTCGGCGGAATCGCGAAGACCGAAACCACGGAGGGACAACATCAAAAAAGGAAACTCAATATGTTAAAATCAATCGCCCTCGTAGTTACGGCCACCACTCTGGTGGCCTTCTCCACAGTTCACGCCCAAACCAGCGCGGCCGCCACGCCTCCGAACGATGCCCAAATCGCGCAAATCGTGCTCACGGCCGATACGGTCGACGTCGATTACGGCAAGTTGGCCGTGAAAAAAACGAAGAACGCGGAAGTGAAAGCCTTTGCCGAAACGATGATTCGCGATCATACGGCGGTAAACGAAAAGGCGGCGGCCCTCGCCAAGAAAATCAGCCTGACCCCGGAGGCGAGCGAGACGAGCAAGAGCCTGGAATCGAATGGCCATAAGGAATTGGCGACCCTGAAGAAGATGCACGGCGCGGAGTTCGATAAAGCCTACATCGACAACGAAGTCAGCTACCATGAAGCGGTCATCGGCGTTCTGGACAAGACCTTGATCCCCAACGCCAAAAACGCAGACCTGAAGGCTCTTCTGGAAAGCGGCAAGCCGATCTTCGAATCCCATCTGGAGCACGCCAAGCAGCTCCAGAAATCGCTTAACAAATAAGGCGAGAGCGCAAAAGAAAACGCCTTAACCCGCTTCCGGAGTTCGTTCCCTGGGAGCGGACTTCGGGTGTGCGGGGCTTCTCCGAATGAGCCATCCCACCTTGAAGCACGATCGCCAGGGGGCCGATTACGGAGAAGAGCAGGACGCGCAAAATCTGCACGCCGCGATCGAGTCGGAGGAACATGACGGCCGCATTACGATCAAGCCCTTCTCGCTTTGGGTGCTGGTTATTTTGGGGTTAGCCTTCTTCTTTGCAGGGTTCTTTTCGGCACGTAACGGGACCCACTTTAGCGCCGCGAGTGTGGATAGCGGCAACCCGCCGCTACTCGAGTCCACTTTGCCCGCCGTTGAACCGGGCGCTCATTCTGCGAGCGCCGTCCAAGCCGCGGTCGCAGATGCCAATACGCCTGCGGTTGTGCATGTAGCCATGAAGAATATGAAATTCGATCCGGCGATAATCGAAGTGAAAAGCGGTGACACCGTCGAGTGGACGAACGAAGACATCACCCCCCATACCGCCACCGCCACCAAATTCGATTCCGCTTCGATAGCCTCAGACAAATCGTGGCGACATACCTTCACTGAAGCGGGTGACTTTCCTTATGCCTGCACGTTCCATCCAGACATGAAAGGCGTCGTGATCGTGAAGTAAGGTTCTTTCACACGTCGCCATTTTGCTCACAATGGGAGATCTTAACGCACCATGCCATGAACACGTTCCTTGAAGAGTTAACCGGCGGAATCCCAGATTGGACTCAGTTTGAACGCGTGGTTATACGGCTGGTCGCTGCCATGGTGGTCGGCGCAGTCGTGGGATTCCAACGGGAACGAGCTGGGAAGTCCGCCGGGTTGCGCACACATATGCTCGTTGCCATGGGGAGCGCGCTTTTCGTTCTCGAGGGCGAGCGTGCCATGATGTCGATGAGCGATTTGTCGCGTGTGATCCAGGGACTCGCAACCGGCATCGGTTTTATCGGGGCGGGCGCAATCTTAAAAGAGAGCGCGGAACGCAAGATCGAGGGACTGACGACGGCATCGGGCATCTGGATGACGGCTGCGGCCGGCGCCGCCGCGGGACTTGGGCGAGTCGGACTCGCACTGCTCAGTGTCGTACTGGCGTGGGTGATTCTCGCATTCGTCGGCGCGATCGAGCCGCACATCGCGAAGGCTAAACCGCGCGCATAAATCCAGTCGGTCGGTGCAATGCGGTCGTGGTTGGCGCGCCCGTTGGGGCGTGCGCCGGATGTGGCGGCGGTGTGGCTCCCAGCCAACCAACAACGGCGACGACCCCCAGACCTAGGCCAATCTCCCAGCGGGCGTTGCGGCGCACTTGCGCGAGCAAATCCGCACGCACCTCTGTTGAGCGCGAAGTTGCCCGCACGAGCAACCGGTTGCGAGCGCCGAACCCCAGTAGGACGGCGAAGAGCGTTAGCTTGAGGAGCAGAAGCGCGCCGTAACGAGTGGTGACAAAGGCCGAAAAGGAACCAACGAGTAGCCAGGCATTCGCAATTCCGCTCACGACCAGGAGACTCACGCAATAAAGGCTAAGTGTGGAAAACCGCTGCAACATCGGCGTCGCGGCGGCCGGCGGGGTCGTCGTTAGGTAGATCATGAGGCAAGGCAAGCCCCCGAGCCAGGCAGCCGCGGCGTAGAGATGAAGACCGTCGTTCAAGAGTCCGAACGGCTGGACGCCGGTCGCAGCGGCATGACTGATTCGGGCAAGAGAGACAAGAAGAGCGAACGAGAAGAGCCAGAGACCAAATCGAAGCACCGCGTGCCGCAGACCGAACATCAGCCGCAGTGCAATCAGTGCCAGAGCGGCGACGATCAATCCGAGACGAAGCTGCCAGACGTGCCCAAACCTTGTGGCAGAGAAAACCTTCTCCCGACTTCCGCCCGAAAACGCCTGCGCCAGGGGCATTCCGCTCATGCTCGTGACTTCGCAAGCAAACCAGATCAAGGCAGAAACGAAGGCCACGGCCAGGCCCCACAACGCGAGGCGAAGCAATCGTCCTTCTGCTGGATTTGCCCGGCCCGCGGATCGGCCGCCGGCCGGCGCGATGATGATCTCGAAGCTAAAGATACCTGCCACGAGAAGCGAGGCGCCGATCTGCACGCCACGCGCGATGACAAGCAAACTGGTCGACATCAGATAGCCGGGTTTCCGCCTAACGAGCGACTCGGAAGGTGTAACTCCCGTTCGTCACGTGTGTATCGACCGAGACAACGCGCCAGACGACCTTGTAAGTCCCGACGCCGAGGGCTGGTAGCGAAACCTTGAGCAATTTATGATTGGACGAGTCGCAGTGGACATCGCGCTTATCCACTTCCTTGTCTGAGCTGTCGAACACCTGGATTTTGCTGAAGGCCCGTTCGACCGCTTCCGTGAACTGGATCCTGATCTCGTTAGGCGAATGCGCCACCACACTCCCGACATCCGGTGTGGCCTGTTTGAGAAAGGCGTGCGCCTCGAGCCGGTTCACCGCGCTAAAGAGGAGGAGCAAAAGAAGTCCGAGCACGCGTTTCATTTCCTGCCTCCGAAAAGCGGGCGACCAAGACTGTGCGGGAAAAGGTCGTCCAGATAAAGGTGCACTTGCGCGACCACGCCGACGTTGCTTCCCGTGCGGTCGTTGATCGGGATGATCGCCTCGACGCCGACCTGGAAGTATTGGCCGGACCAGATGACTCCGGGATTGATGGTGCCCGTGGTTTCTCCAGCGGCACCGCGGTCGAGCGGAGTTTCGAGCGCAACTTCCACGAGCGGAATCATCCGATCGAAAGGCGCATTGAGATGCAGGTCCTGCACCTGCGATTGGAGGTAAGGAATGCTGTACTCGAGCGCAAATCCCCATTCCAGAACGTCGGGATGCCGCTCCACCTCGACCTCGCGTCCGCCGGTCAGGTCATCGAACGAGATGCTGCGCGTGCTGGCGCTCGTCGGGATCGCAACGCCCGCCAGCCCCGTGATGGCGAGCGGCTTCAGGTAGCGCACCGACTCCGGCAGATCGCCAAAGCCTTTGCCAAAAAAAATCCCCGGCGTCCAGGTCGTGAATGAATCCGCCCCGACCACGGCTACGCCGCTGCCTCCGATTTCCACGTCGAGCCCGGCCGAAACGATCGCTTCGTGCGCGTCGCTCTCGAGGAGCTGGTATTTCGCGCCCAGTTCCAGATTGCCGAAGCCGTTGACCGAGCGGCCTTCGCGCGGGTCGAGCGAGGTAAAGGTCTCGCCGATTTCGAGCACAAGTTTTGGGGTGATCCGTTTCGCGAA
>DASXPA010000151.1:0-12603 GCA_036493915.1 Chthoniobacterales bacterium | reverse complement strand
CCGGACGACGAATTTCGCATCTCCTGCACGCAGGCCGGCCCGGAAGGCCGCTTTACGCAATACCTTTCCACCACCATCACGCCCGACATTTACGAGCGCGACATCGCGCCCGCGCGGACCTTTGTTTACTACGAAGATGTCGAGCTGTTGATGGAGAAGAACCTCATCAAAGGCGGCAGCCTCGAGAACGCCATCGTCGTGAGGGGCGACTCCGTCCTAAGCAAGGAGCCATTGCGTTTTCCCGATGAGTTCGTCCGGCACAAGATCCTCGACATTATCGGCGACCTCGCGCTGTTCGGTCGCGCCATTCGCGGTCACGTCGTCGCGGTCAAGCCCGGCCATGGCGCCAACACCGACCTTGCGCGCGCCCTCGCAAAAGCGCACGAAGCGACCGCCGCCGTCTTGCCGAAGCTGAATTTCCCACGCGGCGAAGGCGGCCTCGACATCAACGAAGTGATGAAAGTGCTGCCGCATCGTTACCCGTTTCTCATGGTCGATCGCATTCTCTCCTTCGAGGGCGAAACGAAAATCACCGGGATTAAATCGGTCACGATCAATGAACCATTTTTCGAAGGACATTTCCCCGGTCATCCCGTGATGCCGGGCGTTCTCCAAGTCGAAGCGATGGCGCAAGTCGCGAGCGTGCTCATGATGCGGATGAGCAAAAGCGCGAGCCGCGTCGGCTACTTCATGAGCGCGGATGGCGTGAAATTTCGCAAACCCGTTTTCCCCGGCGACACTCTCTTCATTCACGCGGAGCTGACGAAAGCGCGCGGCAACCGCCTTGCCAAGGCGATGTGCCGTTGCGTGGTGAACGACGCGGTCGTCTCCGAAGGCGAGCTCATGTTCACCTTCATCGACAAGTGAGGGGAAATGACGAAATCCGAATGACGAATTCCAAAATTTGCGAAGCTTCTCGCGTTCGTCCTTCGGACTTCGTCATTCCTTCGTCATTGGAAAGCCCGGCCTCGCCTCCGGCTGCGTTACGGGTCCTTCGTCCTTCGTCGTTGTGACCATGTCCGCCGTCACGATCCATCCGACCGCGATCGTCGATCCGGCGGCGCAGGTTGGCGCGGGGACAGTTATCGGACCTTATTGCATCGTCGCCGCCGAGGTCTCGTTAGGCGAAAATTGCTGGCTGCAACATCACGTAACGCTGGATGGACCGCTGACAGCAGGAAGCGGGAACCGCTTTTTTGCCTACTGCTCGATCGGGCAGCAAACGCAGGATTTGAAATACCAGGGCGAACCAACCTATCTTGAGATCGGCGATGACAACTGCTTCCGCGAGTTCGTGACCATCAATCGCAGCACCGCCGCGAGCGGCAAAACGTGCGTCGGCAGCGGCGGAAATTTCCTCGCTTACTCACACATTGGCCACGACTGCACAGTCGGCAATGCGGTCGTCTTTTCGAACAACGGCACCCTCGCCGGCCACGTCCACGTCGGCGATCGCGCCGTCATTGGCGGACTCACCGCAGTCCATCAATTTTGCCGGATTGGACTTTTCGCCATCACCGGCGGCTGCTCGAAAATTGTCCAGGACGTTCCGCCCTTCATGATCGCCGATGGCAATCCGGCGGAAGTCCGCGGGATCAATCAGGTCGGGCTGGAACGCGCCGGTTATCCGCCGGAGAAAATCAAGCCGATTAAGGAAGCATTTCGTTTGATCTATCGCTCGAAGATGAACACCGGGCAGGCGTTGGAAGCGATGCGCGAACGGCTCAGCGGGAGCGTGGAAGTCCAATCGATCCTCGATTTTATCGCCGCGAGCGAGCGGGGAATCATTCGTTAGGCAGCGCTTCATTTTGCCACGCTCCGGATGACAACGGTTGCTGCTGCGCTTTAATTTTCTTATGAATTTGAAGAGCCTCGGTGACGCAAAAGATTGGTTCGAGATCCTGCAAACCTCCGGTCAATGCCAGACCGCGCTGATGACGCTAAAACCCGGCGGTGCGAGCGGCGCCGAGCTCAATGCGCATGAGAAAAGTGAGCAAGTGTTGCTCGTGCTCGAAGGCGAGGTGGAAGGCGAAATCGGCGGAGAGAAGTGCGTCCTGCGCAAGGGCGATACCGTTGTCATTCTCCCGGGAGTGAAGCATCGCTTTCAGAATATGGGGAAGGACAAGGCGGTGACGTTTAACGTTTACGCGCCGCCGGAATATCCCGCCTGACGAGCCGCCCTAGCTCACGCCGCGAGGAGCGGCGTGTCGTCCGGGGTTGGCGTGCCGTCGAACTTCGGATAGAGAAATTTCGCCACCAGGGCATTGTCGCGCGCGCGGGCGCCGGCGCGGGTCAGTCCCGCCTCGCGCAACTGACGCAGCGACTCTCCAAGCAGCGCGGTGCCAAATCCGCGATTGCGATATTCCATCAGAACGCACGGGCCGGGCAGAAGATGATCTTCAGCGGAATCCTCCGGGATCAAAATCGCCGCGCCGATGATGCGCAGTCCGTGACGCAGGACGACACTGGGGGCAGCGTTCTCCTCGGCAAAGGCGCGCTCGAGCCAGCCATCGATCATGCCGTTGATTTCGTGAATCGCCCTCCCCCAGGAATTGTCGTGCGCGAACGCGCGAGTGATGACCGCGCGCAATTCCGTTTCATCGTCAGGGCCACCCGCGCTAAAATTGTAATGCGGCGGCAGGGCCACGCCAGTCGGCGGAAGCTTTTCCAAATCCCAGGTGAAACGAACCCATTGCGCGAGCTTCATGTGGCAGTTGCGAAATTACCACCGGCCGTCGCGCCGCTGCAACCAACGTTTCCGAAAATTACGCGCGCTTTTATTTTTTCCCCACTTTCGCCCAAGTGTCGCGCAGGGTGATGGTGCGATTGAAAACGAGCCGATCCGGCCGCGAATCGGGATCGAGCGCAAAATAAGCGAGGCGCTCGAACTGATAACGCAGCTCCGGCCGCGCTTCCCCTAACGCCGGCTCGCATTTCGCCGTCACGACTTCGAGCGAGTGCGGGTTGAGAAACGATTTGAAATCGCCGCCTTCATCCGGATCGGGGACGGTGAAGAGCCGGTCGTAAAGCCGGACCTCGGCTTCGAGCGCATGCGGGGCGCTTACCCAATGGATCGTGCCTTTGACGCGCCGGCTGGAGGTCGCGCCGCCCGATTTGCTCTCGAGATCAGCGGAGCAGCGCAGCTCGGTGACATTGCCTAACGAGTCTTTGATCACTTCCTCGCACTTGATGATGTAGGCGTATTTCAAACGCACTTCTCCACCCGGTCGGAGTCGAAAATACTTCGGCGGCGGCGTTTCCATGAAGTCGGCGCTCTCGATGAAAAGCTCGCGCGTGAACGGCACCTTGCGCGTACCGGCCGCCGGGTCTTCCGGATTGTTCACCGCCTCGAGTTGCTCGACCCGATCCTCGGGAAAGTTAGTGATGACCACTTTCAGCGGCCGCAAAACCGCGAGCCGGCGGAGCGCGGTCTTGTTGAACTCATCGCGCATCGCGAATTCGAGCGCGTCGACTTCAGTAAGCGACGGATATTTTGTGATGCCGATGCGATAAGCGAAGTCACGCAAAACTTTCGCGGTCACGCCACGCCGGCGCATGCCGGAGATCGTCGGCATGCGCGGGTCGTCCCAGCCGTTGACGAGCCCATCGTCGACCAGCTGCTTGAGCTTGCGCTTGCTCATCACCGTGTAGGTGAGATTGAGGCGCGCGAATTCATACTGATGCGGCACGGGTCGCGGCAGATCGAGCGCCTCGAGAATCCAATCATAGAGCGGCCGATGGACTTCAAATTCGAGGGTGCATAAGGAGTGTGTGATTCCTTCGATGTAATCGCTCACCCCATGGGCGAAATCGTACATCGGATATATGCACCAGGCGTCGCCGGTGTGGTGATGTCGCGCGTGCCGGATGCGATAAAGCACCGGATCGCGCAGCCAAATGTTCGGCGCCTGCATGTCGATCTTCGCCTTCAAAGTGCGCGTACCATCCGGAAACTCGCCGGCTTTCATACGCGCGAGAAGATCGAGATTTTCCTCGATGCTGCGGTTGCGAAACGGGCTCTCTTTTCCGAGGCGACGGTATTCGTCGGTTTCTTCCGGGGTGAGGTCGCAGACGTAAGCTTTGCCCGCCCTAACGAGTCGAAGCCCAAACTCGTAAATCGGTTCGAAATAATCGGAGGCGTAGAACGGTTGAGAGTTGAGGGTTGAGAGTTGAGAGACAGGCGGCTGTTCGAAATCGGCTTGACCGCCGATCTCGATTTTTTTTGGGGTTTCGCCGTCTGCTTTTAACCCGAGGTTCTTCTCGGCCCAGCCGTCGATCAACCAATGCACATCGGTCATAATCGAATCGACGTATTCGAGATCTTCCTTCTCCGGATTGGTGTCGTCCATCCGCACGTTGCAGATGCCGCCAAACTCCTGGGCGATGCCGAAGTTGAGGCAGATCGCCTTGGTGTGGCCGATGTGGAGATAGCCGTTCGGCTCGGGGGGGAAGCGGGTGTGGATCTGCGTCCGCTTCCCTGTGCGCACATCTTCCGCGACGATATCGCGAATGAAATCGCTCGGCGTCTGATCGGTCGGCGTGGTCATTTGGGAGGGAGACCTTAGCGCAGACGATCGTGCGCTTCCAATCGACCGCTTTTTGCAAAGCGATCAATGTTGTAGCATCCGCTGTCCCAGCGAAAAGAGAGGAGCGGTGAGAACAGATGCCCAGGAGATGCGCTGGGGAGAGCGCACGCTGCAAGCGTTGATATAAGTGAAGACGAGTTACGAACTTTCGGATTTGGAGAACTGGGGGAAGGTCTCGGCGGAGCTGCCCTCGCCGATTCGGCTCGGTGTGCTCGGCTATCCGGTGGCGCATTCGCTCTCGCGGCAGATGCAAAATGCGGCACTTGAAGCGAGCGGGCTGGCGATGCAATACGCGCGTTTCCAGATTTCGCCCAACGAACTGACGGCGGCGCTTCGTCTCATGCGCGAACACGATTTCATCGGGATCAACCTGACCTTGCCGCACAAGATCGCGGCCGTCGCGCTGCTCGACGAAGTGGATGAGCAGGCGCAGAAAATCGGCGCTGTCAATACCGTCTCCTTTCGCGGCGGCCGTTCGTTAGGCTACAACACCGATAGCGAAGGCTTCAGTCGCGCGCTGCGCGAGGAATTCTCGGTCGATCTAGGCGACCTGCGCGTGCTCCTGCTCGGAGCCGGCGGCGGGGCGGGACGCGCGATCGCCTGGCAATGCGCCTGGGCGAAATGCGAACGCCTGGTTCTCGTCAGTCGCACCCTGGCCACCGCCCATGCGTTCGCGCATGAGCTCGCCGACTCCTTTAGCGGGCCGCGCGTCTTCGGACCGGAGGCGCGACTGGAGGCGCTACCGTCGGAAGATCGCGCCCTGCGGACGGCGATTGCGCGCACCGACCTAGTCGTGAACGCAACTCCGCTCGGGCTCCATTTCTCCGATCCGTTGCCGATCGGCCGCGCGCTTCTCGCGCCGCATCTCATGGTTTACGACCTGATTCCCGGGCCAGCCCGGACGCCGTTGCTGGCCGCGGCGGTCGAGGCCGGGGCGCGGGTCGCCGATGGGCGCGCGATGCTGCTGCACCAGGGCGCGCTCGCCTTCGAACGGTGGTTCGACCGACCTGCGCCGATCGCGGCGATGCGGGCCGCGTTATCCGGCTGAGACTCTTCTCCGCACGACGCCGAAGAGGCCGGGACAGAACATTTCAGAAGGGAGCTGTCCGTCCGCCCGCGCTTGCATCGCGTCCGCGCTCCCGTTAACGAGAAGGAATGAATCGCCTTTACTTCGGCGACAACCTCCAGTGGCTCCGGGACACAAAGGAATTCCCCGACGCCAGCATCGACCTCGTCTATCTCGATCCACCCTTTAATTCCAACGCCGACTACAACGTCCTTTTCCGCGAAGCGTCGGGAGCAGCCAGCCAGGCGCAATTCCACGCCTTCACCGACACCTGGAGCTGGGCGGACGCCGCTTGTATCAATTGTCGCTCGATATGAAGGGCCAGTGGGTAGGGAGTTATTCTGGAGACCGTCAAGGCACTATGGTTGTCAATGTGGATGAACGGTCTACCTGGTACGAAGGTGTCACCTACCTCCGTCAGGACGAAGCGGCTGATCTACCAGCAGTTGTCCTTGCTGCGTCATTCAGGACGCTCGATAAATCTAAGCCATTTACATGCCGAACCACCGAGATTTCGCCTGTGGATCCTCGTTCAAGACTACCCGTGTCTCATGAAGAATTTCTTCGGCAATATGGTAATTCCATTCGCTTTGCAACATACGCTGATATTCAAGGCACTTGGGACGAGGAATCCCTATTGCTCTCTTGGACGACTGATACGGGGATGAGCGGCACTGCGCGCCTGGCGAAGTCTCAAGCGACCAACCGATCGTCTTTAGTTGCAGAGACAAAAACGTGGAACGAATACAAAGAGCTTGTTGCCGGATTGGAAGAACACCGATACTTATTTCGCGGTCAGAACATGCCTTGGCGACTCCGAACCTCTTTTCACCGAACGGGGCGCGCTTACCTAAGGCGCTTTACAACCGTAGATATAAGTGCGCTGCATCGCAGCCTTAGCGCCAGAACTAGCATATTTTCAACCTTAGCAATGCCGACGAAAATGGCGCCTTTTACAATCTGATCCAGCATCACGGCTATCCCACACCCTTGCTGGATTGGACTTATTCTCCCTACGTCGCGGCTTTCTTTGCATATCGTGAAACTTCAAACGAGAAAGCCGCCCCCGTTGTCAGTGCGGATGACAGGGTAAGAGTTCTGATCCTCGACCGAATTCGGTGGGATTCGGATTTCAGCCCGATTTTGATGGCTGATCCAGCGGTCCAGCATTTCTCCATTGCCGAATTCATTGCGATTGAAAATGAACGGCTCATACCGCAGCAGGCTGTCTCATCAGTCACGAACATTGATGATATCGAAACCTTCATCCAGTCCAAAGAGTCCGAAGCAGGTTATTACTTAAGAGCTATTGATCTACCGAGATCTGAGCGAAAGCGAGTAATGCGAGAGCTTAGCACGATGGGAATCACCGCTGGTTCGCTGTTTCCAGGAATTGACGGAGCGTGCGAGGAGCTAAAGGAGCGCTATTTTGATTAGCAATGAATTCCGGAGTCGATTGCCCTACCTTGGACCATCAAAGTCACCGTTGGCCAACAGGTGTAGAAGGCTCGAATGGCAGGCAGAGCTTTGGAAAAAGACCATTCAAAAATCCGTTTCGTCACCATCGTCGACTTCCCGAAGGCACCGAAACCTTCAACGCCCCGCCCTCAGTTAACCCCTTCGCCATGGCCGCGCGAGAGATTGTTCGATGGCTGTGATGACCCGGTTCGTCTCTAGCATTCGTTAGGCGAAACTCGAAATCCACCACCCCAGCTGCCGCTGGATTTTTCGAAAATCCCGTGCATCATTCCTCGTTCCAATTCCAGATGAAGCCCCTCTTCGCTTCCCTTTTCCTTTTCCTCGGCGCCTCGCCTCTTTTCGGCTACGCCCTCGAAAGCAAATTTTGGACGCTCAATCGCACTGTCCACGTGCAACTGTCGCTCGGTGCTCCGCAACCGCTGATCGATGGGTTCGCCTCCTTCAACGAGTCTGCGGCAGACGCACTCCAGAAGTGGAATTCTCACATGAAGAGTCTGACCTTTGTGTCTCACCTCGCTTCGCCGGTCGTTCCAGCGCACGGCGACGGCCAGAATTCAGCCGTGTTTGCGAATACGGTTTTCGGCGATGATTTCGGTGAGGGAGTGCTGGCGGTGACGCTGCTCAGCGATCACCTCAGTGTGATTTCGGAATCGGACACCATCTTTAACAACGCCTACCAGTGGAACAGTTACTCGGGCGCGCTCCGGGGAAACTTGCAGGATTTTCACCGCGTGGCGCTACACGAGTTTGGGCACATGGTCGGACTCGATCATCCCGATGAGATTGGGCAAACGGTGGTGGCGATCATGAATTCCGTGATTAGCAACGTGGACCGTTTGCAGCCGGACGATATTGCGGGCGCGGAGGCGCTTTATCCTAAGGCGCAGACCTATTCTGCTAAGGACGGGCCGATCCTCGCGAACATATCGACGCGGGGGGAAGTCGAAGGAGGTGATAAAGGTCTGATCGGTGGATTCATCGTGCAGGGGGAACAGGTGACAGTGATCCTACGCGCGCTCGGGCCTTCTCTTATCGCACAGGGTTTGACCGGCGCCCTGCCTGATCCGGTACTCACGCTTTACGATGAGAATGGCGTTCGGATGGCGCGGATCGACAATTGGGTCGACGACGCTGACGCGATCATCTTCGCGGACTACCATCTCGATCCACCGGCGAGCACGGAACCGGCTCTGCTGGAGACGTTGTCGCCTGGCGCTTACACGGCGGTCATCACGAGCCACTCCGATTCACACATCACTGCCGGGACGGGGACCGCTCTCTTCGAGCTTTACGATCTGCACACGACTGACGGACGTGCCGGAAATCTTTCGACCCGTGGACAGGTGCTGGCCGGGGACGGTGCTCTCATCGGCGGCTTCATCATTGGCGGCGTCGATCCGAAGCCAATTGTGGTGCGAGCGCTCGGGCCATCTCTGGCGGCGAGGGTTCCCGGTTATCTGCCTAATCCGCGGCTCGAGTTGCACGACAGCGACGGCAATTTGATCGAGTCGAACGACGACTGGGCAAAGGGTCCCGACGCGAACATGATCAGAGCGGAGGGTTTGGCACCGAAAAAAGCAAAAGAGTCAGCCCTCCAGACAACTCTGAGTCCGGGACAGTACACCATCATCGTGCGTGGCGTGAAAGACGTTCGCGGTTCGACCGGCATCGGCTTGGTCGAAGTCTACGACATCAGCGATGTACCGTAGCCTCCGGGGCGTCAGACGTTCGGCGCCAACTCTTTCGCACTCGTCACGGCGGACCCCGACACCATTTCGCTTGATGCGGCGCTGTTCGGATGATCGTTAGGTTACGGGTAAAAGCGGGCTATCGACGCTTCCGCTAAGCCAAGCAGATCAACGATCGCAGGATCATTGATCGTTGGCGCGCGTCAATTCACGCTCTAATGCTTGCTTTCGTTAGGCGAACTCGCTCACGCCCCTCCTGAGCCACCGCTGGATTTTTCCGAAAATGTCGTGCATTATTCCCGACTCCCAATCCTCAATGAAGACCATTGTTCTCTTCGCCCTCGCTCTCCTCGGTGCTCAACCCCTTTTCGGCTACGCTCTTGAGGGACAATCCTGGACCCTGAATCGAACCGTCGAGGTGCAGCTGTCGCTCAGTTCGTCGCGCCAGCTGACCGGACAGTTCAGGACGTTTAATCAATCGGCCGCGGATGCCCTGAGCAAATGGAACGCGCATCTGGCGCATCTGACGCTGCGACCGGTGCTGAATTCGCCCGTCACTCCTAGTTCGGATGACGACGAAAATTCCGCCTTTTTCGCCGACACCGTTTTCGGCGACAGCTTTGGCTCCGACGTTCTCGCCGTGACTCTCACGTCGCAGCGCAACGGAGTGAACGAGGAGTCCGATACCGCCTTTAACACGGCCGTGGATTGGGATTCGTATGACGGCCCGCTTCGTCCGGGCGGTACCATTCATCCTGGAGCGATCGATCTCCATCGGGTCGCCCTTCACGAATTCGGACACCTGCTTGGACTCGATCATCCCGATGAGGCCGGACAAACGGTCAGCGCGATCATGAATTCCCTGATCAGCGACATCTATGTCCTGCAGCCTGATGACATCGCCGGCGCGCGATATCTTTATGGCAACGGCCCGACCGAGCAATCGAGCGTGAACGCGCCCGTCCTGGCCAACATTTCCACCCGCGCATTGGTCGGCACAGGCGAGAATGTCCTCATCGGCGGTTTCATCGTCCAGGGCTCGGAGCCGGCCACGGTCATCCTCCGGGCGATCGGCTACTCACTCAGTGCGAAGGGCATTTTTAACGCCCTCCAAGACCCAGTCATGACGGTTTACAATTCGCGCCAACAACGGGTGGCGAAGAACGATGACTGGTTTGTTGGTCCCGATGCGGAAACGATCGCAAGCTATCATCTCGATCCGCCGAACAGCATCGAATCGGCGCTCTTGCTTACGCTCCAGCCAGGCGAATACACGGCGGTGATCGAGGGCTACGCGGACCAGAGCACGATGGCTCAGCCAGGAATCGCGCTGTTTGAACTCTACGATCTGCACACGACCGGTGGCCGGGCTGGGAACATCTCGACCCGCGGGCAGGTGCTGAGCGGCGACAATGTTCTTATCGGCGGCTTCATCGTCGGCGGCGCGGAGAATAAGCCGGTGGTCGTGCGTGCCATCGGGCCGTCATTGCGAAACTCTGGGGTGGCTTTTCCGCTGGCCGATCCCAAACTGGAATTGCGCGACGGCGACGGCGATCTGCTGCAGTCGAACGATAATTGGGCGCAAGGCCCGGACGCGCGGGCGATCCAGAGAGAAGGCTTCGCACCGACCGATGCCAAAGAATCCGCCCTCAGTGCGACGCTGCCGCCTGGCCAGTACACCGCCATCGTCAGCGGAGCGAAAGGCGGCACCGGCATTGGCCTGGTCGAAGTTTATGACATGAGCGATGTGCCGTAGGTGGAGAAAATTGCTTCCGAAGTCCGGGATTTGCCGGAGGGCATCTCTCCCGGCCTTTAAACTTTCGGCGACAATTCTTTCGCGCGCGCTGCGGCTGCTTCGACAGCGGCGCTTATTCCAGCCGCGCTGCCGCGCTCTTCCATAATCGTCAGGCCAGCGGCAGTGGTTCCGCCCGGCGTGATGACGATGCGCCGCAATTCTTCCGGCGAGAGCTTGCTCTCAAGCGCAAGCTGCGCGGCCCCGCGGACGGTTTGCGTGGCCAGGCCTAACGACACCTCTTTCGGTAATCCGCACCGCTGACCACCCGTCGCCAGTGCCTCGATCACCGTATAAACGAACGCGGGCCCGCTTCCGGCGAGCGCGGTGACAGCGTCGATGAGCCTTTCCTCGACTTCGACTGCGGAACCTACTGCCAGAAAAATCTCGCGCGCTCGATCCACGTCGAAATCCGTAGTACGCGATCCGCGCGCGATTGCGGTCGCGGCCTGACACACTCCCGCGGGTGTGTTCGTCATCGCGCGCATGTAACGAGCGGCCCCTACCCTCTCCATCGCCATCACTGGAACGCCGGCGGCGAGGGAAATCACCTGCTTCTCCTTCGTCGCGGCGGCAATTTCTTCCACGACCAGGAGCACAACTCCCGGCTTCACTCCGATCAAAATCACGTCCGCTTTCTCCGCGACCCCCACGTTCTCCGCGGTTACCGAGATTCCAAGCTCTTTGCCTAACGACTCCCGCGCAGCGTCGTTAGGCTCAGCCACGAGAATTTTATCGGGAGCGCAAAAATTCGCCGCCACCAATCCACGCATAACCGAGCCAGCCAGCTTGCCTCCGCCGACAAAACCGAGCCGATAACCCTTGTCAGTAGTTTGTAAACTCATGCGAAGCTCCGATATTAACCGATGGTAAGCGCTGGTGTAAATTTCGGTCTCGATTTGGCCGAGGAAATCAAGGAACTGAAGCGCGAACGGAACGCTGTCATTCTCGCGCATAACTATCAGGTGCCGGAAATCCAGGACCTCGCGGACTTCGTCGGCGACTCGTTAGGCTTGAGCTTCCAAGCGGCGAAGACAGATGCGGAAGTGATTCTTTTTTGCGGCGTCCATTTCATGGCGGAGACGGCGAAGATTCTGAACCCGACGAAGAAGGTGTTCCTTCCTGATCTGGATGCCGGCTGTTCGCTCTCTGAATCCTGTCCGCCGGAGAAGCTCGCGCGATTTCTCCAGCAGCACGCCGAGAAGAATTACTACGTCATCGCCTATATCAATTGTAGTGCCGGTGTGAAAGCGCTCTCCGATGTCATCTGCACGAGCGGCAACGCGGAGAAAATCGTCCGCGCCGCGCCGGCCGACCGCAACATCCTCTTCGTCCCGGATCAGAATCTCGGCGCGTGGGTGATCGAGCGGACCGGACGGAAGATGGATTTGTGGCAGGGGAACTGTTACGTCCACATTGAGTTCACCGCGCGCAGTATCGAGGCAATCCGGGCGGAATATCCGGAGGCGCCCGTGATCGCGCACCCGGAATGTTCATTTGCCGTAAGGCTGCTCGCCGATGAGGTCTGCTCGACTGAAAAGATGATCACCTTCTGTAAAGAGTCACCGGCCGAGGCGATCATCGTCGTGACTGAGGCGGGGATGCTACACCGGCTCAAGAAAGAGTTACCGCACAAAACTTTCATCGCCGGGCCGACGGAGCGCTGCGCTTGTGCGGAGTGTCGCTTCATGAAAATGAACACGCTGGAAAAGGCGCACGCCGCGCTGCTCAACCTCGAGCCCGAGATCCTCCTTCCTGAGCCGCTTCGGAAGCGCGCCGAAACTCCCATTCTGCGCATGCTGGAGTTAAGTCGTTAGACAAGTCGGCCGACAGGAGATCGAGATTTCAAAAGCGTCGTGTACTTTTGGAAGAACGGACGGAGGGACGGTGCGCTGGCCCGTCCGTGTTTCATAAGACAGGCACGGACGACACAGCGGTCGTCCCTCCAATCATCTCTTGAGAGCGACGGATCCACCGCAATTCGCGAGTTCA
>DASXPA010000150.1:0-17369 GCA_036493915.1 Chthoniobacterales bacterium | reverse complement strand
GGTAGCCCCCGTCCTCCCCGGAAGAAGGAATGCCGAACAGGGAGAATGAGTCGGTTGATCTCGTCGGCCGCGGTATTCTTTGCTCATCATGCGACAGGGTAATCCCGGCAAAGCAGAGCCGGTTTGTGCCGTGGTTGCGCTAGCGCAAGATGCGTTTGGCGGATTGCCGAACGCGGACGGGCCTGAACAGCCCGTGCTCCGCCGAGCGGGCGGACGCGAAATGCTGAAGGTCGTTGACCGACCTTCGCGCTCGGGGCGCGGACGCGGGTCGAAGAGAGTGAACGAAGGCGGGGAACACCCTGGGGTTGAGGGGTTGCCAGGCTCCTGAAGACGCTGCCGCCCTTGGTGGCGGAACCAGTCGCCTGCAGGTCGATTGATTCTCTTCAGAATTCTGCGGTCCTGACAAGGGGAATTTTGGGAGAGCCGGAAACCGGAGCGCGGAGGGCGGAGCAAGGAGCGGAAGAGAACTGAGACGCTGGAAAGCTGAAACACTTAGCAGCGGGGAGGAATGAGCGGGGAGCGCGGAGATGGGAAGCGGAGGACGGAGGACGGCGGGGGGCGGAGAGATCGGAAATCCCGAAATCGGAAATCGGAAGAGCTGCGACGGTACTCGGTAAATCGAAAGACCGTGCGCTCGTGAAATTGACGGCGCGGCGGAAATGCGGTTCATCGTTACCCCGTGACCCGCATTCTCATCGCGGACGACCAGGGCGATGTGCTCGAGGCGTTACGCATTCTCCTCAAAGGCGAAGGCTATCAGACCGACGCGGTGACGTCGTTAGGCGCAGTCCTCAATGCGCTCGAGAAGCGCGATTACGCGCTGCTCATGATGGACCTCAATTACACCCGCGACACCACGTCCGGTCAGGAAGGTCTCGAGGCCATCCCACGCATCCAGGCGCTCGATGAAAATCTGCCGATCGTCGTCATGACTGCCTGGGCGACGATCGATCTCGCGGTGGAAGCGATGAAACTCGGGGCGCGCGATTTCGTGCCGAAGCCGTGGGACAACGACCGACTCCTCGCGATCGTCCGCACGCAAATCGCGCTCGGCAGCGCGCTCCGGAAGAGCCGCCAGGCGGAAGCGAAGAACGAACTTCTGAGCGGTAAGATGCCCGCGATCATTTCGGAATCGCCGCGCATGCGACCGGTGATCGAGTTGATCTCCCGCGTCGCGCCGTCGGATGCGAATGTGCTCATCACGGGCGAGAACGGCACCGGCAAAGGCCTGGTTGCGCGCGCGGTCCATTCCCTCTCCTCGCGCGCGAGCAAGGTTATGATCACGGTGAACATGGGCGGCCTGTCGGAAGGTGTTTTTGAGAGCGAGCTTTTCGGCCATGTAAAAGGCGCTTTCACCGATGCGAAAAGCGACCGCGCGGGTCGCTTCGAGCTGGCCGATGAGAGCACGCTCTTCCTCGACGAGATCGCCAATCTCCCGCTCAGCCAGCAGGCGAAGTTGCTCCGGGTGATCGAGACGGGCGAGTTCGAGCGGGTCGGTTCGTCGAAGACGTTGCACGCGAACGTGCGCATCATTTCCGCGACGAACGCGAACCCACACGAAGAAGTCGCAGCCGGTCGCTTCCGCCAGGATTTGCTTTTTCGCCTGAACACGATCGAGATCGCATTGCCGCCGCTGCGGGAGCGCCGGGAAGACATCGCGCCGCTGGCGGCGCTATTCCTCAGCCAGCATGCCGAACGATATCGGAAAAAACTCGCCGGCTTCGAACCGGCGGCGCACGAGGCGCTGATGCGACACGAATGGCCGGGCAACGTGCGCGAACTCGATCACGTGATCGAGCGCGCGGTCCTGATGGCGCAAGGGACGCAGATCAAGGCCAACGATCTCGGCCTGACGACGGTGTCGGATGGTTCGCCGCGTCTGGAAGAGATGAGTCTGGAGGAGGTGGAGGCGTTTCTGATCAAGAAGGCGCTGGCGCGCAACCAGGGGAACGCACGCAAGGCAGCGGAAGCGTTAGGCCTGAGCCGGAGCGCGTTTTATCGCAGACTTCAGCAATATGGGCTCTGAGAATTGCTGATCGCTGATCCCTGATTGGAGAGAGGAACTCGTGGCCAGACCGGCAAATCAAAAAGTCCGCATGCGCCATCGCCTGTCGCACGAGAACCGCCTGACATGGCTGGCTATCGGCGCGATCGCACCGGCGATGATCGTCGCCCTCGCGCTGCTCTGGTTCGGCGATTTCAGCGCCAAGGTAGACTGGACTCTGACGATGGTGATCGTCGGTTGCGCGTTCGGTTTTCTCGCGAGCACGCGCGAGCACATCGTCCGGCCGCTGCAGACGATGAGCAACCTGCTCGCGGCTTTGCGCGAAGGGGATTACTCGATTCGCGCCCGCGGCGCTCGGGCTGATGACGCCCTTGGGGAAGTCCTCCTTGAGATCAATCAGCTCGGCGAGACTTTGCGGGTTCAACGGCTCGGCGCTTTCGAGGCAACCGCGCTGCTCCGGACGATCATGGCGGAGATCGACGTGGCGGTTTTCACTTTCGATCTCGAACGCCGGCTGCGACTGGTCAATCGCGCGGGCGAAAATTTACTCCGCCAGCCAATCGACAAGTTGCTCGGCCGCCGCGCGCAGGATCTCGGGCTCGCGGTTTGTCTCGATGCCGACGAAGATGCGCCGCTTACCCTTAGTTTTCCCGGCGCCTCCGGCCGCTGGGGGGTGCGCAAAAGCAATTTCCGCGAACACGGTCTTCCTCACGAGTTGCTCGTCCTGACCGATCTGAGCCGGACGCTGCGCGAGGAAGAACGCAATGCCTGGCAGCGGCTCGTCCGCGTTCTCGGTCATGAGATGAACAATTCGCTCGCGCCAATCAAGTCGATCGCGGGCAGTCTCGAGTCGCTTCTTCGCCGCGACCCGCCGCCCGCCGACTGGCGCGATGATGCGCGGAGCGGATTGAATGTCATCAAGACGCGAACGGAATCACTCAGTCGTTTCATGCAAGCCTACGCACGCCTCGCGCGTCTCCCACCGCCGCAGAAGGAGGGGTTCGATCTCGGCGAACTCGTTAGGCGGGTCGCCAGCCTGGAGACGCGGCTGCCGGTGCGCGTTCTCGACGGTCCCGCTCTGACCGTCTCGGCCGACGCCGCCCAGATCGAGCAACTTCTGATTAACATTCTCCACAACGCGGTCGACGCCGCTCTCGAAACCGGCGGCGGAGTCACGATCGGTTGGCGCGCGATGGCCGAGTGCACCGAAGTGATCGTGCGCGACGAAGGCCCCGGGATCATGAATCCGGATAACCTTTTCGTGCCTTTCTTCACCACAAAACCGGGCGGCTCGGGCATCGGCCTCACCTTGAGCCGGCAGATCGCGGAGGTGCACGGCGGGTCGCTCAGCCTACGGAACCGGGCGAATGGGCGCGGAGCGGAAGCGTTGCTTCGGCTTCCTCGTTAGGCACTCCCGGATTAGCGGGTCGGGCGGATTGTCATCGTGAGCGCGAGCGAAAGATCTCACGAATGTTCGGCAATGTTTTGTTGTCCGCCTCAAACTGCGCAGAGGAGAGAGTCCGCGCCAACTCGTTAGGTAGAAAATTGCGTTTCCGACGCATGTGAGGTCCTTCGCTTCGCTCAGGATGACAAAAGAAGCCGCGGCGTCCCGGATTTGGGACAGTAGAATCCCATGGACGAAGCATTCCGACCCGGGAGCATTTTCTGAGCATCTTTCCAAGTTTCTAATGGATAATTGGTTACAACTTATTCGAGCGCTTGGCACGGGCATTGCAATAGGGCAGGCCACAAAACGAAATTTCCTGAATCCAAATCCAGATTCAATGCATCTGAAAGGAAACAGGAGAACACCAAAATGAAAGATCCAACTCACACTCTGAACCTGACCAAACGACACCAGTCCGAGCAGAGCGTCGTGCGCAATGGCCGGCGCCTTCCGCATATCGAAGCGCATCTGCACGCCAACACACTTACCGGCGGTTGCGGGGCGGCAGCGAAGTTTGAAAGGGCATCATTCTACAAGATCAGTAATCAATATTTCGCCGAGGAAGCGCCTCGGAGCTTCGCCGTGGAAACCGGCGTCTTCGCCGCGCTCATCGCGATGGCGTTACTGCCGATTGTAAACGGCGTCCAGGCCGTGGCGGCTTTGATCCATACCATCGCCTTGTTCTAAGGGCGGAAACCCCGAATGGCGCAGCGTAATTTCGAAGTGATTCCCGGAGAGAAGCCTGCACGACCGGCGGGCTTTACCGCGCCCACGACGTCCATGGACGTCCCCCGCCCTGGCGCGGCGAAGAAAAAGCGCAAACGCCGGCTCATGATCATCGGCGGCTCGGTCCTCGGGCTTGTCGTGGTGAGCGTGCTGGTTTCGCGCTTGAAACCGGCCGCGCCGAGCGTCGATCGCTCGTCGGTCTGGATCGATACGGTGAAGCGCGGACCGATGCTCCGCCAGGTGCGCGGCCTCGGCACGCTCGTACCGGAAGACATTCGCTGGATCGCCGCGAGCAAGGAAGGGCGGGTGGAAAAAATCGTCGTCAGGCCAGGAGCGCACGTCGAGCCCGGCACGCTCATTCTCGAGCTTTCCAGTCCCGAGCTGCAACAAGCGGCGCTCGAGGCGCAGTCACTTTATAAAACCTCGGAAGCGGAGCTGACCACCCTGCGCGCCACTCTGCAGCGCGAGCTCCTGAACCAAGAATCGACCAGCGCCCAGGTCCATTCGGAATATCAGCAGGCCAAGATGGAGGCGGAGACGAACGAGAACTTGAAAAAGAACGGCCTCATCGCGGAACTCGCATACAAGACCTCAATCATCAAGCGCGACGAACTGGAGAATCGCGACAAGATCGAAGAGAAGCGGCTCAAGTTTGCACAGGAGTCGATCCAGCCGCAGCTCGCGGCCAAACAAGCGACCGTCGATCAACTGAAAGCTTCGGCCGAGCTGGCGTCTCGCGAGGTCGAGAACCTGCACGTCAGAGCGGGAATGACGGGCGTTCTTCAGCAACTGCCGGTCGAAGTCGGCCAGCGGGTGACCGCCGGGACCAATCTCGCCCGCGTCGCCGACCCGACGAAATTAAAGGCGCAAATCAAGATCGCGGAGACGCAGGCGAAAGACATTCAGATCAATCAGCCGGCCTCGATCGACACGCGCAACGGCATCGTCGCGGGCCACGTCACACGAGTCGATCCCGCAGTTGAGCAAGGGACGGTGACCGTCGACGTCGCACTCGATGGCAAGCTTCCGAAAGGTGCGCGACCTGATCTCAGCGTCGATGGCACGATTGAGCTCGAGCGTCTCAACAACGTTCTCTACGTGGGTCGGCCGGCTTTTGCCCAGGACGGCGCGACGGTGGGCGTTTTCAAACTGACCAAGAATGGCGAAGCGGTCCGCACCCCGGTGCACTTCGGCCGCAGCTCCGTGAACACGATCGAAATCCTCAGCGGCTTGAATGTCGGCGACCAAGTCATTCTTTCCGACACCAGCGCCTACGACTCACACGACCGCATTCAGCTCAACTAATCGTCAGCCTAACGAATCCATTTCACCATCTCACGTCACTAACCATATATGAACAACGGAAACCACACCCTGATCCACCTCGACGGCGTCACGAAAGTTTTTCTGACGGACGAAGTCGAAACCCACGCCCTCTCCGGCATCCACCTCGACATTCGCAGCGGCGAGTATGTCTCCATTGCCGGTCCATCAGGCTGTGGAAAATCGACGCTCCTCTCCATCCTCGGGCTCCTCGACACGCCCTCGGATGGGAGCTACTCGCTGAAAGGCGGGGAGGTCGCGAATCTCACTTTTCCCGAGCGCGCCCGCATCCGGAACCGCGAGATCGGATTCATCTTTCAAAGCTTCAATCTCATCGGCGATCTCACGGTTTTCGAAAACGTCGAGCTGCCGCTGACCTATCGCGGGATGCCTTCGAGCGAGCGGAAAACGTTCGCGAACGAAGCGCTCGAACGCGTCGGGATGGCGCATCGTGCGAAACATTTGCCGAGCCAGCTCTCCGGCGGTCAGCAGCAACGCGTCGCGGTCGCCCGCGCGCTCGCTGGCAAGCCGGCCATCCTTCTCGCCGACGAACCGACTGGGAATCTCGACTCACGCAACGGCGAAGCGGTGATGGATCTCCTGAAGGAACTCCACGACGGCGGCGCCACCATCTGCATGGTTACGCACGACCAGCGTTTTGCGGAACACGCCGATCGCACTATTCATCTCTTCGACGGCCGGGTCGTGGAAGACAAAATGGCTGCCTAACGCCTAACGAGGGAACGCCCGATGCGCGCGGATGATCTGAATGATGGAACGGTTAAAGCCCTCCTCATTCTTATCCTGATCGCCGCGAACATCGCGCTCTCCGTTTTCGCCCCGTCACGGTCCACCCGGGACAGCAGCAATCCCGCGCAGACGCCACAGAACGAAAGCTATGTGGCGCGACCTTAAATTCGCCGTTCGCAGCCTGCTTAAAGCGCCGAGCTTTGCGGTCATCGCCATCATCACGCTCGCGCTGGGGATCGGTGTCGTGGTGACAATTTTCTCGGCGGTTAACGCTCTCCTTCTCAAGCCGCTCCCTCTTATGCAAGAGCAGGATCGGCTGGTTGCGATGCAGGTTTACCTGAAAAGCCTCGGCAGCGACCACGACGTCGGTCTCGATTACCCCGGCTTCCTCGACGCCCGCAAACAGCTGACAACCGTCGAAGGCCTCGGCATTTCGGAGGACCGCACCATGGTTGTGAGCGGCGGCGAGAAACCGGAGCGCTATCTCGGCGCCGGCGTCCAGGCCGATCTCTTTGACTCGTTTGGCGTAAAGCCGATCCTTGGCCGTTCCTTCCGTCTCGAGGAAAACGAGGGGAGCGCGCCGCCGGTGGTCTTGCTCGGCTACGATCTCTGGCAGGACCGTTATGGCGGGAAACGCAACGTCATTGGCCAGACGATCGAGATCAATGGCGTCGTCGCCACGATCATCGGCGTGATGCCAAAAGGCTGGCGTTTTCCCGAAGCCGCCGATCTCTGGATGCCGCTGCGCATGACGGAAAAAGATTACCCGCGCGGGACCTTTGATTTCACGCCCGCAGGGCGCTTGAAAAAAGGCGCGACCCTGGCGCAGCTCAACGCCGAACTCGCTCTTTTTGGGAAGAACCTGGAGCGCGCCCATCCCTCTGTGTACCAGGGGATCAGGCTGCACGCGATCCCGCTGCGCGAATCGATCACGCGCGATTCCCGCACACTCACGCTCCTTCTCATGGGCGCCGTGCTCTTTGTGCAACTTATCGCCTGCGCCAACGTCGCCAACCTGCTTCTCGTCCGCGGCGCCGGGCGCACAAAGGAATTCGGTATTCGCGTCGCCCTCGGCGCCGGCCGCGGCCGCATCGTTAGGCAACTGCTCGTCGAAAGCGCCCTCATCGGTTTGGCCGGAAGCGCGGGCGGCATTCTCTTCGCCTTCTGGGGTATCGACCTGATGCTCTCACTTATCCCGGTCACGATCCCGTTCTGGCTCCACATCAATCTCGACAGCCGCGTTTTCGTCTTCGCCATCGCGACCGGACTCGTCTCCAGCGTGCTCTTCGGGCTTCTGCCTTCCTTAAAAGTATCGAAACCGAATCTGACCGAAGTGCTCAAGGAAGGCGGGCGTTCCTCAGCGAGCGGATCGCGCGGGCAGCGCTTGCGCGATTATCTCGTCGTCACCGAAGTCGCGGTCGCGCTCGTTCTGCTCATCGGCGCCGGACTGCTCATGCGGAGCTATCTCAACTATCAGCACACCGACATCGGTGTGACGACGAAGAACGTTCTCTCCTTCCGGGTCGGCCTGCCGTCGGCGCAATTTCCCGATCCGCACGGCGCTTCCCGCTTTTTCGAAAGATTGATCCCGGCGCTCGATGCCATTCCGGGAGTAAAATCCGCCGCCGCGACCACGCGCCTCCCCACCGGCGGGAGCGGCCTTTACGTCTTCCGCCTCGAGGGCGAACCGATGCCGAAATCGCTCGAAGAGGCGCGCCCCGGGAGCTTCGTCACGATCACACCGGGTTATCTCCAGACCCTGCAAATCCCGCTCCTGCGCGGCCGCGACTTTTCGCCTAACGACAAGGAGGGCAAGCCGCTCGTTGCCCTCATGGATCAGCGCGCGGCAGAGAAACTTTTCCCCGGCCAGGACCCGATCGGGAAGCGTTTCGCCCAGCTCGGGATCGCCGGTCATCAGGTCAAATGGATCCAGATCGTCGGCGTAACCGGCAACGTGATCTACGATCGCCTAACGAACAAACATCTCCGTCCCACGTTCTACCTCCCGGAGGCGCAGTCGACGGAGAATTTCATGTCCGTCGTCCTCCGCACCGATGGCGCGGCGGCTTCGTTCGCAAATCTCGCGCGTCGCGCCGTTCTCTCCGTGAACAAGGAAATCCCGATCTACCATGTGAAGCTTCTGCGCGAGGTGGTGCGCGAGTCGTATTGGGATCGCATTTTCGTCGGCACGCTTTTCACCACTTTCGCGCTGCTTGCTCTCTTCCTCGCCTCGATCGGGCTCTACGGCGTGATGTCGTACTCCGTGCGCCAACGGACGCAGGAGATAGGCGTCCGCATGGCGCTCGGCGCGCAAACCCGCGATGTCCTTCGCCTCGTCACCTTCCAGGGTCTGCGTCTCATCGGTCTCGGTCTCGTCATCGGCCTGGCGGCTTCCTATTTTGTCACGCGACTGCTCCGCGGAACTCTCGAGAAAATCTCCGCGCACGATCCGCTGAGTTTCGTCCTTCTCTCGCTCCTTCTGCTCATCGTCGGACTGCTCGCCTGCTATCTGCCGGCGCGGTCCGCGACCCGTTTGGATCCCGTAGAGGCCCTTCGTTACGAATAACCGCACACATCCGCCTAACAATGCTCCAGGAAATTCGCCTCGCCCTTCGCCAGCTGGCCAAGAACCCGATCTTCGCGCTCGTCGCCATTCTCACGCTCGCCCTTGGGATCGGCGCCACGAGCGCGGTTTTTACCCTCGTCAACGCGCTCCTCATCAAGCCGCTCCCTTACAAAGATCCGGGCCGGCTCGTTCTCCTCTTCGAACATTTTCGCGATCAACACCTCGATGCCATCCCGGTCTCGCCGCCGGAGTTTCTCGATTACAAAGCCAACCTTAAAAGCTTCGACAAGCTCGCGGCCTTCACGACCGCGACCTACAATCTCTCACAAGGCGAAACACCGGAGCGAATCTTCGGCGCGACCGTTTCCGCCGATCTCTTTTCATTGTTAGGAGTGCAGCCGATCCGAGGTCGCACCTTTCGTCCGGAGGAATGCGCGACCGGGCGCAACGACGTCATCATGATCAGCGAGCGGCTCTGGCGCCGGAAGTTCGATCGCGATCCGCGCGTTCTCGGGAGCAAGATCATCGCCGACGGCCGGACCTTCACTGTCGTCGGGATCATGCCCGCGAGCTTCGAGTTTCCGCTCCCGCTTTTTAACATCACTGGCGCGCAGTTCGGCGAGCAGGCCGACATCTGGCAGCCGCTCGCGTTTACCGACAAGGAAATGAAGCAGCGCGGCTCGCGCAGTTACGGCGTCATCGGCCGGCTCGCCCCGCACGTCTCGCCGCAGCAGGCGCAGGCGGAACTCGAAACTTACGTCGCAGGGATGCGGCAACGCTTCAAGGATAACTACCCGCAGACGGAGAGCTTCGGCGCCACGCTTTATCCGCTGAAGGAGCAGGTCATAGGCGGCATGAAGTCGCTCCTCCTCATCCTTTCCGGCGCGGTCGCGCTCGTCCTTCTCATCGCTTGCGCCAACCTCGCCACCATGCTTCTCGCCCGGGCCTCCGCACGCGAGCGGGAGATGGCGATTCGGGTCGCAGTCGGCGCGAGTCGGGCACGACTTCTTCGCCAGGGCCTCACGGAAAGCGTCGTTCTCGCCATTTTCGGCGGAATCGCTGGAAGCTTTCTTGCCCTCTGGGCGATCGATCTCGTTAGGCAGCTCGGCACCCAGAGCATTCCGCGGCTCGGCGAAGTGCGCATCGACAGCACCGTCCTCCTCGTCACGCTCGCGATCGCAATCGGGACCGGATTACTCTTTGGGCTGGTCCCCGGATTAGCGAGTGGCAAACCCGATCTGACCGAGGCGCTCAAAGAAGGCGGCCGCGGCTCGACCTCGAGTCGCCGGCATAACCGTTTGCGCAACGGCCTGGTCATCGGCGAAGTCGCGCTCGCGCTTGTTCTCCTGACCGGCGCGGGATTGCTCCTCAAGAGTTTCGTCAGGCTGCAGAACGTCGATCCCGGATTCAATCCGCAGAACGTTCTTACCGCCGAGATTTCGCTCCCGGCGTTGCGTTATCCGGACGACAGGTCGCAGGCCAACTTTTTCGCCGAGCTCGACCGGCGCGTCAGCAATCTTCCCGGCGTCAGCGCCTTTGGCCTAACGACCATTCTGCCGATGAGCGGAGTGAACAGCGATTCTTCCTTCGGGATCGAAGGCCGGGTGAACGACGACACGCATCCCATGCCCGACGAAGAGATCCGGCTCGTCTCGCCCGGTTATTTCAAGGCGCTGCAAATCCCGCTTCTCCAGGGACGCGCCTTCACCGCCGCCGACAAAGAGAGCGCGCCCTACGTCGTCCTCATCAACCACGCTCTCGCGCACCGCTATTGGCCTAACGAACAGCCGATCGGGAAGCGCATTCGGATTTACACTGGGAACGGCAAAGCCTGGGGCACGATCGTCGGCATCGTTGGCGACATGCATCATAAGGGATTGGATCAGCCGGTCGCGCCGGAATACTACGTCCCGCTCGCGCAGCTGCCGTATTCCTCCATGATCCTCGCCGTCCGCAGCACGCAGGATCCGCGCAGCCTAACGAATGCGATTCGCCAAACCGTGCAGGCGATTGATCCCGCGCTCCCGATCGCGCACGTCCGCACGCTCGAGCAGGTCATCGCCGATTCGGTCGCGCCGCGAAAACTTTCCGTCGTCCTCCTCGCCGTCTTCGCGCTCGTCGCGCTCGTCCTCGCCGCCGTCGGCATTTATGGCGTCATGTCGTTCCTCGTCGCGCAACGCACGCACGAGATCGGCGTGCGTATGGCGCTCGGCGCGCAACGCTCCGATGTCCTGCGCCTCGTCATTTCGCACGCCGGGATTTTGATTGGCAGCGGCACATTCATCGGCTTGATCGTCGCGCTGCTCAGCATGTCCGCGCTGCGCTCAGCGCTTTATGGGACGGGCGCATTCGATCTCGCGACCTTCCTCCTCGTCACCGTCACGCTCGCGCTTGTCGCCTTCCTCGCCAGCTACATCCCGGCCCGGCGCGCCATGCGTGCCGATCCCATGATCGCGCTCGGCCACGTCCAGTAAATTTCATGTTTGAACCACTCATAAAACTCCAGCACGTCGAACGTTCCTATCCGTTAGGCAAACAGCAGTTCACCTACGTCCTGCGCGACATCAATCTCGACGTCGCGGAAGGCGATTTCGTTTCCGTGATGGGGCCGTCGGGCGCGGGAAAATCGACCCTCCTTCATTTGTTAGGCATGCACGACTTCGGCTGGACCGGAGAATATTACCTCGACGAGACCGCCGTCCATCGACTGAAACCGAAAGAGCGCACGCAACTGCGCAACGAGCAGATCGGATTCGTCTTTCAGAACTACAACCTGCTCGATGACCTGACCGTTTACGAGAACCTCGACATTCCCCTTTCCTATCGCCACTACAGCAAATCGGAGCGCTCCGCCCTCGTCGCCGACACGCTCGATCGCTTCTCCATCGTTGGGAAGAAGGACCTCTACCCGCGCCAGCTTTCCGGCGGGCAACAGCAGCTCGTCAGTATCGCGCGCGCCATTATTGCGAAGCCAAAACTGATCCTCGCCGATGAGCCGACCGGCAACCTCCATTCCGGCCAGGCTGAGGACATCATGCAGCTTTTCAAGAAGCTCAACGACGAGGGCATCACCATCATCCAGGTGACCCACTCCGAAACCAACGCCGCCTACGGCAACAAAGTCATCCAGCTGCGCGACGGCTGGATCGTCGACGGCAACCGAGGGAAAACACCATGATTCTGGATTCGTTTACTCGCGATCTCCGTGTCGGAGTTCGCGTCCTTTTGAAGGACAAAGTTTTTCTAGTTCTCTCCGTTCTCGTCCTCGCGCTCGGCATCGGCGGCGCGATGACGCAATTCACCGTGGTCGACGCGATCGTTCTGCGCGGGTTTTCGTTTCCCCATCCCGAACAGCTCGTCAACGTCGGGTTGATCGATCCGAAAGCGAGCGATCAGAACAACAACTTCGGCAACGGGAACATCCCGGCGGCGCAGGATTATGAAGACATCAAGGCGGCGCAGCACTCCTTCGCCATGATGGCCGGCTACCTCAATGGCTCGACCATCAACGTCACCTACAAAAACAATCCGCAGCGCTACACCGGCGCCTACGTGACCGATCAATTTTTCAAGCTCATCGGTGTGTCGCCCGCGCTCGGGCGCGATTTCACGGCGGAAGACAACAAGCCGGGCGCGCCCAAGACGGCGATTCTCGGCGACGAAATCTGGCGGCGAGATTTCAACGCGGATCCAAACATCGTCGGCCAGGGCGTCACCATTAACGGTAAAGCCGCCAGCATCATAGGTGTCATGCCGCCCGGCTTTAAGTTTCCGGTTTCAGAGGAGCTTTGGACGCCGCTCTATAACGAATGGCCGCCCACGCCGCGTGGCGCGCTCTTTCTCGGAGCGAACAGTCGCGCCCCTGCGGTCATGGGCCGGCTGAAACCGGGAGTGACTCTCGATCAGGCAAATGCCGAGGTCATCGCGATCGCGCACAGCATCGCGGCCGACAATCCGAAGACGAACCAGAATTTCACCTCCGCCAGCGTGATGCCGCTGATCAATGCCTTCACCGGCGTGCAGCTGCGCCAGATCGTCTGGGCGATGCTCGGCGCCGTCATTCTCGTTTTGCTCATCGCCTGCGTGAACGTGATGAACATGCAGTTCGGCCGTGCCGCCTTGCGCGCGAAAGAGCTCGCCATTCGCGGCGCGCTCGGCGCGACCCGCGGACGACTGGTTAGGCAAATGCTCACCGAAAGCCTCGTGGTTGCGATCTTCGGCGCCGTCGCCGGCACGCTCATTGCCTATTGGGGCGTGGACATGTTCGACAAGGTCGTCAAGGCCGCGCCCTTCCCGCCCCCTTATTGGTGGCGCTTTACGATCGACGGGCGGGTTCTCGTTTTCACTCTTGCGATCACGCTCGTCGCGACCCTTGTCTCCGGTTTGCTTCCGGCATGCCTCAGCTCGCGCGGGAATGCGGCGGAAGTGATGAAAGAAGGCGGGCGCGGGAACAGCAATCGGCTCGTCAATGCCATCACCCGCGTACTCGTCGTCGGACAAATCGCGTTCACCGCCGCGCTCCTCATCGTCGCGACGTTGCAGATCCAGTCGATCCGCAATCAAACCAAGCTCGACTACGGCTACGACGAGAACGGTCTTTACGCCGCGCGCCTTGCCCTGATGGAAGGCACTTATCCGACTGAGGACTCGCGCCGCGAGTTCTTCAAGAAAGCCGTGCGCCAGCTGCGGGCGAATCCGCAGTTTGACGCCGCGGCCATGACCGATCGCTTCCGCATGACCTTCGCGGCGGGCGGCCAATATGAGGTCGATGGTCAGCAGTATCAGACCGATCGCGATCGGCCCCGCTGCAACTTCGAATCGGTCTCCGACGGTTATTTCGCCACCCTCGGTCTCAAGATCCTGGATGGCCGCGATTTTACGATCGACGACCTCGATTCCAAACAGCCGGTCGCGATCGTGAACGCGAGCTTTGCGCACGAACATTGGGGCAGCCAGAGCGCGCTTGGGCATCAGGTGCGGATTTTCAATCCCGGCCAGGAACAGCCGTGGCGCACCATCGTCGGCGTCGTGCCGGACACTTTGATGCAAGGTCCCTTCGATCAACAGAAGGATGCCGCCGGCTTTTACATGCCGCTGCTCGGCGCTTCGCCGGCGACGCAGTTTGCCACCGTCGTCGTTAGGCCGCGCGCCGGTGTCCGCGCTGATACTCTCGGGCCGGGGCTAAGCAAAGCGGTAGCCGCGCTCGACTCGAATCTTCCGACCTATTTTCCGGGTACACCGAAGCAGTTTCACAACGACATCCTTTCCGGCAACCGCGTGATCGCCACCCTCTTCAGTATTTTCGGCCTCGTCGCCTTCATTCTTTCCGCGGTCGGCCTTTACGGGGTGATGAGTTTCTCGGTTAATCAACGGACCCAGGAATTCGGGATTCGCATGGCCCTGGGCGCGGATGCGGCGCGTATCTTGCGCATGGTCATGAGCCAGGGCGCATGGCAGCTCGCCATCGGTCTGATTCTCGGCGTCGGCGGCATCGCGCTCCTCGTCGGGGTGGTCGCGGCCGAGGCGCTCAAGAACATTCTCTTCAAGGTCAATCCGCTCGATCCGACGATCTACTTCACCGTCTCTGGCTTGCTCACCCTCGTGGCCGCCTTGTCCTGTTTCCTGCCCGCCCGCCGCGCCACTCGCGTCGACCCAATGATCGCACTGCGCTGCGAATGAAAAATCCAATGTCCATCCACAACCCTGCCTAATCCTATGAAAAATCTACTCACCACACTTACACTCGTTAGTCTGAGCACCGTCGCCGCCTTTGCCGCGACTGAGGAAAACATCCACGAAAGCCGTGCCGCTCATCCCGGCGGCACCATCGTTGTCGACGTCGACTTCGGCTCGATCGACGTCGTGCCGGGCGACAACGACAAAGTCGTGATCGATGCGCATCGCAAGATCGAAGCTTCTTCGAAAGACAAGGAGGAAGAGTATCTCAAGACCGCGCCGATTCGCATCACGACCGAAGGCGACAAGGTCATCGTCCGCGCGACCCGCCGGCACGAGTCGTTAGGCTCGCAGATTTGGAATTTGCTCGGACACAACCGCACCGAAGGCCACTACACGGTTCGGGTCCCGGCGAATTTTAACGCCGACCTCGACACCTCAGGCGGCGCTATCTCCACGACCGGACTTACCGGCACGGTCAAAGTCGACACCAGCGGCGGCGATCTCACTTTCACGCGCATCCACGGCGATATCCACGCCGACACGAGCGGCGGTGACATCAAGGTCAATAATTGCGAAGGCACTACCGGCCTCGACACCAGCGGTGGCAACATCGAAGTGACCGATGGGCGCGGCCATCTCAAGTCCGACACTTCCGGCGGCAAAGTGACGGTGATGAATTTCGCCGGCGACGCCAAGGTCGAGAGCAGCGGCGGCAAGCTGCGTCTCGCCAACATCAGCGGGAAACTGCACGCTGAAACTTCCGGCGGCGCGATCGAAGCGATCCTCCCCTCGCCTGTAGCCGACGACGTCAGCCTGGAAACTTCCGCGGGCGCGATCACGGTCGTCACTCCGCCGAATGCCGGCCTCACGATCGACGCCGAGACCGGCGCCGGCAGTGTGCGGAGCGATCTCCCGATGAGTGACGTTCACACCGACGAGGATTCGCTCAAAGGCACGCTCAACGGCGGCGGCAAAAAGCTCGTCCTCCGCAGCGGCGCCGGCTCGATCCAGATCGTCTCCGCCGATCACCAGACTGCGCAACAATAGAATCCGCCTAACGAGAATAAGACAATGCTGAGCGATCTCCGCCACGCCTTCCGGATGCTGCTCAAGGCGCCGGGCTTCACCTTCGTTGCGGTGGTTACCCTCGCGCTCGGGATTGGAGCAAACAGCGCGATCTTCAGCGTTATCGAGCCGATGCTCCTGCGTCCGCTGCCGTTCCCGGACGCGAACCGTATCGTCGCCGTCTGGGCGAAGACCGGCGGAATGTTCGGCGATCGCGACGTCTGGTCGTATCCAAACTACGCCGACGAGCGCGATCAGAATCGCAGCTTTCAGGCACTCGCTGCTTTCACCCGCACCTCCGCGGTCCTGAATCAGGCGGAAACGTCGCAGGTCCTTGAAGGGGTCGCGATCAGCCCGCAAATCTTCGATGTCCTTGGGACCAAGCCATTGTTAGGCCGGAGCTTTACGGCGGAGGAAGACCGACCCGGGGCAGGCGCGCCGGTTGTCGTCCTGACCTATCCGCTCTGGCAGCGCGCATTCGGCGGCGACCGCCACATCGTCGGAAAGCAGGTATCGCTCACATCGCGCAGCTACACCGTGCTCGGCATTATGCCGCCAGGCTGGAAATTTCCGGTCGAAGAAGAACACATCGACTATGCCATTCCGCTGAACTCATTGATCGGCGCGAACGCGCAAAATCGCAGCGCGATTTTTCTCAGCCTCGTCGGTCGATTGAAAGCGAACGTCTCGATCGCACAGGCGACCGCGGAACTGGATGCGATCGGCGCACATCTCGCGCAGCAATATCCCGACGCGAACGCGGGTCGCGAAAACGTTTCGATCGTGAACCTGCATGACGACGTCGTCGGCAACGTGCGACCGGCGTTGCTCGTGCTCTCAGGCGCGGTCGTGCTCGTGCTCCTCATCGCCTGTGCGAATGTCGCCAATCTCCTCCTCGCCCGTGCCGCCGCGCGCAGCCGCGAGATTGCGATCCGCACCGCGCTCGGCGCGAGCCGTGTCTTGATCGTTAGGCAGCTGCTTTGCGAAAGTCTCCTCCTCGCGCTCATTGGCGGCGCCACCGGTTTGCTCCTCGCCTGGTGGGGAGTTGATTTGCTCGGCTCGCTCGCGGCGCAGGCCCTCCCGCACCTCGGGCAGATTCGCGTCAACAGCAGCGTTGGTGCGTTTACGCTCGCGCTCGCAACCGCGAGCACGCTTCTCTTCGGGCTCATTCCGGCTCTGCAAATTTCACGACCCAACGTGAACGAAACGCTGCAACAAGGGGCGAAGGGTTCGACCGGCGGGTTGCAGAGTCATCGGCTCCGCCCGCTCCTTGTCATCTCGCAGGTCGCGCTTTCGCTTCTGCTCCTGACTGGCTCCGGGTTGCTCATCAAGAGCTTCGTCAATTTGCGCGCGACCAACCCTGGTTTCGTGCCGGACCGCCTCATGACCACGCAGATCAATTTGCCGCGCGTGCGTTACGAGAAGGATCAAGCCCGTCAGCTGCGCGTCTACCAGGCGATCGAGGCCAAACTCGCGGCCATTCCCGGTATGCAGCTCGTCGGTGGCGTCGACCCGCTCCCGTTAGGCGGGAACACGCGCTTTTCCTCTTTTGTCATCGAGGGCGCGCCACCGCTCCCGCCCGGGCAGGAAGACAGCGCCGGCCGTCTCGCAGTCACGCCGGATTATTTCCGCACGATGAAGATCCCGTTGCTCAACGGCCGGTTCTTCGCGCCTGACGACGACAAAAAAGCGCGCGGCGTCACGATCATCAACCAGGCTTTCGCCAAACATTTTTATCCCGGACGAAATCCGATCGGGCAACGGATCTTGCTCGGCCGAACGGCGAATGAAATGCGCCCGCTCGAGAT
>DASXPA010000149.1:0-3614 GCA_036493915.1 Chthoniobacterales bacterium | reverse complement strand
GTCGTGCTCGTGGATCTCATCTGGGTCTTTTGCGATTACCAGCTCTGGCAGCATCAAAACGCGCAGTTGATGCTGGCCATCGTGGGAAGATTTGCCGGACCGGTGACGCTCGACACGATGAGCAGCGCGATGGCGGAGCAGGCCGCCAAGCCTTTCCAATGGTATATGGTCATCGCCCAGCTCCTCGGCAACGCCGTGCTCTGCGGAATCTTCGGCACGCTCTCCGGATTGTTGGCGACGAAAATCTTCCGGCCGAAGACGACTCGTTAGGCCATTTCGCGATCTGGCACAGGCGTCCCGACCGTGAGGCCACCGGGCATCTTGCCCGATCGGTCTTTCCTCGTGTTGCTCAAACTGCTGCTTCACCGGGCGCCCTAACGGATGCGGAGCAACAGGCGGCCTTTCAAACACCAGGTCACCCCGCTGGCAGGACGCCGGTGCTACTGCCTAACGAAATCGCCGCGTCCGCTACAGATCGCGCAATGCGCGCTCCGCTTTCTCCACATTCGAGGGCCGCAAAATCAAGAGACCCTGCTGCGACTTCGGGCTCGTCGCGAGGTAGGCGTATTCGATATTGATCCCGGCCTTGGCCATCCGCTCGGCAATCGTGGCGAGCGTTCCCGGCTGATTGTCGCTCTCGATCATGAGGACGTCGTTTTCGAGCGCGAGGACGCCGCGTTCGCCCAAAATCATGAGCGCCTTCGTCGGATCGCTCACCACCATGCGCACGACCGCGTGATCGATCGTATCGGAAGTCGCGAGCGCGTTGATGTTGATCTCGGCGGAGGCAAGCTCGGCACAGACGCGAGAAAGCGCTCCCGGCCGGTTGCCAAGAAAGACGGCCAACTGCGTCGCGGTCTCGATCTGGACGTTCATAGCCAAGAGGATGCGCCGGGCGGCGGCAGCTGACAATAAAAACGATGCAGCGAAAGCCAGAGCCGCGAGACGGCGCGGGCGTTTGCTTTCCGCGATGAAGCGATTCCTCTAGTTCCATGCAAACGGCCGAGCTTTCCGAAATCCGCCAATCTTTTCCCGCGCTTCAGCGCACGCACCGCGATCGGCCGGTCGCCTATTTCGACGGGCCCGGCGGGACGCAAGTTCCGGTCGCCGTCGTCGACACGATGGGCGATTACCTTTTCCGGCACAACGCCAACACGCATTGGTCCTATCCGAGCAGTCAGGAAACCGATGCGATTCTGCGCGGCGCGCGGCAGGCGCTGGCAGATTTCCTCGGCGCGACGCCTAACGAAATCGCTTTCGGCGCGAATATGACGACGCTCACTTTTCATCTCGCTCGCGCCCTCGGTCGCGGCTACGCGCGCGGTGATGAAATCGTCGTCACCGAGCTGGATCACCACGCCAACATCGATCCCTGGCGGGCGTTAGAAAAAGAGCGCGGCGTCACGGTGCGGATGGCGAAGATGATCCCAGAGACGGGCCAGCTCGGTTGGGATGATTTTGGACGGCAGCTGAATAGCCGCACAAAACTGGTCGCGATCGGCGCGGCCTCCAACGCCCTCGGCACCATTACCGAGATCAAGCGCGCGACCGACTTGGCTCACGCAGCCGGCGCGCAGGTTTTCGTCGACGCGGTCCATTATGCACCGCACCAGCTCGTTGACGTCCGCGCCTGGGATTGCGATTATCTCAGTTGCTCGGCCTACAAGTTTTACGGTCCGCACATCGGCATTCTATTCGGTCGCAATGAGCTGCTCGCCTCGCTCGATTTTCCCAAGCTCCTGCCGGCATCCAATGCTGCTCCCGAACGCGTCGAGACCGGCACCCAAAATCATGAAGGCATCGCCGGCGCGGCCGCGGCCGTGGAGTTCCTCGCTTCCCTCGCATCAGTTGGCGAAACACGACGCGCGCGCTTGGAAACCGCCTTCGCCGAGTTGCACGGTCGCGCCGTCGTTCTCGTGCGGCAGCTATGGACCGGCTTGTCAGAAATCGAAGGCGTGCAGGTTTACGGACCGCCGCCCGACGTGCCCCGCACGCCGACCGTCTCGTTTACGGTCGACGGGATTTCGTCAGAGGAAGCAACGAAAACGTTGGCTGACGAGGCGGTCTTCGTTTCTCACGGCGACTTTTATGCCACGACCGTGGTGGAACGGCTCGGACGCGCAGACGAAGGATTAATCCGAGTCGGCTGCGCTTGTTACACTACGGCCGACGAAGTGTCGCGTCTCATCGAAGGCGTCCGCAGAATTGCCGCGCGCCATCCCGCGTCTTCATAACTCCCGCGACGCCTCGTCAGCTTCCCCGTCCGCCGCCCATTCCGGGGAGGAAAAATTGTTCCGCGGTCACCGCTGAAGGAGCTTGTGGTCGCCCGCTCGAACATGCTATAAGCGCCTTCCCCCAAAGGAGGAATCAACATGAGCGTCGAACCATCATACGAACCTGTGCAGGTAAATTTCAATCCCGAGAACCGCGACAGCGGGATCGATGAATCCGGCAAGGTGGATCGCATTCGCGACATCCTTTTCGGACCGCAAATGCGCGATTACGACGGACGTTTCCAGCGTCTCGACGAACGCCTCGCCCGCGAAGCCGCGGAAGCGCGCAACGAAGTGCAGAAGCGGATCGAAGGCCTCGAAAACTTCCTCAAATCCGAAGTGCAATCTCTCACCCATCGCCTCAACTCCGAGCAATCCGAACGCGGCGTCGCAATCGACAGGCTCGCGCACGATCTCTCGGAGACGGCGCGCCATTTCGAGGGCAAAATCAAGAATCTGGACGAACAAAGCGCGCACGAGATGCACGAACTGCGCGAGCAACTGCTCGAACAATCCAAGGCCCTTAGTGCCGAGATCATGGATAAGCACAACCAGATGAAGGCCGGCCTGGAGCACGAGGCGGGACAAATCCGCAACGCCATGACCGGCCGCGAATCACTCGCCGAGATGCTGAGCGAAGTGGCGCTGCGCTTGAAGAACGAGTTCCGTGTTCCCGGCGCCTAACGACCGCGGCAGATGCGCCGATCGTCTGGCAACGCAGTGACGGAGTTTGAGGAACTGCGTCGGCTGCTCCTCAGCCGCGAGCGGCAGGAATTGCGTGAATTACGCGAGCAACTTGCCGACAAAGAGCTTCGTTCGAAAGAGGTCGCGGCTGTTCTCCCGACCGCGGTCAAGCTGAGCCGGGAGCGCAGCGACGAACTCTCCGGAGCCCTCCGGCCCGCGGTCGAGCGTTCCGTCCAGGAGTCGATCGAACGCCAGCCCGAGACGTTCGTCAACGTCCTCCACCCGATCATCGGGCCGATCGTTAGGCGTTCGATCGCGGAAAGTCTGCGCCGCCTCCTCCAATCGCTTAATCAATCGCTCGAACACACCTTTTCCTGGCGCGGACTAAAATGGCGCTTCGAAGCGTTGCGCACCGGCAAAAGCTTCGCCGAGGTCGTGATGCTGCGCAGCCTCGTCTTTCGGGTCGAACAGGTTTTTCTCATTCATCGCGAGACCAGCCTCGCCTTGCTCCACGTCGCCGCCGATCCAGCCGAGAGCAAAGACGCCGATATGGTCGCGAGCATGCTCAGCGCGATCCAGGATTTCGCGCGCGATTCGTTCCAGACCGGCGCCGAATCGACTCTCGACGAATTTCGGATGGGCGAGTTGCAGGTCTGG
>DASXPA010000148.1:0-6770 GCA_036493915.1 Chthoniobacterales bacterium | reverse complement strand
TTTTTCCCCTGATCGAAAGCGAGGGGCAGGGTAACGCGCTGCCGCTGGCCGAAGGCGCGCAGGCGTTCTGGTGTGTCGCCACCGGCGTTCGTGCCCACGATAACAAATTCGATGTCACGCCTGTTTTGCAGGCCCGCCCTGACCCGCACAATTTCTGGCAGCTCGGCGATACAAGGTGGACACCAGGTGCCGAAGAAATCGATGACCAAAATTTTCCCGGGCGTCGCGGTCGTGGGGACCGCACCCTCGCTGACCGCTTGAAAAGCAAATTCGGGCGCGGCCGCCATCGCCGAAATGATTCGTGGACCGCTTCATCTGATCAGGGATGTAAGACATGCAGTACCAGGCCGAGAGGGCGAACAAGATGACGACTCCGGAGATCCTGACCTTGCGGTTCAGCCCCGTAATTAACAGAGACAATCCGATCGCAATTGCGAGGGCCCATAACAACAAATGCGGCCATAGAAACGGCAACTGACCCAAAACGAAAAAGCCAAACATGCCCGCCAACGGCAGGTATAACAGACAAGGGCTCAACCAGTCTCGCCAACTCTTGGCGCCCATCCATGTCGCGCCACAAAAAAGCACAATTGCTCCGACGAGGTACATTAGCCGCAGGTCATCCGAAACCGCTAGCGAGGCTCCGAATACGGCACTGGCCGCGAGCACTCCAAGGCCGAGCGAACCCAACCTGAATTTCCATCTACCGCCCTCCACAGGAGTCAGTTTCATAATTGCCCTTTGGATAAGGATGCGTGTCCGAGTCCGTTTGGATTCGAAATTTTCAAAATCGCGAATCGAAGGGTTGCCTGAGATGAGCAGCGGCGCGGCAAGCCGAAACGCTGAACAAGTGTGGAACTTGTAGCGAGGAGCGCAGAAAGGGGAAATGCGAGGCATTTTAGAATGTTACGGTCAAGTGTAAAATTTAATAGGGCAATGGGGAACAGGCAGCAGAGATGTGAGATTTCGACCAAAGAGGCGCAGGATTTTCGCAATCCTACGGCCCTGCTCTTACTGGATCGCCCGAGTCGGCCGGATCAATACACAACTACGTGATCAACCACCCGCGCATTTCCCTCGTTTAGATAATAAACACGCACGTGTGTGCCGGGTTTAATCGCCGTTGTATTCACATCGCCATGCTTGTCCACGCCGTGACCAGGTCCGTTGAGAACATAATTGCCCGGAGTATTTGAATGATCTTCGAGAACAACGAGGGTTTTGTGCGGCTGATAATTGGCTGCTGCGCCTTCCTCCGTCGTTGTCATGATCGCACTTTAAGGGGAGACGTGGAGGGTCGTTCGTAAAAAAAGACGAACTGTCACATAATTAGGGTTAGGGTTACAAAACAATGCCTGAGAAGTATTCTTTTGATACCAGCGTGAAAGTTGCCCTTTACCGCGCAACCGCCGAGTCAGGCAGTCCGCCATCGCTGGAGGCAGTGGCGGAGAAGGTGCGAGCCACTCCTGCCGCTATCAAAGAAGCTTATGCTCGATTGCGCGCCAGTCGGCTCCTTCTTCTTGAACCGGATGGCGTCACTATCCGGATGGCACCGCCTTTCTCGGGCGTCCCCACCCAGCATCACGTAATTGTCGATGGTGTTCACTACTACGCGAACTGTGCCTGGGATGCGCTCGGCATCCCGGCCGCGCTTCATCGCCCCGGACTAATTCATTCGCGTTGCGAGCAAAGCCTCCAGCCACTACATCTGGAGATAGGTGTAAATGGGCCCGAGCCGTCGAGCTGGCTCTTTCACTGCCTGGTGCCGGCAGCGAAATGGTGGGACGACCTGGTGTTTACCTGAAGCAACATGCTCTTCTTCCGGTCGGAAGAACTCGTAGCTGAGTGGTGTCAGGCAAGGGGAGTTATTCCGTGGCCGATTGTTCGAATGGACCAACTATGGCACCTGGCCGTCACTTGGTATAGCACACGACTAGAGGAGGTGTCACGTCGACCAGCCGCCGCAGAGATGCGAGGCATCTTCGAGAGCATTGGGTTGGAAGGAGATTTTTGGGATCCACTCGCCGATTCATTTACCTGAGTATCGGTCAGTCCTCACAGTTAGCTAGGAGCTCGGGGCTGGGAGCTCGGAGGGGCAGAGGTGGGAAGTCAGGTCAGAGATCGACAAAAGACTACATGACTACGAACTAGAAAACGAGAAAACGAGACAACGGGACAATAGGACCAGACGGAGCTACGAAATACTACAGAGCTACGGACATTGTCTACACGCGAGCGGCGCTAGCCGAGCTATCTATTATTTGTGGTGGTGTCGTCTCAGTTAGGCGGTGGAATATTGTTGACGGGCCTGTGCGTTGCGCGGCATTTTTTTAGTCACACCGACTCAATCAAGAGGCGGTTAAACTTAGAAAGTAAATACCAGCAATGAAAAGACTCGTAACGCTTGCCGCATGCGCGGCGCTAGCAGTGGTAGGCGCAGGACTGGTGCGGGCACAAAGCGACGCACCGTACACAGAAGGTCCGGTGTGGGGCATCACAATGGTGAAAACAAAGCCTGGGATGAGCGATGATTACCTCAAAACTCTGGCCAAGATATACAAGTCCACGAATGATGAGATGAAAAAGCAAGGCCTCATCATGGATTACAAAGTTCTTCTCGGAAACGATGCGAACCCACAGGACTTCGATATCGTGCTCATGGTGGAGTACAAAAACATGGCCGCGTTCGATGGTTTGCGGGAAAAAGCCGATCCGATCGCTGACAAAATCCTCGGGAGTGAAGATGCTCAGCGGCAGGGTGCGATCAAACGCATGGAGATTCGGGAGATCATGGGCAACAAGCTCATGCGCGAGGTCACTTTGAAGTAGCGCATCGGACGCGCGGTGAGTCCAGAGGGCATAGGGCAGAGATCAGAAGTTGCGGATCAGAGGTCGGAGGCCAGACGAGGCGAAGCCTCGCAGTTATCGGTTATCGAATTGTAGGGCAGGCGCGTCGCCTGCCGATCCATGGAATGGCAAGCGGGAGCGCTTGCCCTACAAAACTCGCGCGCTGCCCACACTCACTCACTGCTTCCTTTGCAGCTACGGCAGTTCGGCTCGCATTCTTGCATATCGCTTTTCGCGTTCGCTCCATTCGCCGCCGTAACGGCTGCGAAGCAACGGCCGGCCTTCCAATCGCCAATGATTTGAGGCGCCGAGAAGACAAATGGGATGGCTTGAGTAGTTTCCCCTCGCGCAATGGAAAGCCAGGGTGAGGCCTCATGACTTTTTCCCAAGCGTTTATCTATCTGCTGGCGGCCGTCATTTCCGTGCCGCTGGCGAAGCGGCTTGGGCTCGGGTCGGTCTTGGGATACCTGTTCGCGGGAGTCGTGATCGGCCCGTTCTGCTTCGGATTGGTAGAGACCGAAGGCCAGGATGTGAGACACGTCGCCGAGTTCGGCGTGGTCATGATGCTCTTCGTGATCGGGCTCGAATTGCGGCCGGCGATTCTGTGGCACATGCGCGGACCGATCCTCGGCTTGGGCGGCGCGCAAGTCCTGGGGACAGCGGCCGCGATTTCAGGCCTTGCGCTTCTCTTGCGCGTGCCGTGGCAGATCGCGACCGCAGTCGGCTTCATCCTGGCGATGTCTTCGACCGCAATTGTGCTGCAGTTGCTGAACGAGAGAAACCTGATGAAGACTGCCGGGGGCAAGGCATCGTTTGCGGTCCTTTTGTTTCAGGACATCGCTGTTCTTCCGATTCTCGCGTTGTTCCCGCTGCTTGCGACGGTAACGCCAACCGGGGATAACCATTCCGAGGTCAGCTCGCTCGGCGATTTACCTGCTTGGCAACATACTCTCGTCGTCCTGGCCGCAATAGCCGCGGTTATCCTCGCCGGCCGATTTCTGCTGCGGCCCTTCTTCCGCTACATCGCAGCGACCCATCTCCGGGAGATGTTTACGGTCACGGCTTTGCTGCTTGTCGTCGGGATCGCCCTGCTCATGCAAAGGGTTGGCTTATCGCCCGCGCTCGGAGCCTTTCTCGCCGGCGTGGTTCTCGCGGAGAGCGAATATCGACATCAACTCGAGACGGACATCGAGCCCTTTAAAGGCTTGTTGCTCGGTCTGTTTTTCATCTCCGTGGGCGCGGGAATTAACTTCGCCCTGATCGCGCGATCACCGGGAATTGTGGCGTCGCTTGTCGTCGCGGTTCTAGTGGTAAAGTTCCTCGTTCTCCTAGCGGTGAGTCGTTACTCGCGGCTTGAGCCGACGCAGCGCTACCTCTTCGCCTTCGCTCTGGCGCAAGGCGGAGAATTCGCGTTCGTGCTTTGTTCCTTTGCGACGCAAAACGGCGTCCTTACCTCCGACATGGCGAATCTGCTCGTCGTGACCGTCGCGCTCACGATGGCCGCCGCGCCGGTCCTAATGACAATCAATGAACGGCTGGTGCAGCCGCGCTTCGCGAGCGTGCTGCCGGAACGCGAACCGGACGAGATAGACGAGCGCGACAACCCGGTGGTCGTGGCGGGAGTGGGCCGCTTCGGCCATATCGTGGCGCGTCTGCTGCGCTTGAACGGTTATGGCACAACTGTGCTGGACCACGATGCCGAGCAGGTAGAAACACTCGGCCGTTTCGGAATTAAGTCGTACTACGGAGATGCCACGCGGCTCGATCTCTTGCGAACGGCAGGCACGGAGCGGGCGCAGCTTTTCGTGATCGCGATCGACCAGGAGGAGCAGGCGCTAAAAATCGTCGATCTCATCCGGGAACATTTTCCGCAGCTGCGCATTCTCGCGCGCGCCACCAGCCGACAGCATGCTTACGAGTTGCTGCGCCGCGGCGTGCAGGACGTTTACCGCGAGACTTTCGAAAGCGCAGTTCATCTGAGTGTGGACGCGCTGGTCGCGCTCGGCTTGCCCAAACACCGCGCCCAGCGCGCCGCGCAACTCTTTCGCGAACACGAGGACGCTTCTGTCCGCGAGATGGCGCAATTGGATACCGAGGATATGAAAGGCTATGTGTCCTTGGCCCGTCTCCACATCGCAAACCTGGAGAACGCCCTGGCCTCGGATAAAGACGTGTTTCAGCGTAACGCGAATGCCGCGCGCGACGCTGGGGCAGATGCGAGTGCCTCCTGACGCGGTAGTTACTCTTCTTTTTAGTGATCGGTGATCAGAGGTCGGAGGCCAGACGAGGCAAAGCCTCGCAACTATCGTTATCGAATTGTAGGGCAGGCGCGTCGCCTGCCGATCCATGGAATGGCAAGCGGGAGCGCTTGCCCTACAAAACTCACTCACTGCTTCCTTCGCAGCTACGGCAGTTCGGCTCGCATTCTTGCATATCGCTTTTCCCGTTCGCTCCATTCACCGAGATCGCTTGGGAGCCGTTAGGGCGCTGGCACATGGCGGAGTTCGCAGGGTTGGTGCAGATTGAACGCATGTCGATGCCAATTCAGAGTCTTTATATTGGGATGGAGGTCCGGCACCCGCAATACGGCGTCGGAGTGGTGAAAGCGCTCACCGAGCTCACCGCCGATATCTCCTTCGATAATACGCGACGGACGATCGCTCCCGCGTCGAGCGAACTCACCCCGGCAGAACCTACGGCAGCGGTGTCGGAACTGCAGGTTCCGCTGAGCAATTTCATCCGCGAAACTGCGCACGCCGTCGTGGAAGCGCTCGGACTGGAGAAAGATGAGACGATCGTGCAAGGTATCGCGAATCGGTGGCAAAACGGCACGCTCGTGCTGCGTCCGGCGGATGCGTCAGTGCAGGCGAAGGAAGTGCCGCTGGAGATGTTTTTTCACAAGATCGTTATGATCCGCAATAACCTGCGCGTGCTGGAGCAGAAGGTGAACGCGAGCGATAAACTGAGTGATGCCGATAAGTTCGAGCTCCAGCAATACATCACTCGCTGCTATGGCTCGCTGACCACGTTCAATATTCTGTTCAAAAAGAAAGAGGATCAATTTTCCTCTGGCCCCTAGCCAGCGCCCCAGCTCGCGAGCCTATCGCACGAGGAGCGAGGAGCGAAGGGCAAGAAGGTAATGGGAAATCAGAAATCTGCGGTCCACGCGCGTCTGAATTGGCGCTGGGCGTTGTCCCGATCTTTTTGTGCTCAACGAAAAACCCAGCAAACCTCAGAGCAGGCTACTTCAACTCCTTCGCCTCGAGTGAGACTATCGCTTTTTCGAAGCGCGGATCTTTGCGAATTGGGTCCCACATCGGATCGTGTCGTAGAGATGCCGCGCACAGTTGTCCGCCGCCGGTCGGTTTGTCGATCAGTTTTTGCATCGATTCGAACGCAAGGTCGGCATCGCCGAAATGGGCATGAATCTGAGCGAGGTAAAAAATGAAGTTATCGTCCTTCGACAGCGTGATTGCTTTGCGGGCTGCGTCCACCGCTTCGTTATGCTAACCAAGGCCGGCGAGAATAAAAGACTCGTCCCGATAGAAATCGGCAGAATCGGCGTTTGTTGTTCTTGGTGGTTCTAGTTCGTTATGCGCCGCAGTGAACGCTTGCTCCGCGCTTGCTTTATCACCTCGATAGAACGGCAACGCTTTTTTCAACAACAGCGGCAACGGGATTACCTCCGCGCCGCGCCAGCCAAATTCCGTCGGCGAGAATTGCGCTGGCGATAATTATCGCGGCCACAATCATCGTGTTACGCCGCCGCCGCCGCTGTTGTTTTGTTGCCGGTGGCGAAGCGCAGCCTCGCAGTTATCGATTATTTGTTAATAGTCATTAGGGGACTTTAGGTTTTAAGCGGCGCGGGTAGAGGCCGAGGTCCGAAAGACCAGCGAATCATGTACGTTAAAATTTGTGGAATA
>DASXPA010000147.1:0-4745 GCA_036493915.1 Chthoniobacterales bacterium | reverse complement strand
CTCCCCGGGTGGTGGCGCGATTAAGGTCAGCAACAGTGGGATGAGGCAGACGATGAGAATGGTCGGGACCAGGTTATAGGCGGCGAAGATGGTCTCGTTGAGTCCGGCGATTCGACCGGTCTCTTTTTCGATGATATTGAGGGCGCTTCCCGGAGTCGCCGAAGCGAGCGCGATCGAACTCGAGAGGCCGGAGGCCCAGACAATGAAACCCATATAAGCGGCGGCGACGAGCAGGCCGAAGTCGGTTTGACGCACCCGCTTGGCGACTTCGCGCGCGAGGATCGCACCCACGACCAAACCGAACCCCCAATTCAACCAGGAGCCGATGGCAGAGACGAGAAACACCGTCACCGCGGCGCCTGCCTGTCGCCGGGGGAACGAGGCGACTCTTTGCAGAAGGCGCTTCACCAGCGGCGCGTCGGCCAGCGCGACGCCGGTCGCGAGGATGAGCGCCATCTGCATCGCGAAGGCGAGAATCTTCCAGATGCCGTCGTACCAAGTTGTGACAATTTTGGCAGGCGCCGACGCGGTCAAGAACCAGGCCCCGATTGCCGTGATGAAGGTCAGAAGCAGAGCATAAAGGTAGGGATCGGGAATGTAACGCTCCGCGTAGCGGACGCAGACTCGTGTGATGGCGCGAAGCATCAGCTGAATCCTATTCGATTTCTGCCCGGTGAAAAGCCGCAACCTTGCCAGAAACCAGGCTCCAAGCCTATCAGCGCGACCGGCAGAAAAGAAGCTCGCCATGGAATCCCCGCGCTGCTAAAACAGCGGCCCTAACAAATCCCGCGCTTATGTTCGACACAGGAACCACCGGCTTCATGCTTCTCGCCACCAGCCTCGTCATGCTCATGACGCCTGGCCTCGCTTTCTTCTACGGAGGGCTCGCGGGCAAGCGCAACATCCTTGGGATCATGATCCAGAGCTTCGTCTCGATGGGCGTCACCACAATCATGTGGTTTGTCCTCGGCTACTCGCTCTGCTTTAGCGGGGACTCGTTAGGCGGGCTCATCGGCAACCTCGACAAAGCCTTTATGCACGGCGTCAATTTGAATTCGCCTTTTCCAGGAAATCATAAGTTACCCGAGTTCGTCTTCATGGCTTATCAAATGATGTTCGCCATCATCACTCCGGCGCTCATTACGGGCGCCTTTGTCAATCGTGTAACCTTCAAGGCCTATCTCGTCTTTCTCGTCTTTTGGCAGCTCTGTGTTTACTATCCTTTCGCCCACATGGTCTGGGGCGGTGGCCTGCTCGCGCGCCTCGGCGTGATCGATTTCGCCGGCGGCATCGTTGTCCACGCCATCGCCGGCTTTGCCGCGCTCGCTTCTGTTTTTTATGTCGGCCACCGTCGCGACAAGGAATCGCCACCGAACAGCATCCCTCTCATCGCCATTGGGACAGGGCTGCTTTGGTTTGGTTGGTATGGCTTCAATGCCGGGAGCGAGTTGGACGTGAACGCGATCACGGGTCTGGCCTTTCTCAACACGGACGTCGCGGCCTCTTTCGCGGCCGTTGTCTGGCTCGCCATTGAATGGAGCGTGCAACGGCGGCCGAAGTTCGTCGGCTTACTCACAGGCGCCGTCGCGGGACTGGCGACGATTACTCCCGCGGCCGGATATGTATCGCTACCTTCCGCGGCCCTGATCGGAATGGCGGCCGGCGTTGTCTGCTATCTCGCGGTCCATCTCAAAAACAAACTCGGTTGGGATGATGCGCTCGACGTCTGGGGTGTTCACGGGATCGGCGGCGCGCTCGGAGTCATACTGCTAGGTGTCTTCGCCTCGAAAGCGATGAACGCTGCCGGCGCCAATGGGTTGCTCGCCGGCGGCACTCATTTCTTCATCATTCAGTGCGCTGCCGTGATCGGCGCGTCGCTCTACGCCTTTTTCTTCACTTATGTCATGCTGGCGGTCATTAACCTCGTCACGAAGGTCAAGGTGTCGGAGGCAGATGAGGATCTCGGCCTGGACGCTTCTCTCCATGGTGAACGCGCCTATGATTCCGGCGCGCTGTAGGATCGCCACTCGCCTCGGCCCGGATGCGGACTTCCAGAGAGGCCGCAAAGTGTGTCTGGCGTAATGCGCAGCACGTTCTACAGTCGGGCATGATTCCGTTCCGTTCGCTGCTCTTACTCCTGCCGCTCAGTGTCGGCCTCGCCACCGCCCACGCCGATGAAGGCATGTGGCTCTTTAACAACCCGCCGACCAAGCAACTAAAGGAGAAGTATCATTTCGACCCAACGCCGCAGTGGCTCGATCATTTACAGAAATCCAGCGTGCGTTTCAACTCCGGCGGAAGCGGCTCTTTCATTTCCGCCGATGGGCTGACGATCACGAATCACCACGTTGGCGCTGATACTTTACAGAAACTGAGCAGCGCCGAGCATAACTACCTCAAGGAAGGCTTCTACGCCAAAACGCAGGCCGAAGAACAACGCGCTCTCGACCTCGAACTCAACGTCCTTGAGTCTGTTGAAGATGTCACCGACCGCGTCAACGCCGCAATCAAACCCTCGATGGATGCGGATGCGGCCTTGAAGGCCCGGCGCGCGATCATCGCGCAGATCGAAAAGGAATCGAAAGACAAGACCGGGCTGCGCAGCAATGTCATCACCCTTTACGAAGGTGGCTCTTATCAGCTTTATCGCTACAAGACTTATACCGATGTCCGGCTCGTGTTTGCGCCCGAGCAGGAGGCCGCCTTTTACGGCGGCGACCCGGATAACTTCGAGTATCCGCGCTACGATCTCGATATCTGTCTCTTCCGGGTTTATGAGAATGGCAAACCTGCTCACCTGAAGAATTACCTCAAGTTCAATTCCACCGGCGCGAAAGAAGGAGACCTGGTTTTTGTCAGTGGCAATCCCGGCCGGACCGATCGGGAGCTCACGACCTTTGAGTTAGCCGACGCGCGCGATCGCGCCTTGCCGGAAAGGCTGCAACAGCTTTTCCGCCGCGAAGTCGCGCTCAAGAGTTTCAGTGAGCGCTCGATCGAAAACGCCCGACGGGCGCGCGACGACCTGTTCGGCGTGCAGAACAGCCGCAAAGCGCTCAAAGGCATGCTTGCCGGTCTGCTCGATCCCACGATTTTCGCAAAGCTGGAAGCCGAGGAAGGTAAACAGCGCCAGGAGATGCGAGCGCGCGCCGGCCAGGACGCAAAGTTCAAAGAAGCGCTCGCCGCCTACGGCAAAATCAAAACCGCGCAAACAGCCATCATCAAGAACGCGCCGAGCTACGATTACTATGAGGGCCGGGGTGGTCACCCGCGCGGGTTCGCCGGGACGCTTTTCGATGACGCTCGGACGCTGGTGCGTAACGCCGAAGAGCGAAAGAAACCAAACGGTGAGCGCCTGCCGCCTTATCGCGAAAGCTCGCGAGAATCGCTTGAACTTCGCCTCTTCTCCGCCGAGCCGATCTACGACAATGTCGAGGAACTCTTGCTGGCTGACTCGTTGACCGACCTCGCATCTCGTTTCGGCACGGATGATCCGCTGGTGAAGAAAGTTCTCGCAGCTAAGTCGCCCTCGGAGCGGGCGGCGGAGCTAGTGACCGGCACGAAGCTGAAGGACGTAGCCTTTCGCAAAAAGCTCTACAGCGCCGATAGCGCCGCGATTACAGCGGCGCACGATCCGATGCTCGACCTCGCGATGCTGATCGATCCCGCAGCGCGCGCCGCGCTCAAGACGTACGACAGTAACGATGAAGCGAAACAGCAGGCCTACGCGCATATTGCCAAAGCCCGTTTCGCGATCGAAGGGACGAATAACTACCCCGATGCGACTTTCACGCTCCGCCTCGCGTACGGCACCGTGCGCGGGTATGAGGAAAGCGGAAAACAGATTCCCGCCTTCACTCATATGAGCGGCCTCTACGAGCGGGCCGCTGCGCATGAGAATAAGGAGCCCTTCGATCTCCCGCAGCGTTGGGTCGACCGCAAAGATAAACTCTCGTTAGGCACAAACTTCGACTTTGTTTGCGACGCGGACATCATCGGCGGAAACAGCGGCAGCCCAGTCGTCAATCGCAACGGGGAATTTGTCGGCATCATCTTCGACGGCGACATTCAATCGCTCGTCCTCGATTATATTTACACCGACAAACAAGCGCGCGCGGTCTCAGTGGATTCGGCGGCGATCCTGGAAGCGCTTCGGAATGTTTATCAAGCCGATTCCCTGGTCGCTGAAATTCAGGGAACGGCCAAGTAACATGATGGGCAGCAGCGAGGACGGCATCGAACTCAACGCAGTCGAGGATCACGACGGGATTCTCACCATCCGGGGCGGCGGCGCGCGACGGGACTGGAACGGCATTCACTACAAACAAGGCATGTCGGCGAAGAATGTCGGAACGACCCGACTCTCAGCCAATATCGCAACCATCCCGCCCGGGGGGGTCGCCTATGCGCACATCCATGTCGGCTTTGAGTTGATTCTTTATATCCTGGAAGGAAAAGTGCGGCACGAATTTGGACCGGGACTTAGGAACGTGCTGGAGAATGAGGCCGGCGATTTTATCTACATAAAGCCGGACGTGCCGCATGAAGTCTTCAACATGAGTGAGACCGAGCCGGTCGTCGCCTTCGTCGCGCGCTCATCGGCGGACGAATGGGACAGCATCATTCCCTACGATCGGCATCGGAAGGAGTGATTGTAGGGGGTCGGCTGTCACAGCGGATCTTAAGCGCACCGAGAAACGCACGCTACAATCATCGCTCAAACCGCAAACTGCCGCACGCGCGGGGCG
>DASXPA010000146.1:0-3944 GCA_036493915.1 Chthoniobacterales bacterium | reverse complement strand
GCGTAGAGATGCCGCCCGCTCAGCGCCTGTCGCTTACTTCGCTGCTACCAGAGTCTGAAAACGCGGATCGTTCCGGATCGGATTCCAGACGGGGTCGGCGCGGAGGAGGGCGACAGTGATGCAATCGTCTCCCGGTTTCCGGAGCAGATCGCGGAGGATTGAAATGGCTTCGTCGGCCTGGCCGAGTTGGGCACGCGCAATCGCGATGTCCAATTCGAGCGTCGGGCCGTTAAAGGCATCCTTCGCAATCCTGTCCTGTAACTTTGACGCGTGCTGATCGACAGCGGCCCGGTTACCCAGCGCGGCTTCGACCATCATCAGGTCTTCGAGGTAACCTTCGCCGACAGCGTTTTCTCGCCGGAACGCTTCCAATGCATCCCGGCCGCGGGTTAGCTCGCGGGTCCCGCCGTCGTTGTCGCCGGCGAGGCGTTTCGCTAATCCGAGATGGGTGCGATAGGCTGCCCGCAGGTTGGCCGGCAACGATTCACCGCCGGTCTCGAGCAGGTGTTGCAAGAGTGTGGCTGCGTCGGCGTACTTTCCGGTAAACATCAGCTGGGTGAAGCGCGGCTGGATAGCCATGGGTTCGCTGGCGTTGACGGCCAGGCGTTCGATTAATCGTCCGGCCGCCGCGAGATCCCCGGTCGCCTGGTAAAGCATCGCTTTTTGGGCAAATAGGTCCTGGCTGTCAGGAAGAATCACGAGCGCGCGATCGACCGAGGCGTGGGCTTCGGGAAACCTCCGCAGGCAACGATAAGTCACGGCTTGTTCCGTGAAGATGATCGGGTTCCGCGGGTCGAGCTCGGCCGATTGCTTGTGGTGGGCGAGCGCTTCCTCCCATTTGCCCTGGCGTCGTTTCACATAGCCGGAGAATTCCAGCGACATCGCGCGATTGACTCCACGTTCAATCGCTTCCTGGAAAGCTTTCAGGGCGCCTTCGTAGTCGTTCAGGGCACGATACCGGTAGAGCCCGAGCGCGAACCAGGCGTCGCCCAAATCCGGCTGCAATTTCATCGCGTTATCGAGAGCGCGCTTCGCATCGGCCAACCGTTCAGCAGTCGGGTCATAGGTCGCGTAGCGTAATGTCTGCGCCACTGACAACGTCGCCCAGGCGAGTGCGAAGCTCGGATCGAGCTCCACCGCGCGCGAGTACGCCTCCGCCATTTTCTGCAGACTTTCCGGCGACATGCTGAGACTGTTCCAAATCGCGACCCCACGCAGATACGCATCGTAGGCCTCCGGGTTCTCCGTGGGCCGCAATGCGACGGCCTCTTGCTCACGGCTGGAGAGCTTCACCCGGAGCGCTTTCGCGACTGTGCCGGCAATCTCGCTTTGCACGGCGAAGATGTCGGCCAGCGTCCGATCGTACACCTCGGCCCAGACATGCGTATCCGTGGGCGCGTTGATCAACTGCACATTTACCCGAACGCGGTCGCCCACTTTCTGGACACTTCCTTCCAGGACATACGCGACGCTGAGTTCCTTCGCGATCTCGACGAGGTTTTCAGGCGAACTTTTGTAACGCTGCGTCGAGGTGCGCGAGATCACTTTCAAGTCGTCGATTTTTGCCAGACGCGTCAGGATATCATCCTGAATGCCGTCAGCCAGATAAGAGTTCGCTTTGTCTTCGCTGCGGTTTGCAAAAGGCAAGACGGCGATCGATTTCGCCAGCGCTGTGGAGACCGTCGGCTGCCGGGATGCCGTGTAGCGTCCGAGAAAGAACAACCCCAGCGACAGCAGCCCGGCGGCTATCACCACAAAAATCCAGGCACGGCCTCTGGAGCCCTCCTTCGGCAAAGCGTCCACCTCCTCCGTTCGCTTGATGCCTTCCGGCGTGAGCTCAAACGCCCAGGCGATGACGAGTGCGATCGGAAGCCCGATAATGATGACGAGCACGGTCAGGCGCACGGCCCAATTCGGAATTTCGAAGAACGGAAAGACCTGGGTCGCGACCTGGATGAGCAGCCAGCCGACGACCGCGTACGCGACCGCAACCTTGTAAACGTTGCGTCGCTGCAGCTCGGCAAAAAAGGAAGCCATGGGGCAGGCGCGGGCGCCCGCTCGGTTCTAACTGAATCTGAAACGCTGACAAGCTGAAAGACTGAGAGCTACTGGATGAACGGCTACATTCTGGTTGTTCCCGCCCTTCCCCGCCGCACCGGCCACCGGTCACTCCTTCCGCGCCACAATCTCGAGAAACAACGGCGTCACCACCCATGACTCCGGATCGGAGTCGGCGTCGCGGAATTCGCGCAGAATATCAGCCGCGAGTTCATCCGAGATGCGGCCTAGTTCTTGCAACCGCGCCACGTTGATCTCGATAAAACTCTTTGGCCATTGCCAGGTGTAACTCCTGGGCGAGATCGTCCGCACCAGTGGCACAATTTCCACCACCCGCATCCCCGCCTCGCGCAGCAACCCCGGTAGCTGCCGCGCCACATTCGGATCGCCGCCCGCATCGCACCAGCTCTCGCTCACCGCGACCGCGAACTTCTCCAGCGCCAGCCGCACCGGCAGGAAGCGGAAGGTGAGGTAATCGCTGTATTCGTGGAAAATGGCGACCCCGCCCGGCCGCAGCGCACCCGCGACCTTCCCCACCAGCGTCCGCGGCGACGCCACGAACGACGCCACCCAGCGACACCAGCTCGCGTCGAACTGCCGTCCGCCTAACGACACCTCCATCAGGTCGCCCTCGGCGATCTCCACATTCGTCAGCCCGCGACGCTGACAACGCTCCCGCGCCGCCGCCGCAAACCGCGGCGAGCGCTCGACGCCCAGCACGCCACCACGCGCCCCGACGATCTCGCCCAGGTCCGCTGCCGCATAGCCCGGCCCCGCGCCGACATCGAGCACCTGCCAGCCTTCCGTGATTCCCGCGCGCTGCCACGCCGCCGTCACCGCATCCCGCCAGACGCGATGCTGCAACCCCAGCCGCGCAATCTCATCATCATGAGTGCCAAGGACGTAATCGATTTCCGCCATGATGTTCTATACGATAACCGGCACGAGTCGCGAGTTTACCGAGATTCTAAAGCTGACCTCGGCCGCCTCTCTTTTCATTATGCTTTTGCGGGATTGCCCAGCTAGCTCCGTTCCGGTAGGCTCGGCGCATGAGCGTCAAAGAACAGGTCCTTCAGGCGATTAGCCGGCTCCCGGATGACATCGACTATCGAGATGTGACCGACGAGATCGCGTTTCTCGCCGCTATCCGCGAGGCGGAGGAGGACATCCAAAGCGGACGTCTGGTCACCAACGAGGAAATGAAGACTCGGATCGGTCAATGGACCGGAAAATAGTCTGGACGGAGAAAGCATCGGGCGACATCGAAGCGATCTTTCGCTACATCGCGCGCCGCGATCCCGGCGCAGCGGCGCGCATCGGAGTTGGCATCTACGATCGCGCACAAATTCTTCTCGACCATCCTGCGAAGTTTGATTCGCGCGCCTCACCGAGAGTGGTAATCTTCCGCATCGCATGAGCCTTGCCGAATTAGAAGCCGCAGCGGATGCCTTGCCGACCGAAGAGAAAAGGCAGCTGCTCGATTTCCTCGCAGCACGCGTGAACGGCAAAGACGCGCCCAAACCGCCGGTCGATCTGCACGAGTTCTCCGGCGTCATCCGCTTACCGGAAGATCCCCTCGCATGGCAGCAGCGCATGCGCGGCGAGTGGGCATGACTGGGCTGTTCGACACGAATGTCGCCCTTTATCTTCTGGGCGGCCGGCTGGCTGATCCCATTCCAGCGGGCGATTACGGCATCTCCGTGACGACGGAGATGGAGTTGCTCGCCTGGCCCTCATTAGCTCCCGAGGAAGAGGAGAAAGTTCGCGCCTTCATCGCGAACCTCGCGGTCTGCGAGCTCACCCCGGCGATTCGTAGCCGAGCCGTTGCACTCCGTCGCGAGCAGCATCTGAAATTGCCGGACGCGATCATCTGTGCGACCGCGCTC